>DAIQRP010000059.1:0-5595 GCA_036786125.1 Sphingobacterium sp.
ATTTTCCGCAGAAAAAGATACATTTTTGCTTAATTTAATCTTTTGCTCTAAATCGATATCATTGATCTGACCTTCGATAACCAGCTTGCCGATTTCATCATCAACTTTAATGTCGATCACTTTATCGCAAGCGGTTAATAGAAGGCTTAAAAAAGCAAGTGTTAAAGGGTATTTTATAAATTTTTTCATGATTCTTCCTGTTATACTTAAAACTTAAAATTCCATGTTATGGATGGGATTGGCACGCCGAAGATGCTTGTCTGAACAGCTTCTGTAGCATTAGGCACCTTTTTGCTATCTCTGAAAGTAATTCTATATGGATCCTTATTAGCATATACATTATAGATTCCAAAAGTCCAGCTTGAGGTATAGTATTTACCTGGCTTACCTTCAAAAGTAGCGGCAATATCTAACCGATGACTTGAGGGCTGACGGTAGGCATTTCTAGAAGAATAAGAATAGCTGGTATTTCCTCCGATTTCATATTTGCCGGTAGGGTAGGTTACCGCTTTTCCTGTGCCATAGACGAAATTACTCGAGAATGTCCACTGATCGTTGAATTTATAGATAGCAACTATGGATAGATCATGTGTTCTATCATGTGTCGATGGAAAATAGTTTCCAGCATTGATTTCATCAAATTTACGCTCTGTTTTAGAAAGCGTGTATCCAATCCAACCATTTAATTTGCCATATTTTTTCTTTAAGAAAAATTCAGCTCCATAGGCGCGACCTACTCCATATAATAATTGAGATTCAATATCTTGATTGACTAAAAGTTGTGCTCCATCTTTATAATCGATTTGATTCTGTAGGTTTTTATAGTATAACTCGGTAGAGAACTCATAGCTATTATTATTAAAGTTTCTAAAATAGCCAGCAGAAAACTGGTCGGCAATTTCAGGTTTAATATTTGGGCTACTCATCACATATAAATCTGTAGGACTAGAACTTGTCGAGTTTGTTAACAGATGTATGTTCTGGGTATTCCGATTGTATGAAGCCTTAATTGATTGTTCTTCATTTAAGAGATAACTCATGCTAAAACGAGGTTCTAGATTCAGATAATTTTTCACCACTTCCTCCGAATTATATTTTTTAGATTCGATGATTTGACCGGCATTATTATAGCTAGAATATGTTCCTGGACCTACTAATAACATAGAACTTAAACGTAGTCCATACATCATGCTCAGCTTACTATTGACCTTCCATTCGTCACCTATATAAGCGGCCATTTCATATCCATAGCGGTGTTCTACATGCGTATTATTAAAGCTGGAACTGGCTGTTGTGGTGATATCTCCGGGAGCAATATCATGACGTGTGCCTTGTAGACCAAATTTTATGCTATGGTTATACACTGGATAATATTGGAAATCCTGCTTGACATTCCAGTCCATAATCTTTGATGTGGCTTTAAAACCATCATTTCGGTCTAGTCCTTCAATGACATAATTGTAGTTGCTATATATCAATGAGGTATTGGAAAATAGTTTATTGCTAAATACATGATTAAATCGAAGGGTACCTGTTGCATTTCCCCAATTTGTACCAAAGATATCTTGTAGGCCCAGCACATCTTTTCCAAAATATCCGGAAAGGAAAATGGCGTTTTTATCATTAAATCGATAATTGGCTTTTGCATTGATATCGTAGAAAAATAAAGTGCTTTTATTGATGGTCGTATCCGAGGAGGCCTTTAAAAATAAATCAGCATAGGTTCTACGTGCAGAAATCATAAAAGATCCTTTGTCTTTTACGATAGGACCTTCGACTTTAATCCGAGAAGCAATCATTCCTATTCCTCCCTGAACTGTTAGCTTTTTATTATTTCCATCATTCATCTTCACATCTAATACCGAAGATAACCTACCGCCATACTCTGCGGGCATTCCTCCTTTGAAGATGCTGACATCCTTAATTGCATCGGAGTTAAAGGTGGAAAAGAAACCTAAAAGATGTGAGGCATTATATACGGTCGCTTCATCTAAGAGAATTAAATTTTGGTCTGAACCTCCACCGCGAACATAGAATCCAGTATTTCCTTCACCTGAGGTTTTTATTCCAGGCATTAAGGTTATACTTTTAAGCACATCTTGTTCGCCCAAAACAACGGGTAGTTGATTGATTTGAGTCATATTTAACTTCTCCATACCCATCTGTGGGGAGGACACATTCTTATTATTTCTTCTATTTACAGAAACTACAACCTCTTCTAAAGCCGTTTGTGATCGTAAAGCAATATGTAAGTTTTGATCTTTTGTTAAAGTAAGGGTATCGGTATAAGTTTGATAGCCTATATATGATCCGATGACTATATAGCGGCCTTCAGGAGCGGCTAAAGAATAAAATCCATAGGCATTGCTTGAACTTCCGGATTGTGGAAGTTCCTGTAAGCGGACGGCAGCGCCAATTAATGTCTCTCCTGTAGAGACATCCGTAAGTGTACCGGATAACGTCCATTTCTTCTGGGCTACTGATACAGTCGATAGGGAAACAAAAAATAATACAAAGGGTAATGATCTTCTCATTTTTCAAATTTTCTACGAAAGTATCTTTTAGGTAGATAGGAGAAGAAGATATTATAGGAACCGCGGGATAAATTATATCAACAGGCCAATTTGGCCTTTTTTTTGAACCCGATATTTATTTCGGGCTGGCCTGCATAAGGGACTTATAGGAAGATAAGAAAGCGGACAAACTATGGTATCCAACCTGATAAGCGACTTCTGTCAGCGTAAATTTATTTTTATCGATCAGTTCTATACTCTTTAAAATCCGCGTCACTTGCACATATTTCTGAATACTTAATCCAGTCTCCAATTTGAAGATGCGTTGCAAATTGCGAATGGACATATTCGCCATCTCCGCATATTCATCCAATTTAAAATCATATTTATAATGTGTATTAATATGATGGCATATCGGAATTAAGCGTTCGTCGGTAGGTATGGGTATTTCTAAATTGCTATTCTCTTTATATAATTCGGGTAGATTATCTAATATAGCGTTGAGAAAACTGATTTTTGAGGCATCATCTGTTAAATCCTGATTCCATTTGCTCGCATAATTAATCATCTCTATTAATACTGCAGGAGCTCGAAATACATGAACTTTCTGGTAAAATTCGGTCGCAGGGCTATCTTTAAAAAGTAAGGCCGTTAATCGTATATTTTCGGAATCTGATGTGATGCGGTGTGCAATAGCTGAGGGAATACAGATAACATGATATTGTGGAACAAAATAAATCTTCTGCTCGATATGAAAGTATTGATATCCATCTTGGACTAAAGTAAGCTGATAGCGGGAATGACGATGTAGATAGGGATCATGTTTCCACTTTTCTTCCTGCCAAATATAGGCTACAGTTTCCATATCATCGGTGAATTCTCCTTCCTTGATTTCTTTAAGACCACATTTAATCATTGCGTTTGGGATATACTTTTTGGCAATTTATATAGAAACCGAAGCTCTACCTTTGTAAAAGTAAATAAAAAAACTTGACAATGAGAAAGACAATCTGTTTATTAGTGTTGACAATTTCACTTCTATTTTCACTACAATTTACGGTTATGGCACAGGATAATAAAACACATATCTTAGTTCTCATCCATTCGGATCATGGTGGAACCTATCAATTAGCTAAGGAAGTTGCCCAAGGCATTGAGCATAACTCAGATGCCGTAGCCACGATAAAACTGGTTCAAGCTTCGAATCTATCCGAACTAAAGGATATTCCTGTAGCTCAGGTGGGAGAGCTCAGTTCATATGATGGTATAGCCTTTGGGTCTCCCGTTTATTTTGGGAATATCAGTACTGCCATGAGTGCATTCCTTGCGCAAACGGTGGATTTATGGTCTACCCATGCGTTGGAAGGTATGCCTGCCATGGTTTTTATGTCTGCAGGGAGTGGAGCAGGGAATGATTTAGCACTACAATCCTTTTGGAATAGCCTAGCGGTACATGGCATGATACTTATGTCCAACGGAATTCGGGGTACAGAGCAGCTGGATCGATCGGTTGCTCAAGGCAACTCGGTATTGGGTGCTACAAGTCTGAACGCTTGGAAATCCGTATCTAGACCTTCTGAATCCGAAAGAAAAGTGGCTTTTCTTCAAGGCGAGAAATTTGCTCAGGTAAGTCAAGCTTTAAAAGGAACTTTTGCAAAAAATCAGAGCATTACTATTCCTCCAAAAGAAGATATCCATAGCATATTAAAAGAAAAACATATTGTTTTGCCTCAGGCTCCCGCACCAGTAGGAAATTATACAGCATTCTCTAGAACAGGAAATCTTGTTTTTATCAATCAGGTGGCCCTTTTAGATGGACATATTTTATATCCAGGAAAGATAACTGTGGATTTGACGGAAGAGCAAGCCAAGGAGGCGAGTAGACAGACCATGTTAAATGTCATTGCAGTTTTAAAAAATGCTGTGGGTGGCGACTTAAATAAGGTTAAAAAATGTGTGCAGTTGACCGGTATTTTTAATACCCCCGAACATTATTCGAATCATGCTGTGCTTATGAATCCAGCTTCAGATTTAAGTGTAGATATTTTCGGAGAACGAGGAAAACATGCTAGAGGAACACTTGGAGCTTCCTCACTGCCGGTTAATACTGCGGTAGAGATCCAAGCTATTTTTGAAGTGGAATAAAAGATACTAAAGTCTTAATATTTTAGTCCGATGATCTAATCCCCATTGAACAATCGCTTCTATTAATGGAAGTGATTGTTTGCCATAAGCCGTAATTTGGTATAAAACCTGAGGCATTTTTTCTGTAGTTTCCTTTCTTAAAACCATAGCATTGATTTGCAGCATATTTAATTCGGTACTTAATACTTTTGGAGATATATTTAAGTCGTTTTGAATTTTTGTGAAATTTAATGACTGATCCTCTCGGTTGGATAAATAGCGAATGATTTGCAATCTCCATTTTCCCCCCAATACAAAAAAGCAGTCTCTCATGGCTCTAAGTTCTTCTTCACAGCTGGCTTCTTTTTCTATATTATTGATTTTTATCGTTCCCATAGTATTATTTTTTCTATTGCTGGAATTTCTAGTTCCTACTTTCCTTCAGGTAAGTACTATTGACCGCTAGTATTAGCAGCATTAAATTTACAAAAATAGCAAAGATGAAAGCGATATTATTACAAGAAAATAATGAGATTGTTCAATTGATAGATAGCGCAAGCTATAAAAAGCCCGAAATTACCCAGGCGGATCAGCTCTTAATAAAAATAAAGGCTGCGGCAGTAAATCCAATCGACCTGCAGATCTATGAAGGTAAAAATGAAAGACGTATGCTTAACTCCGATATTTTAGGTCGAGAAATTGCTGGTGTCGTCGAACAGGTAGGAGCAGAGGTTAAAAATTTTCAACTCGGGGATGAGGTTTTTTTAGTTTTAGGAAGTATGGGAAGCAATGGCGCATTTGCAGAATATGTTGTCGTTGCCGAGGAAATTGTCGCTCCTAAACCTGCTCATATGAGTTATTCCGAGGCAGCGACTCTTCCGATTGCCTATGCAACGGCCTGGCAGGCCGCCGAGCGATTAAGCACTCAAGCTAAGGATTCAAAGATTTTAATTCTTGG
>DAIQRP010000059.1:5605-12194 GCA_036786125.1 Sphingobacterium sp.
ATTATGAGTTCATTATCAGCTATACATAGCAATTTCGATATTGTTATCGATTGCGTCGGTTTTGAGATAACTGAAGTAGCTGCACAGATGTTAAAAAGGGAAGGGATATTTGTTGATATCACTAATTTTAGAACGGAAGAGGCTTCGTATATATTATTTCAGAAAGCAGCTTCAATAATGAATATTTCCCGATATGCGGAACCAGAGCTGCACTATAAATATGGTGAGATACTAAGACATGTATCCAGATTAATAACCGCAGGAAATTGGAAACTACAACAGCTCATAGAATTCCAAGGTCTGCAAGTTAAAAATCTGCTCCAAGCATTTCAGCTCCTTCACGATAATAAAACTGAGGGTAGAAAGATTATTTTAAGCTATTAAGCATGAAAATTTAAATTTTCAGTCTATTGCGTGTTTTTATGGATATACTCATCAGTGAAATGTTGGCTGTGTTTGGCTTGTGCGAATTTATGGGCATTATATTCCTTGGAATTTCCTTTGGGAATAGAGAGGGACTTCCAATTCTGGTTGATTAATAATTTTCCAATAAATACAATTTGGCCGACATGGTAAGGGTAATGTGCTAATTGTCTATTAATAGCTTCTGTGATGTTATGTCCTTGGTTTCGAATAAAGATTTCTTTCGTTAAATCTACTTCATGAATTTGATCTAAAGCTTGAAATAGACAATTCCAACCCTCATTCCATTTGGCTAAAAGTTCTGCACGGTCAGCGATATCATTTTCAAATTCGGCATCTCTATTGCGCCATTCCTTTTCCCCATCTGTGGTTAAAAAATCAGTCCATCGAGAAAGCATATTTCCATGGAGATGTTTTACAATCATGGCTATACTATTACTCTCCTCATTCAGCGTTATAAAAAGCTGTTCATCTGTCAGTTGATCAAACGTTTTATCTCCAAGGAGTTTATAATATTCAAATTGTTTTCTTGAGCTGATAAGAAAGTCGTTTTTCATAGATATATGATTTTATTTGGATATGTTGAATGAGATATTTTGCTCATTCATGCATCTTTTTAACGGATTATTAATACAGCTAAAATTAGCTAAAAGATTTTAAAAACATTCAGATGGGATGCAGGAATTCCCATTCGATATTAATTGAAGCATGAAGCTAAAAAAAAAATAGCCAGATTCAAATTGCCTTTAAATACAAAATTTTTCTTTATACCTTAACCGAACAGTGTTCGGTATTGATTACATTGTTCTATATTATGGGAAGTAAAGAAAGAATTGCTAGAGAAAAGAAGGAGATTCGAGACAAAATCTTAAAAGCCTCCTTAGCTATTATAATCGCAGAAGGTTGTTTAACATTAAGTATGCGAAAAATTGCTGATCGTGTAGAATATGCGACATCCACTATTTACTTTTTTTATGCGATTTTCGGCAAAATTTAGGATTTCCTAGAAAACAAAAAAGCTTGCAATCTTTTGATTTGCAAGCTTTTACGTAGTTTTCACTATTTCTTAAGTGATCCCGCTGGGATTCGAACCCAGGACCCATACATTAAAAGTGTATTGCTCTACCAGCTGAGCTACGGAATCATACTTCGTTTGTTTGAAGTGATGCAAAGATATAAAAATGTGTTATACCTCACAAATAAAAAGAGTGGTATTTTTTATATCAATAGTTAATTCCTTAAGCCTGAGTCAGAAAAAAATGAAATAATTTTTCAATAGGAGAGATTTCTTTTTTTAGCTTCATATGCGTAAATCCGATTTGGTAGAAGTGTTTATACGAATTATAGGCATCCTATTATTTATCCAATTAATCGATCAATTTGATCAGCTCAGTTGGTATAATTGGAAGCTTATTCTTAAAATTATAGTATCTATGGTATTGGTATTAAAGGCTAAATGGATATCTTATAAACTTCATCAAAGGGATCGGCATAATATGATAATACAAGGAACCTTAAGTCCATATACTATCTATGAACTTGCATTTCTTATCTGTGGATACTTGCTTTTGGCAATTTATATTCCATCTCTATTCACTTTTGTTTTGGAAGATGAAAATTCAACAGGGAAGACCGTTACTAAGGAGGGCTGGTATATAGGCATAGGAACGGTACAAATATTATTTTCTAAACGTTTTGCATCCTACTTGGCGCGATAGCAGCAGTTACACAAAGTAGATATTTCTAAATATAGGGCAGAGACTTAGACTTTCTCCAAGTCAAGTCCATAAAAAAGGCAGTATAGAATTATACTGCCTTTAATATATCGGAAATAGCTATTTCCAAATGCTGCTGTCGATTTCTGATTTTTGCGCCTTAGTTAATTGTGGGAAAAAGGTAAAACCGGTCATCTCTTCTAATGCAGCGACATCAATTTGATAGGACTTGAATGCAGATGATTTTGGTTTTTCATTATCCATCTTATAGGCTATGGTATAATACTGATTTCCCTTTTTCATAGCTAAAGCTTTGTAATAGTATTTCGGGATAGCGACATTCTTTTTATTATTATCCAGAATATATTTAATTTTCTTATCTGTAGGGGAGGTAACCATAGCGCCGGTTACCACATACATTGTGTCACATTGAGCCGTCCATGTTCTTACTTTAGTTTCTAAAGTTGCCCATACCCCTTGGTTTAAACTGGAAACCTGAGGAGTCATATTGGTAAAATAAAAGGTAGTTTTATTTCCTGCAGTAGAGTAATTCCGATCTGCACTAGGCATCTGATGTCCTCGGTCATATCCTAATCCAGTGCCATAACCTGAAAATAAAGTAGCTTGCTCATTCGTCGAAAATTCAGGATCATATGCCCAAGCATCCGTGCGTTTCGCATTTCCTAAATAGCTGGCATGTAAAGGGTAAGCTACCCAATATGCTACTTTTAACTCCGTGTCATAGAGCATGGAGTAATTTCTCATTTTTGACTTTTCAGCTTCAGGAAGTTGTGCCCGCACAAATACGGTATTGGATGTAGGTTTCTCAATTTTAGGGATTTCAAAATACCCTAGTTTTGAAGGTTTTTCATTTGGATCTTTCCCTTGTTCCGGAGAAATGATCGTGGTCTTACAATTATTTAATGTTAATATAGAAGCTACAAATATCGTTAGAGTAGCAACTTTTGCAGGTAGCGGCAAGTAAATACGCATGTAAAAATATGATTATATAAAAAAAACCTCAACGAAAGTTGAGGTTTTTGTGATCCCGCTGGGATTCGAACCCAGGACCCATACATTAAAAGTGTATTGCTCTACCAGCTGAGCTACGGAATCTTACTTTGTTTGTTTAAAGTGTTGCAAAGGTAGAAAAATAGTTGAATTGTACCTAATATTTTAATGGATAAATAGGGGATTTCTACTAACTCATTACTTTATAGCCGATTATTTTTTCCTTCATTCCTATAAAAAATAAAACGCTGAATTATCCTGGAGCTAAATATCAAAAATTAACCTCAATTTGTATTATGAATAATACAAATTGCCTATATCTATTTTCTAAAGAAAATTAATAAATTAGCTATTTATAAATTCTAAAATTACTTTATGTCAACTTTTACCAAAAGATGGACTAAAGGAGCCGCAATGTTAATGCTATTAGGAGCTTCAGGAATCTCCCAATTGCAGGCGCAACAAGAAGCCCTTTGGATCCGATATCCTGCTATTTCTCCAGATGCAAAGACCATAGTCTTTGGATATAAAGGAAATCTCTATAAAGTAGATGCTACCGGCGGTAAAGCGCAAGCTTTAACTGTAGGTTCATCTCATTCTATGATGCCAGTATGGTCTAAAGATGGTAAGACCATCGCTTTTGCGAACGATCGTTATGGAAATTTCGATGTCTTTGCGATGTCTATTGATGGAGGAGGGGTATCTCGCCTCACTTATCACTCGGCGAATGACTTTCCATATGATTTTTCTATAGATAATAAGCAAGTTATCTTTGGCTCCTCCCGTCAAGGAACTGCAGAATCATCGAGGTTTCCAAGTGTCCGCCTTTTTCAAAACCTATATCAGGTTTCTAAAGAGGGGGGACGCCCCGTTTTGCTTTCTGCAGCAGGAGTCGAGAATGCTCACTATAGCCCAGATGGAAATTCCATTGTCTTTCAAGATCGTAAAGGATATGAAGACCCTTGGAGAAAACACCATAAATCCTCAGTAACACGTGATATTTGGGTGTATGATCTAAAAACAAAACAATATCAAGCGCTCACCAGTGAAGAAATTGAACATCGGGAGCCGGTATATTCTGCAGATGGTCAATATGTGTACTACTTAAGTGAAAAGGATGGCACGCAGAATTTATATAAAAAGGGATTGCGAGTAAAAATTGCGGATCAGCAGTTGACAAAATTTACTAAAAACCCCGTCAGACATCTTTCCATTGCCAAAGATAATACCATTTCATTTACTCAAGATGGACAGGTATATACCATGAAAGAAGGCGAAGCTCCAAAGAAAATTTCTATTCAAATTGCTATTGATGCTGGAGATGTAGACCGAAATAATACGAGCCTTTCAGGGCAAGTAAGCCAGTTTGTATTAAGCCCGAACAATAAGGAAATTGCGTATATCTCTCGTGGCGAAGTTTTTGTGACTTCCGTAGAAGGGAATTTTACAACACGTATCACCAATACAGCCTCCCAAGAGCGTATGGTGCAATGGGCACCAGATGGAAAGTCTCTGATCTATGCTGCTGAGCGTGGTACAGCAGGCTGGGGAATTTATGAGAGCCGCCTGAAAGATACGACTGAAGGAAATTTCTTCCAAGGTACTGTCTTTGTTGAACAGCCTTTAATTACTGGAAAGACAGATAATTTTAAGCCAATATACTCTCCGGATGGAAAATCTATAGCGTATATTGAAGAGCGTAATATCTTAAAGATTTATGATTTAAAATCTAAAAAGACGACGACAATTTTACCTAAAGGACATAATTACTCTTATGCCGATGGCGATTGGGGATTTGAATGGTCTCCAGATAGCAAGTGGTTGTTAGTAGATGACTCCAAAGGATATTTCTCCAACAAAAATGCAGCTTTAATTAAAGCGGATGGCACAGGAGAAATTCGTTACCCTATTAATTCAGGTTTTGGGGAGTCCGGAGCACGTTGGCATATGGGCGGTAAGATGATTACTTGGGAAAGCTCCCGCTATGGACGTAAATCTTTAGCTAATCAAGGAAGTCGGGAGACCGATATCTTAGCTGTATTTTTCAACCAAGAAGATTATGATAAATTCAATTTATCTAAAGATGAATTTGCCCTTCTAAAAGATAGTACAGATAAAAAGAAAGATGCGAAGCAAATCGAGGATTTAAAAATAAATTTAGAAAACCTGCGTGACCGCGAAGTGCGTCTGACCATCAATAGCTCTTCTATAGCTGATTATGTATTGACCAAAGATGGCAGTAAGTTATTCTATCTCGCTGCGTTTGAAAAAGGATATGATCTATGGCAGACGGAGCCACGTACGCGGGAAACTAAGATCTTGGCGAAATTAGGTGGTTCTCCTTCAGGTATCTCCCTAAGTAAGGATGAGAAATTTTTAATTGTCGCAAACCGTGGTAATCTGACTAAGATTGAAGTCGCTACAGGTAAATCCACAGCAATAAGCAATAGTTCGGAGATGGAACTTAATCTTTCGGCAGAAAGACAGTATATCTTTGATCATGCTTGGTTACAGGTGCAGAAGAAATTCTATGACCCGACGATACACGGCATAGATTGGAAAGGCTATTATGATACGTATAATAAATTCTTACCTCATATCAATAATAACCATGACTTCCAGGAGTTGTTAAGTGAATTATTAGGAGAACTGAATGGCTCACATACCGGAGGCCGCTTTAGCCCTCGGTATACGAATGCTGATCAGACGGATTCCTTAGGTCTGCTTTATGATGAAACCTATACCGGCAAAGGAATTAAAGTTTCCGATGTAATTACTGGAGGTCCCGTTGCAAATGCGAAAACTAAAATTACTGCTGGAGCTATTATTCAAGAAATTGATGGTATAGAAATCAATGATCAGAAAGACTGGGCAGCTTTATTAAACCGTAAGTCAGGAAAATATATTAAAGTTGCAGGTACTACTGCCGCAGGAGCCGCATTTACAGAGACTGTAAAACCTATTAGTCTGGTGGAAGAAAACTCCTTAATGTATAAGCGTTGGATTGCTTCGCGTAAAGCCTATGTAGATAAAATCTCCAACGGTAAGATTGGATATGTTCATGTCGAAGGAATGAATGATGGTTCCTTCCGTGAAGTGTTCGATAAAGTTATGGGAGAAAATAGAGATAAAGAAGCCTTAATTGTAGATACCCGTTTTAATGGTGGCGGTTGGTTACATGATGACTTAAATACTTTTCTTTCTGGACAAGAGTATTTAAAATTCTCACCTCAAGGTAATATCGTTAAGGGAGGAGAGCCGATGACACGCTGGACAAAACCGTCAGCGGTAGTGATGTCTGAAGGCAATTACTCTGATGCATTTATCTTCCCTTATGTTTATAAACAAAATGGATTGGGCAAATTAATCGGTATGCCGGTACCAGGAACAGGAACAGCGGTATGGTGGGAGACACAAATCGATCCGACCTTAGTATTCGG
>DAIQRP010000059.1:12207-14725 GCA_036786125.1 Sphingobacterium sp.
ATTCCAATGATCGGAACGGTGGGTACTGATGGACGTGTGACGGAAAACCTACAGGTGGAGCCGGATATTCGCGTGCCCCTTCCTTATGAGGCTTTCCTCAAAGGTGAAGATCCACAGCTTGAAAAAGCAGTGCAAGAATTACTGAAAAAATAAGAATATATTTTAAATCCCGAGGGCTTAGCTTTCGGGATTTTTTTTTCGGGAAAATAGTTAGGCCTGGCTGTGTACCAATAATTTCTCACAATCCTCCATCAGCCATTTTTCATCGTTTGTATCGGCATATGCAATATGCATAAATTCTCCTTGAGCATCTATAGAAAGGATGTGGATATGAACCCCCAATTGCATCTGTTTCTGTGTTAGAAATTTTAAAAATTCATCCGAGCTATGACGTACAGCTGAAAAGATGACCTGCTGTCCGACCTGACAGGAACTTAAAGGGATATAATTTTCAATATCCATATGACCTTCTGCATCCGGAATAGGAGCACCATGGGGATCTATGGTTGGAAAACCTAATAATACATCCATTTTTTCAAAAAATGCCGGAGATTGTATATGCTCTATCTGTTCGGCAATCTCATGCACTTCATCCCAGCCAAAGCCCATCTTCTCGACCAGATACATCTCTGTCAATCGATGTTTGCGGATAATTAGGGCAGCTTCTTTTCTTCCAGTTTCTGTCAGCCGAATTGGCTTATAAGCCTCATAATGAATCAAGCCTTTTTCTAGCAGTTTTTTCATCATACTATTTACCGTAGGCATTTTTATTCCAAGCTGCAAGCTTAGTTTATTAACGCTAACTTCGCCATCGGCATGTTCTAAATTGAATAGAGCTTTTAAGTAATTTTCTGCAGTCTGTGAATTCATAACACAAACATAATTATAATATGTTTATTTTAGGCGTACATAGCGCTCTACAATCTGCTGATGTACATCTAAGCTGTCGATTTTTTCTATTCCATATTGGATTAAGGAGTCTGCTGTAACTTGAATGGTAAATGGAAATCGATGCCCTTCCCACTCTCTGGCTGAGCAGTAATCCAGTTGTTCGATATAACTGCTATCTAATCGCGTATAAGTTCCTGCTCCAGCAACAAATACGGACTTTTCTGCGGAGTTGGCAGGTCTATCATGACGAACAAAGGAGAAGTGTGTGGCGTTAATAATCTTTATCATCTCTTCATTTTCCACTGGAAAAGTATAGCTCGTTTTTCCATCCTTAGTAATGGCATTGGAGACTAATTTCTAAGTTCCGATAAGAGAAGGCTGTTCCGAGGCCTGCTTTTGAGCGAGGTCCTGACAGCCAATTATACTAGTGGAAAGACAGAGTCCAGCAAGCATAATAAAAGAAGTTCTTAATTTGTTCATAAGTTGATTAGGTTATTATCCTACAAATTACAAAAAATTAAGAACTCTGAATAGTTTAAAAATGACAATTGCTTATTTTTCCAAAAATTGGCGAAGCACATATTGAAGGATACCTCCATGTCGGTAATATTCCATTTCTATACTGGAATCTAAACGTGCCAATACTTGAAAAGTGATCAGCTCTCCACTGGATTTTTTCGCTTGTACATCTAACTTTTTATGTACAGAAAGGTCTTTTTCAATACCTAGAATCGTGAACTCTTCGGTTCCCGAAAGCCCTAACTCATCGGCATTTTCTGTTGTTAAAAACTGAAGGGGCAGCACACCCATGCCCACTAAGTTACTGCGGTGAATACGTTCGTAGCTCTCTGCAATAACTGCTTTAACCCCTAAAAGGAATGTCCCTTTAGCAGCCCAATCTCGAGATGAACCCGATCCATATTCTTTTCCAGCTAAAATAATTAAAGGGGTATTTAACTCTTTATATCCCATTGCTGCGGCGTAGATGGAACGTTCTTCTTGTTCTGGGAAGTAGGTGGTAAAACCGCCTTCCTGCGTAGCCAGCTTGTTTTTAATACGGACGTTGGCAAAAGTTCCTCGAATCATAATTTCATCATTTCCACGTCTGGATCCATAGGAGTTAAAATCCTCTTTCTTCACTCCCTGAGCTAGCAGGTATTTTCCTGCTTCCACCGTTTCCTTAAATGCACCGGCAGGGGAGATATGATCGGTTGTAATACTATCACCTAAATTTAAAAGCACCCTAGCCTGATGGATATCGTGCAGGGCAGCAGGATGTTCAGGAAGATCTTTGAAAAAAGGAACTTCTTTAATATAGGTGGAGTTTGGATCCCATTGATATACTTTTTCCTTAGGAACTTCCAAGTTCTTCCAAATGTCATTTCCATCGAAGATCGTACTATAATTATGCTCAAATTGATCTGGAGAAAGCACCGCACTCATAATCTCATTGATTTCGTCATCAGAAGGCCAGATATCTTTTAGATAGACAGGCTCCTGATTAGGATCGTAGCTAATGGGCTCATCTAATAGATTAATATCCACACGGCCAGCAATAGCAAATGCAACAACTAACATCGGGGACATCAGAAAATTCATCTTCACCTGAGGATGAATTCGTGCCTCA
>DAIQRP010000059.1:14735-16424 GCA_036786125.1 Sphingobacterium sp.
AAATTTCTATTTCCAGAAAGTACAGAGGCTACAATTAAATCATTCTCATCGATGGCCTGAGCAATATGATGAGGTAATGGGCCGGAGTTACCAATACACGAAGTACAACCATATCCTACAATATTAAATTTCATGGCTTCCAGATGCTGTAATAATTCTGCACGTTCCAGGTAGTCGTGGACGACTTTAGAGCCTGGAGCCAATGATGTTTTAACCCAGGGTTTGACATAAAGCCCATGTTCTCTGGCTTTTTTGGCCACCAATCCGGCACCGATCATTACAAAAGGATTGGAAGTATTTGTACAGGAGGTAATGGCTGCAAGCACAATAGCACCATCGGAAAGCATATATTTCTCCGGTCCTAGACTAATTGTTACGGACTTCATCCCATGCTCTTCAGAGCTGGATTCCACTTTAGTCTCTGGAGGAGAGTGTTGTTCTGCAAAAACGACATTTGAGCTTCCTCCCTCGGCAAACCAATGGCTTAATTGCTCTTGAGTTTTAATATATCTACGGCCGAAAGATGCAGAATATCTATAAAGCTATTTTGGAAATTTTTTAGCAGGATTTTATCCTGAGGTCTCTTAGGCCCTGCTACGGCAGGTTCTATAGAAGAGAGATCTAAATCAATCACATCGGTATATTCAATATGCTCTTCATGTTCTCTCCACAACATATTGGTTTTACAATATTGTTCGACTAAGTCAATCTGCTCTTCTGAACGATTACTCAATCGCATATATTCCAGGGTTTTATCATCGATAGGGAAGTAGGAGACAGTACATCCAAATTCGGGAGACATATTTCCTATGGTGGCACGGTCAGGGACGGTTAAGTAATCCAAGCCGGGACCAAAAACTTCTACGAATTTCCCTACCACACCGTATTTACGTAATACTTCGGCAATAGTTAATACTAAATCTGTGGCAGTAGAACCTAGCGGCAGTTTATTATGCAGGCGTAATCCGATCACTTCCGGCGTTATAAAATACACAGGCTGCCCTAAGATTGCAGCTTCAGCTTCAATCCCTCCAGCTCCCCATGCAATAACACCAATTCCATTAACCATAGGGGTATGACTATCCGTCCCAATAAGTGTATCAGGGAATAACTCTTGGTCACGCTTAATAACACAGCTGGAGAGATATTCTAAATTGACCTGATGGCAGATACCCATCCCTGGGGGAACCACTCTAAAATTGCTAAATGCGGATTGTGCCCATTTGAGGAACTGATAACGCTCTTTATTACGCCCATATTCCTCCTGCATATTATGTGTATATGAATTTTGAGTACCAAAATAATCAACTTGAACGGAATGGTCTATGACTAAATCTACAGGAATTAATGGATTGATAGCGTCGGGATTTTTACCTTTTCGCTCCGTTTCAGCACGTAGGGATGCAATATCTACTACGGCGGGAACTCCTGTGAAGTCTTGCATAAGCACTCGTGCAGGCTTAAATGGAATTTCCTTATCCGAAGGACTAGGTTTCCAGTTTAAGATGGTCTCGACATGCTCTTTGGTGACGGCAAAATCATCATAATTTCGAAGGACATTTTCAACGAGGATACGGATGGAAAAAGGTAGTTTTTCAATCGCATATCCCTGTTCCTTTAATGCGGCCAAACTGTAGTATCCAAATTTACCATGTGGGGTGTTCAGTTCTTTTTTAATATTCAAAAAAT
>DAIQRP010000060.1:0-1797 GCA_036786125.1 Sphingobacterium sp.
TAAAAATAAATCCTGCATTAAAAAATCCGAATCTGGCTCCGCTTCTATCACATGTCTGAACCCTACCAGCCTATCTTGATTGCGATAACGGTCTAATTCGGACGCTATTTCTGCTGACAACATATCCACCCAACCTACTACAGCTTTTATAAAGGGATACTGTCTAGCCAAATCCAAGAGAAAATCTGTTTCCGCCCTCGTTTCATCGGCTTGTACAGCGATACAGGTAGAAAATCACGTTTTATGGCCGACATATGATGATCTATCCACTGCTGCTGCTGTGCATGATACTTCCAAAAATGTTGATGTGCATCGATTCTCATATCCGGGGTATTTAATGATTTATTTTTTAAAGGCAATTACTCTTTGTTTCTGTACGCCTAAACCATCTGCTCCAAGTTCAATGCAATCTCCCGGCTTTAAATATATTGGCGGATTAAATCCTAAACCTACTCCAGCTGGAGTACCCGTAGAAATTACATCTCCAGGAAGCAGTGTCATAAACTGCGAGACATAACTGACGATATAAGGTACGGAAAAAATGAGATTCTGAGTCGATCCATTTTGATAGAGTTGTCCATTGATTTTCAACCAAAGATTGATCTGATGTACATCTTTAATCTCCTCTTTTGTTGCCATAAATGGACCCATAGGAGCAAATGTATCGCAGCCTTTACCCTTATCCCAAGTTCCATTTCTCTCCAACTGAAATTCTCGTTCTGACACATCATTATGAAGCACATATCCGGCGATATAATCATATGCTTCCTCCTGTTCAACATAGGAAGCTTTCTTTCCGATGACAATTCCAAATTCAACTTCCCAATCGGTCTTAACTGAATCTCTAGGAATCATAACCTCATCATTAGGACCTACTATGGAGCTCGTAGATTTTAAAAATATCACAGGCTCCGATGGTATTGGAGCTCCGGTTTCCTCGGCATGATCCTTATAATTGAGACCTATACATACAATTTTCGACGGCCTTGCAAAAGGTGCAGCTAATCGGGTATCCTCGGCAACAGGAATTAAATTATTGCGATTTGCCTGCATAAATTCGGCCAATCTGGCTAAGCCATTATCCGCAAAAAAAGCTTCATTATAGTCTCCGCCAAAGGCGGATACATCGTAATTAATTCCATCAATCTGCAGGCCTATTTTTTCTTTTCCAGGATCTCCAAAACGTATTAATTTCATCTTTTTATAGTTTAAGCTTTTATGAATTTATAGTAAGTTTAATTATTAAGTTTAATAAATCCCCCATCGATAGGATAATCATTACCGCTTATAAATGAGGCATCGTCGGAGCACAGGAAAAGGGCTAATTTAGCCACCTCCTCGGCTGTACACATGCGGCCTATAGGTTGGGATTGAGCTAACTTTGCAAATACCTCCGCTTGCTGATCCGGATAATTTTTTGCGATAAATCCATCCACAAAAGGAGTATGTACCCGAGCAGGAGAAATACTATTACATCGAATACCTACATCGAGATAATCGCGTGCAATGGAAAGGGTCATTGCAGAGATTGCCCCCTTACTCATGGAATAGGCAAAGCGGTCTGGAATACCTACCACCGCAGCAATAGAGGCTAAATTTAGAATCGCTCCACGCTTTTGAACCTTCATTTTAGGAACCACAGCATAGAGCATATGATATGCACCTTTAACATTAACGTCAAAAACGCGAGTAAAATCTTCCACAGAGCAGTTTTCCAAATTTCCAATATGAGCAATACCTGCATTATTAACTAAAATATCGACTTCTGGAATCTGATCGATAATATGCTGTACTTCA
>DAIQRP010000060.1:1807-5722 GCA_036786125.1 Sphingobacterium sp.
GCAGGAATAGGCTATGGCCTTGCCTCCGAGACTTTCGATTTCATGAACTACATCTGTAGCCGCAGCTGCATTTAACTCTAGGATATGTACGGTAGCCCCTTCTTGAGCAAACAGCAGAGAGATTGCACGCCCTATTCCGGAACCTCCGCCTGTAATAATTGCCGATTTATCTGATAATTTAGACATATAATTAGATTTATAAAGACACTCCCCTACGCCATGGGATAAAATCATCTTGGCCGAGTGTCTTTTCTTTCGTTTTTAATTCACCTGAAGCTACAGCAAGTACATAATCTAAGATTCGATGTGCTGCTTCTTCGATGCTTTCTCTGCCTTCAATAATAGTCCCACAGTTGATATCTATAATATCCGGCATTTTTTTAAAAGTTTTCGTATTCGTGGACAGTTTTATCACAGGGCAGACGGGATTACCTGTAGGGGTACCCAATCCCGTCGTAAATAAGACTATATTAGCTCCGGCAGCTACTTCTGCAGTTGTACTTTCCACATCATTTCCAGGGGTACATAATAAATTTAAGCCCGGTCTGTGCACCATATTCGGATAGTCCAGCACATCGACAATGGGAGAAGAACCTCCCTTTTTAGCTGCTCCTGCAGATTTAATAGCATCGGTGATTAAGCCATCCCTCACATTACCAGGGGAAGGGTTAGCATAGAACCCAGAGCCTTCAGCTTCGGCCTTTGCATTATAATCGCGCATCAGCTGCATAAAACGATTCGCCAATTCCGGAGTTTCACATCGATCGGAAAGCTCCTGCTCCACACCACATAATTCTGGGAATTCCGCCAAAATAACGGAAGCTCCAACCTGTACGAGCAGATCTGAAAGGTAGCCTAAGGCAGGATTAGCCGAAATTCCTGAAAAGCCATCAGAACCTCCACATTCTAAGCCTATACAAAGCTTATCTAGGGATGCTGCACGCCTTTGATTTTCATTCGCTTGCATAAGCCCTGCGAAGGTTGCTTTTAAGGATTTTTGCATCAGTTGGGACTCTGTTCCTTCGAGCTGTTGCTCAAAAATATATAAGGGCTTATCAAAATGCGCATCTCTTTTTAGGATTTCACTTTTAAGAATAGACGCTTGAGCATGCTGACAGCCTAAACTCAGTACCGTAGCCCCAGCAACATTGGGATGGACAATATAACCGGCCAGAAGACCACATAAGGCATCCGAATCCATGCGTGTTCCTCCACAACCCATTTCATGATTGAGAAACTTAATGCCATCTATATTTTCAAATAAGCGAGCGCTATCTGTATATGGGCTGGAGGAGGACAGGTCGCGCTCAAGAATCTGCTCTATACTGGCGCCCTTTTTATATTGGTCGATTAAATCGTCTACTTCAAAGGAATAATCAGCCTGAGTAAGCTTATACCCTAGTTTCTCTTCCAGGGCATCTTTTAAAATGCTGACGTTTCTATTTTCACAAAAAACCAACGGAATAACTAGCCAGTAGTTCGCGGTTCCAACTGTACCATTGCTGCGATGGAAACCTTGAAAACTGCGGTCTTTAATCCGCGATATATCAGGTTTATGCCAGGCTAAGCGACGTTCCCCTAGGGTAAATCCCTCGGCTTCATGTCTGAGATTGGAACTCGTTAATAAGGAGCCCTTAGGCAGCCTTTCATTAATACGACCGACTAAGACGCCATACATCAAAATATCCGCATCTTTGGGCAGATCTTGAATGGTAAATTTATGTTTGGCAGCCACAGCTTCTTGGAGGCAAAATCGTTCTTCTCCAAAATGAAGCTCCATTCCAGCGTCTAAATCTTGTAAAGCCACCAGTACATTATCCGAAGGATGTATATGTAAGAATAATTGCTTTTCCATTATTATTTAAGATCAAAAATTTTATCCATAAGCACCCATTTTTCTCCAGCTTTAGTCCCCGGAATTTGCTGCTGGTATATCGACATCAGCGCTTCCCACTCCTGCACCTTGGGATCCTGAGCATCAGCTTCCGCCTTCTGTCGAAAGGAAAAAGTATCGTCTACCTCCATAATCATCATCAAGCGATTGGAGAAGCGATAGATTTGCATATGCTGTACTCCAGCATCCTGTATGGAGGTTTTAATTTCGGGCCAAACGCCTGTATGCCATTTTTCATATGCCGCAATCTTTTCTGGGTCAGGAATTAAATCCAGGGCAAGTACATATCTTTTCATTTCGAGTATTTTAGATGAGAAAGAGCAAAAAAGAAGACCACAATAAAACAAATCATCGGTACCATATAAGCCATCTGCAAGGAGCTGTAATCTATAATAACGCCCATGAGCGGAGGACTTACTGCTCCCCCCACTATAGCCATAATTAATATGGAAGAAGCCTGTTTAGTCTGAGCTCCCAAACCAGCTATAGCCAAAGAAAATATAGTAGGAAACATAATAGACTTTAGAAATTCTACGAGGATTAAGGCATATATAGCATACATCCCCTGAAGGTTCATGGCCAAAAGCGTAGCCAAGACAGATAGAAAAGCAAAACTTGCGAGAAGCTGTGCCGGACGGATATAACGCATCAGGAAAGTGCCTACAAATCGGCCTATCATAAAGCCCAATAGGGCTACAGCCAGAAAGTTGGCCGCACTTTTTTCATTTAATCCGGCCACCTCTTCAGAAAATCGGATGAAAAATGCGACTACCCCAACCTGCGCACCTACATAAAAAAATAAAGCAGAAACTCCGAAGATAAAATTCTTTGATTTCCATAAGGATACTTTCGGGAGCTTACCATTTTCCAAAACCAATGACTCTTGCTGCTCCTCTTGAATTTCAGGTAAAGGCATCCGATAAAGTAATGCCGCGACCAGGAGCACGACTATGCCAATCAGCAGGTAAGGCAACTTTACAGCATCCGCCTCTCCTTGGAGATAAATATCTAAAGCTTGGGGACTCATAGCCGCCTGCTCTTCTGCAGTCAGGGAGATTCCCGAAAGAATCACATGTCCTCCTATAAAAGGTGCTAAGGTAGAAGCTAAGCCATTAAAAGATTGGGCGAAATTCAAGCGCTGCGTAGCTGTTTCAGGTGAGCCTAAAACCGTCATATAGGGGTTCGCCGCAGTTTCCAAAAAGGTCAGACCCGAGGCAATAACAAAGAGGGCTATGAGAAAAAATTCAAAAGTCCTGGAATTGGCTGCAGGGATAAATAAAAAGGCGCCTAGAGCAAATAGAATTAAACCTGATACGATCCCCATCTGATATCCAAATCTCTTCATAAAAAGCCCTGCTGGAATTGCTACAGCAAAGTAGGCAATAAAAAAAGCGGAGTCTACTAAAGAAGATTGAAAGTTACTTAGCTGACAGGCTTTCTTCAAATGAGGAATTAAAATCGGATTGAGGTTATGAGCAAATCCCCATAGAAAAAATAGGGAAGTGATCAAAACTATAGCCAGGCTATATGTTTTATTTTTGGTCATAAAAGGTTTTAATTGGTCTAGCTAATATAAGTCTAAAAAAGAGGTTTTAATTGTAGAATTTTACCTGATTACTAAACTATTTTACCTGTAGAGCCCTCCTATTTTTTAATTTTTTGCATATATTTATTAGGAAAACCAGCATACCTACATTATGAAACCTCAGTTATTAAAAATCAATTCTTCTGTGGTCCAGTCTTTTACCTACAGGCATGATCGGGAGCCTCAGAATCACAATAAATGGCATTATCATGAAGAGCTGGAATTTATCTATTTTAAAACCGGTTCTGGGACACAGTTTATAGGGGATCATATTGCTCCATTTTCCTCTGGAGATATGGTACTTGTAGGTTCCAATCTTTCTCATTATTGGCTTTTCGATCAGCAGTATGTTCAGAGCCCACATATGGAATTGGCGGATATTCATGTCTTACATTTTAAAGCACAGTTTTTAGGCGACTATTTTATGCAGCTTCCG
>DAIQRP010000060.1:5732-11748 GCA_036786125.1 Sphingobacterium sp.
ATTTGTAAAAGCTAAAAGAGGTTTACTTATACAAGAATCTGTGAAGGAGAAGCTTATCGATTTAATTAATCAGTTAGAGCAGAGCTCGGGTACAGCCCGCATAATCCAGCTGCTATCGATATTGGAAGAGCTCTGCAAACCGAAGGCATATTCTGTCTTAAGTTCCGCCGAATATGCTGCACAAAATCATATTTCAGACGATTTACGTATGGCCGAATGTATTGATTTTATATCGAAAAATTTTACAAAGCAAATAAAGTTATGGGAGCTTGCAGAGCGGGCTAAGATGACGGAAAACTCCTTCTGTAGATATTTTAAGAAAAATACCGGAAAGACTTTAATGCAATTTATTATTGAAATACGGATAGGACATGCCTGTAAACTGCTATTGGAAAATGAACTTAATATGAAGCAGATTTGTTTTGAATCGGGCTTTCAAAATTTGGTGTCCTTTCATAAATATTTTAAGCAGCAGATGGGAAGTACGCCGCTGGCTTATCAAAAAGCTTATTTACAAAAAAAGGTCTTAGCAAGCTAAGACCTTGAAATTGATTTTACTGTTCTAAACTGAGCGAGTAAGGGAGATCTCCTTTGGAAACGCCGCGATTTTTAGCGGGTTCTGCAGCCATATCAAAAGATAAGGTAGAGCCTTTTACTAAATCTTCATGTTTAATATAATTCTTGGTATAATTTTTACCATTTAACTTCATCGACTTAATATAAAAATTGTCGGCCGAGTTATTCGGGGATTGAATGCGTACTTTCTTCCCATTCGGAAGGTTTAAAGTTACTTTCTTAAATAAGGGAGTACCGATAATATATTCATCAGTAGCCGGGGTAACCGGATAGAACCCTAAGGCAGAGAAAACATACCATGCAGAAGTCTGACCATTATCCTCATCACCACAATAGCCATCAGGATTTGGTGTATACATTCTGTTCATAGTCTGACGTATCCAATATTGTGCTTTCCACGGTGCTCCTACAAAATTATACAGATAAGGCATATGTTGGATGGGTTGATTTCCATGCGCATACTGACCCATATTTGCGATCTGCATTTCGCGAATCTCATGGATTGGAAATCCATAATAAGAATCATCAAAAATTGGAGGTAAGGAGAATACAGAATCTAATTTTATCTCCATAGCTTGATGACCACCTAATAATTTCGCTAAGCCTTCCACATCTTGAAATACGGACCAGGAATAATGCCAGCTATTCCCTTCGGTAAATGCATCTCCCCATTTAAACGGGTTAAAAGGCGTTTGGAAACTGCCATCTTGTTTTTTACCGCGCATTAATCCCGTAGCAGGATCAAATAATTTTTGGTAGTTCATCGCCCGAGATTTATATAAATCTATCTCTGCCTGTGGTTTATTTAACTTTTTCGCCAACTGATAGATCGCAAAGTCATCATACGCATATTCTAAAGAACGCGCCGCATGTTCATGAATTTTTACATCCGAAGGTACATAGCCCAGTTTGGTATAATATGGAGCTCCAGCACGTGCTACAGCAGTTATCGGTCCTTCATTATTCGCGCCTTTTATAACTGCTTCATACAATAGTTCAATATCTTTAGACTGTACGCCTTTAATATAGGCATCGGCAACGACAGAAGCTGAATTATTACCGACCATAATATTACGGTACCCTGGACTTGCCCATTCCGGTAACCATCCCCCCTCCCGATAAGCATTAGCCAAACCAGCCTGCATCTGAGCAGCAATTTCTGGATATACTAAATTCAAAAATGGAAATAAAGCTCTAAACGTATCCCAGAAGCCCGTATCGGTAAACATATATCCGGGTAATACTTTTCCATTATAGGGGCTATAATGCACGACTTCACCTGCAGCATTAATTTCATGGAACATACGAGGGAATAGTAAAGAGCGATATAGACAAGAATAGAATGTACGTATCTGATCGATATGTCCTCCTTCTACCGCCACACGGCCCAATTGTTCATTCCATACTTTTTCCCCTGCTTTCACCCGGTCATCAAAATTTAAACCATCTAATTCCTTTAAGTTTAATTCTGCCTGCTCTATAGAGATAAATGAAGAAGCTACTTTCACCAAAACCTGCTCTCCGGCTTGAGCCATTTGGAATCCCACAATCGCACCTACATGATCGGCACTTACAAGATAACGGTCATCTGTTAATATTGAATCTGCAAAGGTGGCGATATTTGCAAAAGGTCTATCAAAAGAAAGGACAAAGTAATTTTTAAAATTATCCGGAACTCCACCAGAGTTTTTGGTGCTATATCCAATAATCTGTTGTTCCCTCGGGCGCACTTCCACCATGGAGCCTTTATCAAAAGCATCAATGGTTAAATAAGCCTGATTGGTCTTGGGATAGGTAATTCTGAAATAAGCTGCACGTGCTGTGGGAGTAATTTCTACTTGGGTATCATAATCCGCTAGATATGCTGAATAGTAATGCGGTTTAGCCACCTCAGCTTTATGAGAAAAGTAAGAAGCTCTTTTATTTTCATCGAACTCTCTTTTCCCTGTGGTTGGCATTATGGAAAACTGCCCATAATCATTCATCCATGGAGAGGGCTGATGTGTTTGTTTAAAACCTCTTAGTTTTTCCGCAGTATAGGTATACATCCATCCGTCCCCCATCTTTCCCGTCTGTGGAGACCAAAAATTCATTCC
Organism: Sphingobacterium sp.; assembly: GCA_036786125.1. Lineage (GTDB taxonomy): Bacteria > Bacteroidota > Bacteroidia > Sphingobacteriales > Sphingobacteriaceae > Sphingobacterium. The sequence continues at coordinate 8,405 of DAIQRP010000060.1, forward strand.
CCAGGGTAAAGCTATTGCAGGATAGGTATTGCCACTCGATAGAAAATAAGTGGACTGCGTTCCGATTAAGGTATTCACAAAGGAAACAGGATTGGTCACCTGATCCACTTGCTGAGCTTGTAGCTTAGTACTAAACAGACAAGCAATTGCGCAGATTTTAAAAAATTTTATCATAGACAATAGATTTCAATTGTAAACCTAATATCTTAATAAATTTTTATTTCTGCAATGCTAAAAGTATTTAGCATGATCATTTGGATTTATATTTTTAGGATTTTTTAATTTGCAAAACGAGTTTGCCCATAAAATCTCCTTCTTCCAACAGCTTATGTGCAGAGACCACCTCCGTCCAATCGAATACGTTGAAAATTGCCGGTTTAAATTGTTTAAAGAAATTGTATTGCTGATTAAAAGCGAGCAGCTGATTTCTGACCTCAGCCTTAAAAGTAATATCCCTACCGCGTAAAGTAGAGCCGCTAAGATGAATACGCTTCTGCATTAATTGAAAAATATTTAATGCTACCTGAGCTCCGGAAGTCGCATTGATATAAACCAGATGTCCATCCTCTTGCAGAAGTTTCATATTTATTGGAAAATAGTTCCCTCCGATGCTATCCAAGATAACCTGAATCTTCTCCGCTTCAAAGGCAGTTTCTATATCTTCCTGCTTATAATTAATCACGCGGTCGGCACCCAGCTGCTTACAGAAGGCTACTTTATCTGCTGATCCAGCCAGGGTCAGAACGCGAGCTCCTGCAATTTTAGCCATCTGTATAGCGGTAGAGCCAATACCCCCTGATCCTCCATATACCAATAAGCTTTGCCCAGATTGGAGACCTGCGCGCATAAAAACATTACTATATACTGTAAATACCGTTTCCGGAATACAGGCAGCTTCCTCCATGCTATATCCCTCAGGAATAGCTATACAATGGCTTTGATGTACTTGGACATAGTTCGCATAACCTGCTCCAGCAACCAGTGCACAGACAGCATCCCCAACTTTCCATTCGGTAACCTGAGGGCCAATGGCAGAAATTATACCAGCAACTTCCAATCCTGGAATATCTGCAGGTACGCCAGCCGGGGCTGGGTAATTCCCTTTACGTTGGAATAAATCAGGGCGATTTATCCCTGCGGCATATACCTCGATCAAAACCTCATCGGCTTTGATTTCAGGCTTCTCCCTATGTTGAATCTGCAGATATTCTGCTGCGCCATATTGCGTGATAATAACAGCTTTCATATTTATTTTTTAGGGTACTTCTGCAATCTAATATTCAGGGACATCATAAAATATCTAGACAGTCTATTATTCTGAATATCTAAAATTTCATTGCCAATAACTTCTCTGGAAATCCCTGTATTTTGATTCATTAAATCAAATCCTTGGAGTCTTAACATCGCCCGATTATTAGCTAAAAAAGTATATTCTACATAAGCATTAATAATCGTCGGATTGATATTCATTCCAGAATAGGTATAACCTTTATTAAATCGTTGGGAGACCTCCATGCCTACAGTCCATTGATTCCCTAAATAGCCCTTTCCAGCCCAGCTTAATACATACGATTCGGCTGTAACTTTATTAGAAAATGGCCAGTCATAACTCGCATAATTTAAGGTATAATTTCCATTTAATTCCGTTTCAAAGTAATCGTCAAACATATATCTCAATTGTACAGATTGAGAGTACATCAATAAATTACCGTAATTCTTCCGTGCATTAACAAAGGAAACGTTATTATAATAATTGAAATTTCCGGTTAGATTTAACTGTAAATAATCACTAAAAAATGGAGAATTAAACAGGTAATAACTCTTGATATCATAATAGCCTGAGGTATTGGTAAAAGTCGTCTGCTGAATGGTAGAATTTGGCATCACGGTCTTCTCCGTTACAATCTTATCTTTCACTAAATTTAAAGCTAAATCCGCTTCAAAATACTGTCCTTTAGAAACAATAGACTTTCTAAATTTTGTTGAAATACGATTGGCAAATTCCGCTTTAATATCCGGATTTCCAATAACTATATATTGGGAGTTTGAGTTATCTAAAATCGGTTGAATCTGATAGAAGCTAGGTTGATTATTTTTACCTATATAATCTACTGACAGATCGGTATCGTTATTTATCCTCCAACGTAAACCTAGGGTAGGCACCAGATTGACATTATCATAAGAGGTTTTAATTAAATGATCAAAGGTGCGCCCGGAAAGCGTCATAGGCTGTACGGCAAAACCCAAATTAAATTTTAATTTGGGAATCGTTTCTATTTGATAATTAATTCCTACACGATTAGCAGAATAGATATAATTATAACGTACGCCCAAAGAATCAATTGCTCGCATAAGCTCCGGCTCCATAACCATATCATTCACGGATCTATTGGAATTAATCTGATTGATTTCATAGTCATAATTCACTTCTAAAATTCCTTTATAGTCTGTCGGTTCGATAAAGGAAGCAGAGAATTTAGCCTGTTTATTTGTATTTCTATTCCGAATATCCTGATCGATAAGTGTCTGTGTAATAACGGGCTTCTGTCCTGAGGAATCTATCCAACGGTTTCGATCAGTAATACGTTCAGATTTTGTAATATCATTAAATCCTGCAGACAGGTTGGACACAAACTTACGCCCTTCTTTTTTGAAGTATTTAACATAAAAAACATCTATGCCCATGTTCGGCGTTTCTGCTCTTCCATCAGAAAGGTAGTTTCCTTCTGTGGTCATCGTTCTATTTTTTATTCTTTTGTCTCTATTATTAATAATATCGGAACGGCTATAGCTAATTTTTGGGGAGATTTTAAGTACATCACGTTGATTAAATTTACTTTCAATCTGCCAATTCATAATATGACTCTGCTCATTGGTAGAAATCTTATATTCATCCCAGTTAAAAATCGATGAATTTACATATACCGATTGCAGAAACGAATTTCCTATGGTCGTATTCTTTTTATTTAAAAAGGTATAACGTCCACTAATGCTCGTCTTATCAGTAATATTATCCGAAAAACTCGCCCCAAAAGAAGTGATTTTATTATAGCCATCTGTCGGATCAGCAAAGTCGGACAGCTCTCCAGAAGAACGCTCCCTCTCCCCTCCCGAAGGAGCTCCAAAAGTGAACAAACTTGTATTGGTATTATTTATAGAACCTAAGACGGATAATTCTTGACCATCATTAAATTTATTTAGCCCCACGGAACCTAGGTATCTATCCTTCGATCCGACACCTCCGGTAGCTTGTCCAAAGGTTATTTTCTTTTTGTCTTCTTTTAAAACGATATTAATAATCTTCTCTGAAGGGGCTCCTCCTACGGTACCTTTAGCTCCGGCAT
>DAIQRP010000060.1:11759-16046 GCA_036786125.1 Sphingobacterium sp.
AGACATCCCCTCCGAAAAATTTCTTTCCATCGACTTGCACAAATGAAATCTGCTTTCCATAGGCATATACCGAACCATCTCTAGAGACTTGAATATTGGGAAGTTGCTTTAAGGCATCTTCAACCAATGATCGCGGTCTAAAGGTATAGGCCGCCATATTATACTGAATCGTATCTTCCTTAAAAACTATGGGGGCGACTTTAGAGATTAGAATTTCTTTTAATAGGGACGATTGCTGTCGAAGCACTACGGCAGGGACCTGAATCTTTTCAGCCTGATCATATGCGGGATATGATTTCTCCAAAATCTGGTAGCCCAACATGGAATAGGTGACTTTAATATTGATTCCACGCACCTCCCTAAACATATAATACCCTGTCTTTGAAGTCGATAATAGCATGGTGTCTACAGAACTAGTCAGTCTGACATTAACCCCTTTCATGGGAATACCTTCTACATCAACGACAAAACCGTATACCTCCTTTTTCTTCAATTGAGCTTGAGACTCAAGAGGAAAAAGTACACAAAACAGGAGCGATATATAGATTAACTGCTGCAAATATTAATGTTGGATACTTAAAAGATAACCTTTCTCAATTTAATCAAAATTTTAGTATTCCTATCATTTTATTAACGTAAAATCAATAATTAAGGTATAAAAAAAGCGACTAAAATTACTGATAATTTTAGTCGCTTTATTTTGCTTATGTTTGTTTTAATTATTCGCCAGAATACGCAATTTTATTTACGTGTTTATCGATTTCCCAACGGCCTACACCCTCTTCACCGATAACATCAAATAATTCTAAGATTCTTCTAGCTACATATTCTTCTTCTACTTGCTCTTCTAAGAACCATTGTACAAAGTTGAAAGTCACATAATCTTTAGCTTTCATACATCTGTCTGCAATATTATTAAATTGCTCAGTGACAAACATTTCTTGCTCTAAAGTCTGCTCGAAGATAGAACGTAAAGATTCGAAGTCTTGAGGAATACCTACCACTTCAGGAGAGATAGCACGTCCACCACGTGTATTGATATAGTTAAATAATTTTAACATATGCTCACGCTCTTCATTAGCTTGGTTAGCGAAGAAAGTAGACGAGAAGTCATAACCTTGATCATCACACCATGAAGACATAGCTAAGTATAAAGCTGATGAATGTGCTTCAACTTTTACCTGAGCATTTAATATATTTTGGATATCTTCAGAGATAGAAGATTTTAATTTCAATAAATCTTTCATAATATTTTTAATTTAAAACTTATGTGTATTACCTAATGCAACAATTGTGCCGCATATTTGATAATACAAAGATATATCAAAGATTGGATTTTTGTATAAAAAATCTGCAATACAAATTCAGTCTAAATTAGCCTACTATATCGCTAAACTATTTAGAATCAGTATGATTTAAGATAAATTATTAAGAATGATTATAAATCTAAGCGAAGTATAAAGCGGGTTTTCTAAAGTAAGAATTAATTTCGGAGTTCAATTGAATCATAAACTTAGCTCCATCTAAAATTTCGCGAAGGTTTAAAATATCTTGAACAGAAAGAATGTAGCAGCGCTCGGTACGAAAAGGCATGACTACTTCAAAGTCAGCAGAACGAGAAGGGTTAGATAACATCTCTTCTACATCAATCAGATCGATTTGTCTTTTAAAACTAAAGAAGTCATTAATTTTAAAAGCGGTGGTATTGTTCATAAAGTCTAAGAAATAACAGTTCTTACGGCTACATTGGTAGACCGCACCTTGTGCTGTAGCAAATACTTCTTCAACCTGAGCTAATGGACAAATCATATCTATTTCGTTAATACGACACGAAAGTAATCATTATTTACAATCAGTCCAAATAAGAATTACATTTTTGTATAAAAAAAGGCCAGTTTTAAAAAACCTGGCCTTTTTGTTAAATTTCCTCCTCTTGGGATAGAATTTCTTTATGATTACTTGCGTTTGTCCTGGTTTTAGTTTTATGTTTATTAATCTGTCGGCGTAAGGATTCTACGGCAAGGTCTGTTGCTTCTTCAAAACTCTTTGCTTGTGCTTTTGAGAACAATTGAGATCCGGGGATATTGAGCTTAAACTCCACGATTTTATTCGATTCATCGTCTACATTTTCCAAACGCAGATAACATTCAGCTCCTATAATCTGATCAAAAAATTGGTTTAACTTACCTGCTTTTTTATTGATAAAATCAATAAGTTTTTGATCGGCATCAAATCGGATAGATTGCACTGTCATGTTCATTTTTCCTCCTTTTTTTTAAGCTTTTGGATGAGCTTGTTTATAAATTGATTTCAAACGTTCTGCTGAGTTATGCGTATATACCTGCGTTGCAGCAAGGTTCGCATGGCCCAACAATTCTTTTATGGCATTGAGGTCAGCTCCATTATCCAATAAGGCCGTAGCAAACGTATGGCGCAGGATATGGGGGCTTTTCTTCTTTTGTGTGGAAATCAGCTCCAGCTGCTTTTTTACAATCCGGTAAATAAGCTTCGCATAGGCTGGTTTACCTTCTTTGGTAACGATTAAAAAATTCGTTTTATTATAAACTAATAGATTATTCTTTGCTGTGATATATTTTTTAAGTTCTTCTAATAGGGTTTGATTAATCGGGATTAATCGTTCTTTATTCCGTTTCCCGAATATATGTATTAATTTATTGTATACATCGATATCTCTTTCTTGAATATGCAATAACTCGGCCAGACGAATTCCTGTACCAAATAAGAGTTCAATAACCATTTTATCGCGTTGTTCTTCAAAGGAAACCTCCTCTCCGACTCCCATCTGATCTAAAAGTCCGACAAGTTTATCTTTTTCCACAACTACGGGCAACTTCTTCGCTGTCTTTAATGCTTTTATAAGCACAATAGGATTTGCTTTCACTTGTCCTTCACGTAGCAGAAACTTATAGTAGGTACGCAGGGCAGAAATCGACCGATTGACGGTTGTCGCGGTCTTACCCAGCTGAGATTGCCAAGCGAAATAATCGCGAGCATCTTTATAAGTAAATGCATCGACAGCAACTTTTTCTTTTTCAAGGAACGTGATTAAGGATGATACTTCATGGGCATAGGCTTCGAGTGTCAAGTTGGAATATCTTTTTTCGTATTTAAGATAATTAGTAAATTGATCCTGCAGCATAATTTCCGTTGTCCTTTTTGTGAATATACAAAAAAATAAGGCACAAAAAAAAGGGAAAAAGTATTACTTTTTCCCTTTTTATAATAGAATCTTTAAAGTTACACGTTAGTGTCTTGATTTAAAGATTGTTTGTAGATCGCTTTTTTCACTTGGATACGACGAGTAACAGAAGTTTTCTCGTATGCCTGGCGTGAACGTAGTTCTCTTAAAACTCCAGTTTTCTCGAATTTCTTCTTGAAACGTTTTAATGCTCTATCTAAAGATTCTCCTTCTTTTACATTTACGATAATCATGCTTCTAATATACCTCCTTTCGCAGCCTTTTAATTTTTGTGTTGCAAAGGTACATTTAAAATTGGGAAATCGAAATTATATTTTCAAAAAGATTTAATTATAGCAATGCCTTCCGCTTGATAAGTGCCGCTAAGGTATCAGGCTTGGTTAATAACTCTGTCTGTAGGCCTAATAAAGCTGCCGTCTGCAGATGCTGTGGGCTATCATCGATAAATAAGGTCTCCTCCACCTTTAAATCATGCTTTTGAAGAACATATTCAAAAATCTCTCTATTGGGTTTACGTAAGCCCATGAGATGGGAGTAATAATCCTTTTCAAAGAAAGCAGAATTATCCTGAAGTTGGTATGCTGTATTTAAATATTCCATAATCCATTTATAATGGATTTCATTATTATTACTCAATAGAAATAAACGATACTTTTCTTTGAGTTGGAGTAAAATTTCATGATTTCCCTCAGGAACTCCAATTAATAATGCATTCCATGCAGCATCAATTTCTTCATCTTTGAGGTCTTTTCTCGAAGTAGCTTCTCGAATTCCATCTCTAAACTCCGCAGCGGAGATTTTTCCGCACTCAAAATCATCAAAAAGTTTTGAATGCCCAGAATGAGCAAAGAATTTATCTACATTTTTGATACCCAATGCGATAAAAGCTTCTTGAGCTTTTAAAAAGTCGATCATAAAGATCACATCCCCATAATCCAGAATAATATTTTTAATTTTTTGCATAGAAAAATTTTGAAATCTCAATACAAATATCAATATTTGCATCGTCAAAACGGCATAACGCCGGTAGAAAGACTTAAAAAAACCGCTCCTATAGCTCAGTTGGT
>DAIQRP010000061.1:0-5930 GCA_036786125.1 Sphingobacterium sp.
GATGATGAAGTTCATAAAGCAAAACTCGTCGGAGTCAAAGAAAATAAATCCTTGCGCTATAAATGGACTGAAGATGAACCCTATTTCTTCGAGTTGGAAATCGTTCAGGATGAACTGACCAATGATGTCGCTTTAACGATTACCGATTTCGCGAAAGAGGATAATCTAGACGATAGAAAAAAGATATGGGATAATTCTATAGAATATCTACAAAGTGCTATAGGTGCTTAAATAAAACATTATCTTTGCTTACGAAAACCCAGAGTCGCTCTGGGGAAATGTGAGCTATACGAATGAAAAAGATTCACCTTTTAATATTACAATCTTTTATAAGACCATTCATCGTTACTTTCTTTATTGTGATGTTTGTTCTTATAATGCTTTTTCTATTTAAATATATTGATGATTTAATAGGGAAAGGATTTGAATGGTATGTGATCCTCCAATTAATTGGATATCAAGCTGCCGTACAGATTTCTATGGCTATGCCATTATCCATGCTCCTTTCTTCCATTATGACTTTTGGAAATCTGGGGGAAAGTTATGAGTTGGTTGCCATTAAAGCTGCAGGTGTATCTTTGCGTAAAGCAATGACTCCCCTATTTATCCTAGTTGGATTTTTTAGTCTCTCCTCTTTTTTATTCTCGGATTATATCCTGCCGGTAGTAAATTTAAAGATGAATTCCCTGCTGTATGATGTGCGTACCAAAAAAGCCGATTTTTTAATTAAACCTGGAGTCTTTAATAATACCATCCCTGGCTATTCCATCCGTGCTAAAAGCAAGAGTAAAGATGGAAAAATTCTCTATAATTTAATGATCTACGATCATAAATCTGGTAATTCAGCAAATTCCGTCCTATTAGCGAAAGAAGGGTTTATCTACAATTCTTTGGACAATAGTTTTATGATTTTAAAACTAAAAGACGGTATACGGTATGAAGATTCCCGAGCGAATAATTCTAAGACTTACGATCCTAGACAGCAATTCACACGCTTTAAATTTAAAGAGACGGAGCAGAAATTTGATATGGAAGCATTTCAGATGAAACGTACGGATGAAAACTTATTCAAGAGTAATCATGCTATGTTGAATTTACGTCAGCTTAAAATATATACGGACTCCAATAGCACACAGTTGGATTCAGTAAGAAGTAGTCTGTATGGGGATGTGAAGAATTTTTATAATATCAATTCTCCATATTTCTTTCCCGAAGCGGATAGCTTAAAACCCAAAATACAGATTGCTGCAAAGCCTTTTAAAGATTTTCTGCAGGATGTGGTACCGGCACAAGATAGACAGATTGTGACGAGCAATGCTTTGGGACAAGTCCGTTATATTCAGGATGCCATTACGAACAAACTTCCAGATTATAAATTATATAAGGATAAAGATATACGCTATAGACTGGAATGGCATCGTAAATTTACATTAGCGATATCTTGTCTCCTACTCTTTGGCATCGGAGCCCCATTGGGCGCAATTATCCGTAAGGGTGGATTGGGATTACCCGTTGTTGTAGCGATTATATTCTTTTTAATATTTCATATTATCTCTACCGTGGCGGAGAAGTCGGCGAAAGATGACTCCTTATCTCCAGTATTAGGGATGTGGATGGCTATTATTGTATTAACGCCATTAGCTATATTTTTAACGTATAAATCAACATCAGACTCTGCATTATTTGATATTGACCAATATAAAATCAAGGCTCAAAATGCGTTGAACTGGATAAAAAATAAACTTAAAACGAACAAAACCAAGGATAACATTAAAGCGTAATATTATGACTATTACATTATACTTAAAAGCATAAAGTACGCTAATTTTGTATGCAAATAGATTCAACAGCAATGGATATTAGATTAAACACGATTGAAGAAGCAATCGCGGATATAAAAGCCGGAAAAGTAATTATTGTGGTAGACGATGAAGATCGTGAAAATGAAGGTGACTTTGTAACTGCAGCAGAAAATGCCAGCCCAGAAATTATCAACTTTATGGCAACGCATGGTCGTGGATTAGTATGTGCTCCAATTACACGTGAGCGTAGTGAATTATTAAACTTAGGTTTAATGGTTCCTCAAAATACGGCTGTATATGAAACGAACTTTACGGTATCAGTAGATTTACAAGGTTACGGCTGTACTACAGGAATTTCTGCTTCTGATCGTTCCAAAACAATTAAAGCATTAATTGACCCTAATATTCGTCCGGAAGAATTAGGCCGCCCAGGTCATATCTTCCCTTTAATTGCTAAAGATGGTGGCGTATTACGTAGAACTGGTCATACGGAAGCTACCGTAGACTTAGCGCGCTTAGCAGGTTTCGAACCCGCAGGTGTATTAGTAGAAATATTAAAAGAAGATGGAGAGATGGCTCGCCTTCCTGAATTATTGGAAGTCGCTAAAAAATTCGATTTAAAAATTATCTCTATCGAAGATTTAATTGAATATCGCTTAAAACATGACTCCTTAATTACCGAAGAAGTTACGGTAGATATGCCGACAGAATATGGGGAATTTAAATTAACAGCCTTCACGCAGAAAAACTCCGGAGAGCAACATATTGCACTTCATAAAGGAGAATGGACGGAAGATGAGCCGATTTTAGTTCGTGTACATAGCTCTTGTGTCACTGGAGATATCTTTGGTTCTTGCCGTTGTGATTGTGGACCTCAGTTACATAAAGCAATGGAAATGATCCAACAAGAAGGTAAAGGCGTAATTGTATATATGGATCAAGAAGGCCGAGGTATCGGACTAATCAATAAGTTACATGCCTACAAATTGCAAGAAAATGGCGTAGATACAGTAGATGCCAATACGCAATTAGGCTTTAAAGCAGATTTAAGAGATTATGGCGTAGGTGCACAAATCCTAAGAAAGCTTGGCGTGACAAAAATGCGCTTAATGTCCAATAATCCTTCTAAACGGGCTGGATTAATCGGCTATGGTTTAGAGATTGTTGAAAATGTAGGTATTGAAATTGAATCCAACCCCTACAATGAAACTTACTTAAAAACAAAAAGAGATCGAATGGGTCATACCATTATGAAGAATTTATAAATAGAAAAGGCTGTAGTAATACAGCCTTTTTCATTCCTAGATAGATATTCCAAGCGGATATCAATAATGCAAATGCAATATGGAAGTATCCCAATTAAATATCGTAGTTTTTGATGGCATATGTAATATGTGTAATAAAGCTGTAAATTTCCTATTGGAAAAAGATAAAAAACAGATGTTCCATTTTTGCAGCTTACAATCTCCCCTAGGCACAGAGATACTCCTGAAACTCCATAATCAGGTAGATTCCATCTTATATTCACGCCAAGGGAAAATCTATACAAAAAGTTCTGCAGTACTTTATATAGCCAAAGATTTAGGTGGCCTGTATGCAGTTGCCGCTCTAGGCTTTATACTGCCTAAAGGCATTCGAGATTGGGCCTACGACCAGATAGCCAAAAGAAGATACCAATGGTTTGGTCAATCAGATAGCTGCAGAATACCCACGGAAGCAGAACGGAAACGCTTTCTTTAAAACTTCAGCAAAGTTCAATTGTTAATATAAAAAGTAAATAGCTATGAATAAATTTATCAGATCAGAAGCCTTTATTAACGGGGAATTCTATACAAGTAAACATACTTTTAACTTATATAATCCTGCTACCGGGGAAATCATCAGTCCTATCGCTGACCTGTCGGTACAGGAATGTGAAGAAGCTTTGGAAATTGCAGAAAAGGCCGGACAAAGCTGGAAAGATAAACCTGCAACAGAACGTGCACAAATCTTAAAAGCATGGTATAGCCTAGTCCTTAAAAATAAAAAAGAACTTGCTGAATTAATGACTATAGAATCGGGAAAGTCCTTGACAGACTCCCTGACAGAGGTGGATTATGGAAATTCTTTTATCGAGTCTTAAAGCCCGCTTCTCAAACCCCTCTAACGGCAATTGCTTTGGCACAACTAGCCGCCGAAGCGGGAGTCCCTGCTGGAGTATTTAATGTAATCCCCTCGAGCCAAGCGGCAGCCATTGGCAGCTGCTTAGCCAGCAGCGATAGAGTTCGCAAGATTTCCTTTACAGGATCTACAGGCGTAGGAAAGACCTTAATGCAACAGGCTGCTTCTACCGTAAAGAAAGTATCGATGGAATTAGGAGGCAATGCCCCTTTTATCGTTTTTGAAGATGCCGATATCGATGCAGCAGTACAAGGGGCAATGGCTGGAAAGTTTAGAAATTCTGGACAGACCTGTGTATCCATTAATCGATTTTATATTCATGAACAGGTATACGCGGAGTTTTCTGAGAAAATAGCTACTGCCGTCAAAGCATTAAAAATTGGAAATGGCTTAGATAAAGGCGTTCAAATCGGTCCATTAATTAATCAAAAAGGCTTGGATAAGGTTCAAGCTCATGTACAGGATGCTGTAGATAAAGGAGCAGATATCCAGGCTGGAGGAAAGCATATTCAAGGTTTATTCTTTGAACCTACGGTGCTTTCGAATGTACCTGATCATGCTTTAATCGCAAAGGAGGAAACCTTTGGACCTGTATGTGCTTTATTTAGCTTTAAAACCGAGGAAGAGGTCTTACAAAAAGCTAATCAGACTGAATTTGGTTTAGCAGCCTATTTCTATAGTCAGAATATGGCGCGAATTATTCGCGTTTCTGAACAGCTAGAAGCCGGAATGGTAGGCGTAAATACGGGATTGATTTCTAATGCCGCAGCTCCTTTTGGAGGCGTCAAAGAATCTGGTGTCGGCAGAGAAGGCTCTGCACATGGATTAAGCGAGTATATGGAATTAAAATATATCTGTTTAGGAATATAAAAAAAAGCCAAGGTTAACCTTGGCTTTTTCTATATTTCTTATATATCTTGACGGCAATCATTAACATTACCGAAAGACCTACAATCCCAATAACTCCATATATCCAGTTGACTGCTGATTTTAAAACCACGGCAAACACTATGGAAAATAAAATTACTGTAGACAGTTCATTCCATAACCTCAGCTGTGTAGAAGTCCATGTTAAGGTTTCCTTCGCTAACTTCAACATCATCTTTTGACAGATGAAGTGGTAACTTATCAGGGCCAGCACAAAAGCGAGCTTCACATGCATCCATGGCGCTGATAAAAGCCCGGGCGCTAGGTATAACATCGTTAATCCGGCGAGTACTGTTATATACATCGCTGGAGTCGTGATAATCCACCATAACTTGGATTCCATAAGCTGAAATTGTTTATGGAGAATATCATATTCCATCTTTGTCTTCTCTTTGGCTTCAGTATGGTAGATAAATAATCTCACCATATAGAATAATCCAGCCATCCAGCAGACCACAAAAATAATATGTATTGCTTTAGCGTATAAATACATAATTGTCTTTGTTCTATTTTTTTAGAATTTAGTATCTAAATTCTTTTACGGTATCAATAGCGAATTTCACGTTATCGAAAGGAATATCCGGCATAATACCGTGACCTAAATTAAAGATAAATCCTTCTTCACCACGCATTCTTTCAAATATTCTGAGGATTTTCTCTTTAATCACTTTCTTATCTGCATATAATACAAAAGGATCTAAATTTCCTTGAACTGCCATGCCTGCAGGTAAGGAATTTTTAATATTTTTTAAATCTGCATTCCAATCAATTGATACAACATCAGGTTTTGCTTCCGCCATAATTGGAGCAAATACTGAAGAACCTTTACAGAATGAAATAACAGGAATATCTTGACGATTTAATTTCGAGATAATCTGTTGATTATAGTAATGTGAAAATTCTTTATAATCATCCCATGATAATGCTAAAGCCCAGCTATCGAAAAGCTGAATAGCATTGACACCAGCTGCAATCTGCATATTTAAGTACTCTACAGTTACATCAGCAATTTTCTGTAGAATTTGATGTGCCAGTCGAGGT
>DAIQRP010000061.1:5940-16043 GCA_036786125.1 Sphingobacterium sp.
AACTTTGTTAATTTAAAATCCTTCGATGAAGCACCCTCTACTAAATAACTTAAAATCGTAAATGGAGCACCCGCGAAACCGATTAATGGAATAGAACCATTCAGACGTTGCTGAATTACTTTAATGGCATCGGATACATATTCCAATTTCTGCAGACAGTCGGTATTTAACTTTTCCGCATCCGCAAATGAGCGTACAGGATTTGAAAAACGTGGGCCTACACCTTGTTCAAAGCTTAAATCCCCTCCCATGGCTTCCGCAGTTACTAAAATATCTGAGAATAAGATGGCACCATCAATACCCAATAGATCCACAGGTAACATCGTTACATCTGCTGCAATCTCAGGTGTTTTACACATCTCTAGGAAAGAATATTTATTCTTAATTTCCCAATACTCTGGCATAAATCTTCCTGCCTGACGCATCATCCACACCGGTGGACGTTCCGTTTGCTGACCAAAGGCAGCTCTAATCAATAAGTCGTTTTGTAAAGTAGTACTCACTATATGTTTTTTTCTAGTTCGTTTTCAATTTTAGATAATATACTATCCTGTCTTTCTGTAATTGTTAATTTTCTCGCTAAATCGGTATACGTCTTCACGCGGTCAAAGGCTTTTTTACGCAGATTGATGTTCGCTAAATTAATTAAGATCATTGCTCTTTCGTATTCTCGCTTCCAAGGAAGTCTCGAAGCGAGCTGAAAATGATACTCTGCTTCCTCTAATCGATCTTCTTTTAGCGCCAGGTTTCCCATCATAAACTCATAGAAGTTCCTACGCTGTCTACGCAGACGATCGGGATTTTTAATTTCTGCTAAAAGACGTTTAGTCTTCTCAAAATCCTTCTTATGGAATGCTTGAGTAGCCATAAATACGGAGCCTTCCCGAAGGTGACTCCAAATTAAATATACAATACCTCCGCCGATTACTACGGCCGTATTATAATGATGTGCATAAATGGCATATGCAATAAATAATAACCCGATAAAAATAACTATAACTCGGGCTTTAAAAGTCATCATATATCTTAATGATTATCTGTAAACTTATACCCTACACCTCGGATAGAGTGAAAATAAATCGGGTGTTTCTGATCCGGCTCGAAATACTTACGGAATGTTAATATAAAATTATCTATCGTACGGGTTGATGGATATACATCGTAATTCCATACCGTTTCCAGAATTTGCTCTCGGGAAACAGCCTCATTTCTACGTTCGATTAATAACTTCAATAACATGGTCTCTTTCTTCGTTAATGAAGTTACAGAGCCATCTTCATGATGCAATTCATAGGAGTTAAAATAAATGGTTTTACCTCCAATTTGGTAGGAATTAATTTCTTTTAAATCATCCGGTTTCATACCTCTACGCACTAAGTTTCCAACACGTAGAATTAATTCCTCCAGATTAAAAGGTTTGACCAAATAGTCATCCGCTCCTTTTTTCAATCCTGTAATACGGTCTTCCGAGCTGTTTTTAGCCGTTAGAAACATAATAGGCACTTCCGTATTTTGAAGACGGATGGTCTCCGCCACCTGAAAACCATCAATCTCAGGAATCATCACATCTAAAACAACTAAGTTAAAGCGTTCTTCCTTAAAGATTTTCAATGCTTTTTTCCCATCGGTAGCTGTGGTTACACGGTAACCTTCTAACTCCAAATTTAATTTGATAGCTTCTAACAAATGTTCTTCGTCTTCCACTAAAAGTATACGTTGTTTAGTTTGTTGCATTTTTGTCAAATGTTACTTCAAAAATACTCCCTGAAGGAGTGTTATCTTTTATTTTAATGCTAGCATTGTGTTTTTGCAATACCGTTTTCACTATATACAACCCCAAACCAGTGCCTTTAGTTTTCCGAGTAGACTCATTTCCTACGCGGTAAAATTTATTAAATATATGTTTTTTCTCTTCATCCGGAATTCCTATACCATGATCCTTAACGGAGAAAAAGATGTCATTGCCTTGATCTTTTAATACCACCTGCACCGAAGCACATGGTGGGGAATATTTAATGGCATTTTCGATGAGATTGGTTGCCACATTAGTAATTGCAAATTTATCAGCATAGATCATTACATCATCTTCCAGCTGAGGTTTTATAATCTGTGTACGGCAGGCATTTTTCTGTAAGCGATCTACGACATTCGCGACCAACTCCGTAAAATTAATATTTTCCTTCGGCAGATTATAATTCCGATTTTCCAACTTTGTGGTAATTAATACATTTTCTACCAAATCATCTAAACGTTCAATATCCTTTAAGGAATTATTTAGGAAGATCTGCTGCTGCTCACGGTCTAAATCTCTTTTTAGAATCGTTTGAATATATAACTTTACTGAAGCTAAAGGCGATTTTAACTCATGTGTAATCGCTAATAAGAAATTTTGCTGCTGCTGCTGTAGCTTTTGTTCTCTGGTAAATAGTTTTTTCAAACGTAAGGCGCCAAAGATAAAAATCAATAAGAAGAATATACCTTCCCCAATAATCATAGTTTTACGTTCTGGCTCATAACGAACGAGCATAATTCCCCACCATATTAATTGAGAAACAGCGTAAAAAACAAGAAAATAAAATAAGAAAAGTGCTTTCTTCATGTATCCATTTATTGATTGGAAACAAAAATACTTAATAGATTAAGGATAAAAAAATGTATCCTACATTATGACAATAATAGGAAACTATTTTTAGATAAAATGTATCTTTGTACATGCTACAGATGGATAAAAAAGACATTTTCTTTGACCTGGATCATACCATTTGGGATTTTGATCGGAATGCAGAAGAAACATTACATGAATTATACCAGCGCTTTAAATTTGACCAGCTTTTTAATCAAGCCACAGCAGATGCTTTTATAGAAACCTATACCCGAAATAATCAACGTGTATGGAGCTTATATCATCATGGAAAAATTAATAAAGAAGAGCTGCGTCGTGCGCGATTTGCCGATACCTTTACGGAAATGGGAGTCGATCCGCTACTTTTCCCTAAAGCATTTGAAGAGGAATACCTGCTGATCTGTCCGCAGAAGACTAATCTATTCCCCTATGCACATGAAACCCTTCAATACTTACAGAATAAATACAACCTACATCTGATTTCCAATGGTTTTAAGGAGGCCTGTACGACTAAATTAGATCAGTCTAACCTGCGTCAGTATTTTAAAACTATTGTTATCTCTGAGGTTGTAGGAGTTAATAAACCCGATCCACGTATCTATAACTTTGCCGTAGAACAAGCGCAAGCGGACTTCCAACAATCGGTCATGATAGGAGATAATCTCGAAGCAGATGTCCGAGGAGCACAAAGGGCAGGTATGGATGCGATTTTCTTTAATCCTTTAACCGTTGAAGTACCTACTGATATACCTTATAGCATTCATTCTTTAAAAGAACTTCAACATATCTTTTAATAGACTAAAAGTTATCTTTTAGGAACTACAACAAATCTTTTAATAGAGTAAAAGTTATCTTTTAGAAACTACAAGTTTCTATATACAGAAAAAGCTGAAGAAATCTTCAGCTTTTTCTGTATTAAGGTATATCTTATTATTTCAAGACTTTAACTGTTACATTGCGGAACCATACTTCATCCCCATGATCTTGGAAACCAATAACTCCGGATTTTGACTCTCCACCTAAATTATTTAGTGCTTTAAATGCTTCTGGCCATTTATCTTCTGCGAATTTGGACTTTTGCAATAAAGCGGTCCATTCAGGAGTCCATACTTTATATTCAACTACTTTTACGCCATTTTGATAATGAGAGATAACACCATTCTTAACGACAATCTTCACTTTATTCCACTCTCCTGCAGGGTTAGCATTCTGCGGTGTAGCAGGAATCATATCATATAAAGAGCCAGACTTACGATTACCATTTTCCCCCATTTTTGCATCTGGATGGTTATCATTATCTAAAACCTGATATTCTGGAGATGAAATATAAATCGGCTGCCCTGGATTCTCTTTAGCTAAAAAGAAAATTCCTGAATTTCCAGCATGAGAGATTTTAGTCTCTAATTCCAATTCAAAATTTTTGAAGTCATGAGCAAAGATAATATCGCCACCTTCAGTCTGCCCTTCTTTAGCTGCCTTTCCAGCAAATTTTAAGGTTCCATTATCAATCGTCCACTTCGAAGGAACATGGTCTTTATTATACCCTCTCCATCCATATAAAGATGTACCATCAAACAAGATATACGCTCCTTTGGAATTTTTCTTTAGTTTCGAAAGATCGGCTTGTGGATGCTTATCATTCTGTACGGAATTCACCGTAGCGGAAATTGATTTGGGATTATTTTCTGCTTGACTGTGCTCATAACTTCCCCCTAAGAGTAATAAAGTTAATGCAGTAATTGCTGTATTTTTCATATAAATAGGCTTGTTTTATAAATTTAAATATACACTTTTAAATATATAAATAACAATTAATTGCTTTAACTTTTTGGTTACATAGCATAAAAAATGCCACCCTTAATTTAAGAGTGGCATTTTTTTAGACGCTTATATTTAGAATTAAAATCCTTCTCCGCCCATATCCTGTCCTTGAGACTCACGCGGTTTAGATTTAGATAAATCTTGGGATCCAAAACGGTAAGAAAAAGATAAGGTAAACATACGTTTCATCCAACGGTGCTCAAAATAGGAAAGTACATTCCCGGCATTGGTATTAGCTCCAAACTTACGCTTGTCCAATAAGTCACGTACATTAAACATAATCGAACCTTTACGGTTTAATACATCTTTCTTTAAGGCTACGTCAATACCTGACATATGAATAGTTTTTCCTTGAGCCATAACACGAGGCGCAAAATAATCTCCTCTAACCTGTGCAGAGAATGTTGGAGTTACTCTATAATTAGCAGTTAAGTTACTATTCCAAGTCATCCCACTCTGATCTGTAGTTTGGAAATTCTCATTTCCATTAATTTTATTATGCATCAGATTAAAGTTAGCCATCAGGTCGAATTTCTTCGATAGATCAACTTTAGCAATAAGTTCTAGACCGAAAGAAGAAGCATTGGTTAAGTTTTCCCAACGGCTATATGTAACCGAAGTCTCTTGATTAACCTCATAGATAAACGGTTGAATCATATCGTTCGTCTTACGGTAGTATACCGTAGAGATGAGATTCCACTTATCTAAGATCTTTGCATAGTTTAATTCAAAGGAATGGATATCCTCTGGCAGTAAGTTGGGATTTCCCTGACGGTAGTTCATCTCATCCGAGACATTCATAAATGGGTTAATCTGCCAGCCTTGAGGACGATTCACACGGCGGGAGTAACTCGCCTGAATTTTATCTCCATCCTCTCCGATTGCATGGGTTAAAAATACCGTAGGATATAATCTAAAATAATCTAATTTTCCTTTTGTAGAACCTGGATTAGCCGGATCTTTAGAATAATATGTCGAATTTAAATACGCTTGTTCTGCACGTAAACCTACCTGATAAGAAATCTTATCGGTCAGTTTATTTTGATAATTGGCATATAAGGCATGTACCGAGCTGGTCAAATCAAAATCACTAGAAATATTGTAATCTGGGATAAAAGATTGACCTGCTGAATCCAAAATATTTGAAAACTGACTATCGGAAGAGTTTCTAACAATAGAGCGGTAACCAGCCTCTAATTTAGAATCTTCAGAAATCGGCAATACATAGTCCATTTGGAAATTCATTACCGTTCCTCTTTCCGAAGTGATATTACGTCTAGCAGAAGGTACCATGCTCAAATCAGTATAGGTCTGATCGAAATCATTCGTTCCATCTTCACGGTCATTTCCATAGGAAATATTGGCTACAATCTCTTCCCCTTTACGCTTTAACTCCCGTTTGAAATCAAAGTTTAAATCGAAACCTAAATCATCTTCATGCTGACGCGACAGACGTGTACTATTCCCTGTATAACGTGGATGATTTACATAGGTATAGAATAAATCCTGATCGCGTTGATTATCGCGAACACTTAAATTAGAAGAAAATCCCAATGTTGTCTTTTGATCTAAATAATAGTCTACGCCAACTTTCATGGAATGGTTTAAGCCTAGGCGGCTAGATTCAGAGGTATTATTTACTTCTGAATTATTTGTATAGGTATTATTACGTACTCCAGAACCCAACATATTACGTCTGTTGAAGTTATAGTTTCCGAAATAATTTACTTTTCTATCTCGATAATTTAAAGAAATCCCTGCCGAATAGTTATTGTTATTTCCGGCAGAAAGATTTACTGCTCCATTAAAACCGGTTTTAATATCTTTTTTCAATACGATATTCACAATACCAGATTGCCCTTCCGCATCGTACTTGGAAGATGGGTTCGTGATAATCTCTACGCGCTCAATAGAATTGCACGGTACCATCCATATCCACCTGTAAAGTCGGTACATTGGCTAGTAAGTCTGAGGCTGTTCCACCGACAGAAACCATGGATTGAGCCACATTAAACACTTTTCTATCCACACCAATTTGCATGGCTGGAGTACGCCCCTCTACAACTACCTCATCTAAATATTCTCCAGAAACCTGTAGACTAATCTTTCCTAAATCTACAGCTGCATTTTCATTGACTATAATTTGTTCTTTTAACAGTGTCTCATATCCCACATAACTTAAGCGCATTGCATAAGTCCCCGCTTTTAAAGCCGAAAAACTAATCTGACCTTGGTCATTAGACTGTGTACCTTGAACATAAGCCTGAGAATTTTGCTGAATTAGCGCTACGGAAACCGAAGAAATACCTTGGCCTGAGGCGCCGTCCACGACTATAGCTTTAACAGAACCGCTTTGGGCATAGGTAATTATAGGTAGAAAAAGAATAATTAAAGAAAATAAAATATTTCTTTGAAGAAAATGAGTAAGCATAATTGTTAAATTTACGCCCTCAAGTTATATAAATTAATGCACTTTAATGGTCAAGTAACCAAATTATTACGGCACTATATAGATTAATTCTAACTTAGAACTAAGCTATACTGACTGTTAATCCTTCTGATTTCAAAATCTTACGGTAGACCTCCACTTCAGTATACGTACCCTCCAAAATCGTACATTTTCCATCATTATGAACGGTCCAGGCAATACGCTCAGCTTGGGTTTCTGAATATTGCAAATGTTTCATTAAGCAATGGATCACATGGTCGAAGGTATTAATCTCATCATTCCAAAGAATTAATTTATTCGATTCTTTGACTACTGCTAAAATTTCGGCCAGGGTAAAGGTTTCTTGTTCCGTTTCTACACTCATACTGCAAAAATAAGGTAAATTTCAAAAATTACGTAATTTAGAATTTAGGAATAATAAAAGAAGCGCTATGTATCAGTCTAGGATCGCCGGAATCGGCTATTATGTACCCAAAAATATCTATACAAATGAAGATTTAACCCAGTTTATGGACACCTCAGATGCTTGGATTCAAGAGCGTACGGGTATTAAAGAACGACGTTTTGCAGACCGCCTGGATGAAACCACAACAACAATGGCTATACAAGCTTCTCGAATTGCCATTGAACGTGCGGGCACCCGGGCTGAAGATATAGATTTTATCATCTTTGCCACGCTAAGTCCGGATTATTACTTTCCAGGCTGTGGTGTTTTGTTACAAAGAGAAATGGGCATGAAAGAAATTGGGGCTTTAGATATTCGAAATCAATGTTCCGGATTTGTCTATGCTTTATCTGTAGCCGATCAGTTTATAAAAACGGGCATGTATAAAAATATCCTCGTAGTCGGTTCTGAAAAACAGTCTTTTGCGATGGAGTTTTCTACGCGGGCGAGAAATGTATCGGTCATCTTTGGAGATGGTGCTGGAGCCGTCGTATTACAACCTACTGAGGAACAGCATAAGGGTATTTTAAGCACGCACCTGCATGCCAATGGTATCGATGCTGAAGATTTAGCCATGCCCTATCCAGGAGCTTCTGCGGGCAAGTGGTTAAAGCAAAAGCCAAATTGGCCAAAGCAGGAATTAGGAGGACTTTTTATCAGCCCAGAAATGCTTACAGATGGCTCCTTAGAACCTTTTATGGATGGGCAGTCGGTCTTTAAGAAAGCTGTTGTTAAATTTCCTGAAGTCATTCTAGAGGCTTTAGCGGCACATCAGTTTAAGTCTACCGATTTAGACTTATTAATTCCTCATCAAGCGAATCTTCGGATTGCTCAATATGTACAAAAAACCTTACAGCTCCGGGATGATCAGGTATTTAATAATATTCAAAAATATGGCAATACCACTGCTGCTTCTGTACCCATAGCCCTTTGTGAGGCTTGGGAACAAGGAAAGATTAAAGAGGGAGATTTAATTTGTCTAGCGGCCTTTGGGGCAGGATTCACCTGGGCTTCTGCCCTTATTCGCTGGTAGCAGCGTATATAAAAACAAAAAATCCCTTATAAATTATAAGGGATTTTTTTATGTTGGATATTCGTAATGAATATATTATCCATTGGATAATGCTGCAGCTCCGGAAACGATCTCCGTTAATTCGGTTGTAATTGCTGCCTGACGTGCTTGGTTATAAGATAACTTCAATGCTTTTAATAAATCTCCAGCATTTTCTGTGGCTTTATCCATTGCTGTCATACGTGCACCATGCTCAGAAGCGTGAGAATCTAAAACAGCTTTATACAATTGAGTTTTAATAGCCTTAGGAATTAACTCTTCAATAATTTTTTCTTTTGAAGGCTCAATAATATAATCTACAGTATTAGTGGCTTCAGCCTCTACTTTCTCTGCCGGTAATAAAGGAAGGATTTGTTCAGCAGTTAAAATCTGCACGGCCGCATTTCTAAATTGGTTATACACCACTTCCACACGGTCAATATTTCCTTCTTTAAATTCATTCATGATATAATCAGTCACTTTTGAGGTATTCTCAAAATTCAACTGATTAAATAAATCATTATGATTTCCAACTACAGTATATCCTCTTTTTTCGAAGAAGTCATGACCTTTTTTACCGATAGCTAAAATACGTACATTTCCATTACGGAATTGTTCTTGGTATTTCTCAGCGATTAAGTTATTCGTAGTTTTGATAGCATTCATATTGAAAGCTCCCGCTAATCCTCTATTCGAAGATAAAACAACGATTAAAACCCGTGTAGGTTCACGATCTACCGTAAATGGAGAGTTAGTACCTTCTACAGAAGCAGAAACTTCAGCTAAAATATCTCTTAGTTTATTGGCATAAGGACGTAATTGCACGATAGCATTCGTCGCACGTTTTAATTTTGCGGCAGAAACCATTTTCATAGCTTTTGTAATCTGCTGCGTGGATGTAACCGAAGCGATCCGGTTTCTTACTTCTTTTAAATTTGCCATACTTAGATTGATAGATTTGCGCAATTACCAGAAGCAATTGCGCTATCTAAATTAATATTTTGCTGCTAATTCCTTAGCTACTGTGTCTAAAACTGCTGTTAACTCATCTGTAAATTTACCAGCTTTTAAAGCTGCTAAAACTTCTGGATGACGTTGCTCTAATGCTGTTAAGTATTCCTCTTCAAATTGAGAAACTTTATCCACTGGTACTGTACGGAATAAACCTTTGGTACCGGCATAGATAATAGCTACTTGTTTTTCTACAGCAACAGGAGAGTATTGACCTTGTTTTAAGATCTGTACGTTACGGATACCTTTATCTAAAACAGATTTAGTTGCCGCATCTAAATCAGAACCAAATTTCGCGAAAGCTTCTAACTCACGGAACTGTGCTTGATCTAATTTTAAAGTACCTGCTACTTTCTTCATCGATTTAATCTGTGCGTTACCACCTACACGAGAAACGGAGATACCTACGTTAATCGCTGGACGGATACCCGCATTGAATAAGTTAGACTCTAAGAAAATCTGACCATCTGTAATCGAAATTACGTTGGTAGGGATATATGCAGAAACGTCACCAGCTTGAGTTTCAATAATTGGTAAAGCCGTTAATGAACCACCACCTTTTACTAAATGCTTGATCGACTCTGGTAAGTCATTCATATTTTTAGCGATCTCATCCGAAGAGTTAATTTTCGCTGCACGCTCTAATAAACGAGAGTGTAAGTAGAAAACGTCTCCAGGATAAGCTTCACGTCCCGGTGGGCGA
>DAIQRP010000062.1:0-10546 GCA_036786125.1 Sphingobacterium sp.
TATTTTTATGGGGTATTTAAATTCGTACATAAAGGCTTTAATCCTTTGCTTTTAAGATATTGGAGAATTATAGGATTGAATTTTCTGACCTGCGACTCAATTTCAATAGCTTTTTAATATCAAGCTGATTATTTATTAAAAATAAAAGCATTAGATTTCTGGATAACTAAAAAACAAAATTCAAATTTAAAAGCTTCAGGAAATTGACGACATAATTTATCTTTGAATATTTTATTATTAATTTTATAAGAATGATAGAACAATTCAGGCTCGCTACCATCGAAGATTATCCAAGAATTATGGAAATTTGGGAATCAGCTGTAAGCGCTACACATCACTTTCTAAGCGCAGAAGATTTTATTCATTTTAAACAGGTTATCCCGAAGGACTATCTGCCTAACCTCGAAGTGTTTTTACTTATCGAAGATGAGATGCCCATCGGGTTTTCCGCAGCAGCAGCAGGGAATTTGGAAATGCTTTTTATCCATAACGATTATAGAGGGAAAAAATATGGTAAAAGGTTATTTCAATTTATGAAAGCGAATTATGCAATTGATAAAGTCGATGTCAATGAACAGAATATTCAGGCTATTGGCTTTTATGAAAAATTAGGATTTAGGAGAATAGGAAGATCTGACCAAGATGGATCAGGTAAAAACTATCCTATCATACATATGGGGCTTTAATAAGAAATCCTCTAAAAATTAAATTATTATTAATTATAAACATATGATTGAAGGGTTATATGAAACACATATTCAGGTGAGTAACTTGGAAGCAGCTGTTCGGTTTTATACGGAAATAATAGGACTACAGCTTGCACATTACGATGATACCAGACCTATCGCATTTCTTTGGATCGGTGAAAACAAAAAGGCCATGCTCGGACTTTGGGAACAGAAAGATAATTTACAGAAGAGGCACTTTGCTTTCAGCTGTTCCAAAGATTTTATTCTAAAATCTGCCAATACCTTCTTAGAAGAAAGAGCATTAGAAGCGTATAATTTCCTTAAAGACGGCAGCAACAAGCCCATGGTTTTTGCGTGGATGCCAGCATTAGCACTTTATTTTGACGATCCAGATGGCAATCAGCTGGAGTTCATCCATATTCTGGAAGGTGAAAGTAAACCAGAGTTAGGTGTGCTTAGTTACGAAAAATGGATAAAGATGAATGCATCTCATTAGAACAATATGAATATAGCAGAGCACTATTTAGACATCAATCGTCATTCGTGGAATACGAGAACAGAGAAACATCTCAAATCTAATTTTTATGATGTGGAGGGCTTCTTAAATGGCAAAAATTCCTTAAACGATATTGAACTCGGTTTATTCGGAAACTTGTCTCGCACATCGATATTACATCTACAGTGTCATTTCGGACAGGATAGTATCTCTTTAAGCCGTTTAGGAGCTGATGTAGTGGGCATTGATTTATCCGATGCGGCTATTCATCAGGCGCAGCAATTGGCCAAACAATTAAATACTTCCACTGAATTTATTTGTACTGATGTTTATGATTTGCCCAATCATTTAGATCGACAATTCGATAGGGTCTTCACCAGTTATGGAACTATTGGTTGGCTCCCTGACTTGGATAAATGGGCACAGGTAGTTTCAAGATTTTTGAAACCAGGAGGTAAATTTGTTTTTGTTGAATTTCATCCATTTGTGTGGATGTATGATTCGGAATTTAAAACTATTGACTACAGCTATTTTAATACAGGCCCTATTATAGAAACGGAAACCGGAACTTATGCAGATAAAGAAGCCAATGTCGAATTGAAATCAATAGGCTGGAATCATAGTTTAGGCGAGGTAATAGCTGCTTTGATGAAAAATGATTTGGAATTAAATTCCTTTGAAGAATTTAATTATTCCCCATATCCTAATTTCAATAACTCCGTTGAATTTGAACCAGGAAAGTTTAGGATTGCTCACCTGGGCGATAAGATTCCAATGTTGTATGCTTTGACGGCATCAAAAAAAATAGATAAATAAATTATGGTCTTCCATTGAGAAGACCATTTTTGAATGGAGCCCAATGCGGCATAAGGATTTGAAACGTATTCTACTCTTTTAATATGTAAAGCTAATATTAGCCTAGTCCAGCGCTCAAGATGATGATTCTAAAATCAAATAGACTCAGTCTGTCGCTTAAAATCTTTAATCCGCTGACCACTGTAATTCTTAAAATAGCGATTGAGATGGCTGATATCTGTAAAGCCAAATTCTTCTACAATTTCTCGCATGCGTTTATCTCCAAATTGTAAGCGATGTTTAATTAATTTTATTCTGTAGGAAGCGATATAATAGCTGAAGCTACTACCACAATGTACCTTAAAATAATTGCTGAAATAATTGGTGGAAATCCCAAAAGTAGCACAGATGACTTTCGCTTTTAATAATTTCGGATTATGAATATTCTGCTCTATATAAGATAATATTTCCTCTATTTTATGATCAACCTGTTCGGAAAAATACGGGGGCTTATGGTATGATAGATTTCTAGCAGCAATAACTATAAGTGTATTGATAAAATGCAGATTTACATCATAGCTATATAGGGCATTTGTTTCTATATTCAGGCACATCGCTTTCATCATATAGGCTACTAACTCTTTATCCGTATCAATATATAAAAACTGACCGGAGGTTTGAGAGGCTATCGCGAGTAAATCCTCAATATGAGGAATCGTCTTCCAGCGGTAGGTCGTGAGAAAGGTTAAATGAAATTGAATCAATAGAAAGTCCGATTTTATATTTTGTAGAATATCCAAACCTTCATTAGGTGTAATTAATAGGAATGTACCTTGTTGGTAGGGGATAGTTAGATCGGAAAAGGTATACTGTCCTGAACCGCTTAAAACATATAAAAAGCGAAAATAATAGGGCTCTTTCTTAAGCTTTATTATGAAATTGACAGGCTCAGACGAATTTAAATATTGGACTTCTACGGACTGGAATTCACTATTATTTACCATGTAATAAATATACTTATTTTCGTATGAATTGTACCTAAAAATAATTATCGCTTTAAAATATCTTTGCCTTCTAGTATTTAAAAGGACTATATAGGTGATTTCCTAAATAGTGAACACAAATTTAGAGGAGAAGAAATGAAAATAAAAACAGTCGCTACAGCATCTCGAGGGAAGGAGCTTAACCGGACTAAATCTATAGCCCTATTTGAAAAGGCCAAAACTCTTTTTCCGGGAGGAGTGAATTCGCCGGTAAGAGCTTTTAAATCAGTAGACGGATCTCCACTATTTATAAGCCGTGGCGATAAAGGTTATCTCTGGGATGCCGATGGAAATAAATTTATAGATTTTTGTTGTTCATGGGGACCATTAATTTTAGGGCATAATAATAAATATATCCGGACTGCTGTAGCGAGTCAGATTAACAAGGGGCTTAGTTATGGCGCTCCGACTCAACTGGAAAATACGCTGGCTGAATTAATTATTCAACATGTAAAATATATTGAAAAGATACGTTTTGTCAGCTCCGGAACGGAGGCTCTTATGTCGGCTATCCGGCTAGCGCGGGCATATACTAAAAGAGACAAAATTGTCAAATTTGAAGGCTGTTATCATGGGCATTCAGACTCCCTATTGGTGCGGGCTGGTTCCGGGTTAATTACGCTAGGAAAGACCTCTTCAGCAGGTATTCCCGATGCCTTTGCTCAGCAGACTATTGTCATTAATTTAGCTGATCGTTTCGCTTTAGAAAACGTATTTAAAACCTATGGAAATGAAATCGCTGCGGTCATTATTGAAGGCGTACCGGCTAATAGTGGACTGCTTATCCAGGAGAAAAGTTATATCAGCTTCCTTCGAGAGATTACTAGAAAATATCAATCCTTATTAATTTTCGATGAGGTGGTTACAGGCTTTCGGTTAGGTATTTCTGGAGCAGCCGCATATTATCAAATTGAACCCGATCTGGTTACTTTTGGAAAGATAATTGGTGGAGGGATGCCTGTAGGTGCTTATGGGGGTTCACAGGAATTGATGGCTATGATTTCTCCCGAAGGGCCAGTATATCAGGCGGGAACACTCTCGGGAAATCCCGTGGCGATGTCTGCAGGAATTGCGACTTTGCAGCAGTTATTAAAGCCGATGTTTTATGAAAAATTAGAAGCGAAAACTTTAAAAATGCTGCATAAGGTAAGGGAATTTATTCGTGAAAAGGATTACCCTGTACAGCTGTTTTCTATAGGATCCATGTTTTGGTTTTCATTTTCTAGACAGAATGATATTCGAAAAGCTTCAGATATTAAGCCTGAAAGCATGCAGTTATATAAAGTATTTCATGCGCTATTATTAGCTGAAGGAATCTATTTTGGACCTTCAGGATATGAAGTATGTTTCGTTTCTAGTGCACATACGGTTCAAGATTTAAAACAGGCAAGCGATCTGATGTGTGATGCTTTGGATATTATATTTACTGCGGACAAAAACATATAGAATAAGCCGTAAATTTGACAGAACGATTTAAAAGGAAATAATGAAAAGTACCGTTGTATTTTGTGGATCTAGTTTTGGATCCAGTGAGAATTTTAAAACTCAAGCGGAATTATTGGGTAAAACTTTGGCCCAAAAGCAGATTCAATTAATCTATGGGGGCGCTATATCCGGACTTATGGGAGCTGTAGCCAATGGCGCTCTAGCCGAAGGTGGGAAGGTTATAGGCGTACTTCCTAATTTTTTAAAGAACAGGGAAATTGCTCACGAGCAACTGACAGAGCTTATTTTTGTAGATACCATGCATGAGCGAAAGACGATAATGAATACGTTATGTGATAGTATTATTGTATTGCCTGGAGGTTATGGAACCATGGAAGAATTTTTTGAAATGATAACCTGGTCTACCTTAGGCCTACATCAAAAACCAATTGGTATATTAAATGTAGATGGATTCTATGACGAGCTAATATTATTTATTCAAACTATGGTAGATAGAGGATTTGTAAAAGAGTTGAATAAAGATTTAATTCAAATTAGTGATTGTATAGAGGATTTATTCGCGAAAATGGATGCTTTTAATAAATCATAATCTATAAAAAGGCAGTCTTTTAGACTGCCTTTTTATAGGATTATTTTTCCCAAACTAATGCTGAAGCACCTAAAATGGCTGCGTCAGCTTCTTCCAGTTCGCTAAAAACTAATTTGACTTTATTTCTAAATAATGGGAATAGATTTCGCTCCATATGTAATTTGGCAGGCTTTAAAATAAAGTCTCCAGCTTTAATTACACCACCAAATAGTAGAATGGCCTGAGGAGAGGAGAACATCACGAAATTCGCTAATGCCTCACCTAACTTTTGTCCTGTATAACGGAATACTTCAATAGCTATAGGATCACCTTTTAAAGCACATTCATGAACAGTTTTAGAATTTATGGCATCTTCCGGATAGCGGTTAAGCAATGATTCAGGAAACTCTGCTCTCATCTTTTTCGCCGTAATGGTAATACCTGTAGCAGAAGCATAAGCCTCTAAGCTACCTTCAGAACCTGTGCTCCAGTGTTTTCTACCTCCAGGTTTTACAATGGTATGTCCAAGCTCTCCTGCGAATCCATCATGACCGTAGATCAGTTTTCCTCCGGCTACAATGCCACTGCCTACACCTGTACCTAAGGTAATCATGATAAAATCTTTCATGCCTCGAGCAGCACCGAAATGCATCTCCCCATATGCTGCTGCATTTGCATCATTGGTAATGGTACATGGAATATTAAACTTTTCAGTCATTAACTTACTAAAGGGGATGGTCCCTTTCCAAGGTAGGTTAGGGGCATGTTCTATCGTTCCAGTGTAATAATTCGCATCGGGAGCACCTACTCCAATCCCATCGAAATTTTCTTCATTACCGAACATTTTGATTAAAGGATGTGCTTTCTCATATAAAGCGTCGATGAATTCCTCAACAGTTTCATAATCACTCGTTCTCAAGCTTCCTTTTTCAAGAACTTCACCTCGATGGTTGACCACTCCGAATTTCGTATTGGTGCCTCCGATGTCGATTCCGAGTGCAACGCGTTTTGATAAATCTATTAATGACATTTCAATTCTTTGTTTTTAATTTCTAAAATTATAAAAAAGATAATACTTTATCGCTCATAAATCGGATGGATTTCAAATAAAATGATATTTAGACAAAGAATTAACATAATTGTATAAAGTACACTGTCCGTTTAGAACTATTCTTTGTTGATTTATTCATTTCATAAAAAAGCCTCCATAAGTGGGATACTCCTGGAGGCTTTTGTCAAGTAAAATAGAAATTTTATATACCCTGAAATACGAAAGGTTTAGATACCTGAAATTGTGCCGAGGTTTCGCCTGCATAAATCTGATTTTTATCTAAAGCCAGTTTTTGAATCTGAGCATTGGGACTGAAGTCTAATTTTTTTAAATCTACCCAAATGGCGTTCGGACTTAATGCATCTTCAAAGTAATAGACTAGATTTTTTTGGTCAGAAACTGTTCTCCAGCGCGTAGTTGATAGGTTAGGGAAGCCCTCTGTAGAGATGCCATAAGGAACAGAACACTGGCGGATAACCGAAAAGGCTCCTGCTACAGCAATTCTAGTTTCATCCGTTTGTGGAATGGCTTTGATATAATAAGAAGCCCGAACATAACGATCCGCAGCTCGGTTAGTCCCCGGAAGGAATATATTGCCAGGTATACCTTTCCAATATTCATTAATGGCCAACTGTTCCTCAAAAATCGGATCATTAGTCATAACTGTATAATCTGGAGAATGGTGAATGACAAGCTTACCATTAATATACTCTAAAATGGCATTATCTCCTGTTGCATCTGAAATCGATAGATGTACAGTGGTATACTTATCTGTACCTGGAATAAAATCAGTAACCACGACAAATTCCTCTTTCTTAAATTCAGCAACAGCTTCGGCGACAGTGGCAAAGTTATCTAAAGCATATTGCGCCCATAAGGAAACAGCCAGACCTTTTTTGCCGTTCCCCTCTTTAGAAAAATCAGGATATTTGGAACTCACCAGCCATAACATATTAGCCACAAGACCCTTTTCATTCATGCCGTCAGAAATGGCAATATCCCAAGAACTTGTCGTCATGCTACCATATTTTGAAGTCCATTTTGTTGTATTTTTTCCCGTGCTACCATCACGTTCTATGCCTCTGGGAAATAGCCATAAATTGGAAGGAATAGGAATGCTGAAGTCCATACTTCGGGCAGTAATAATCGTGTTGTTTGGCCCCTTATAAACGACTCGGGTACAGGCATCAATTTTTTCTGTAGTGCCCAATAAGACCACAGCAGTAAGTGCCAATGCAGTCTTTAAAAAATTTGCTTTTTTCATAGGTATATGGATAAGCTGAAGTTAATATTTAAAGATATAATTGTTGTATCCGTAAATCTAAATAATTAGTTCAATAACTCATACAGAAAGGATAATTTAAGCCATCTATCATAAGGGATTACCCAGTTGTCAAATACAATTGCCTAGCCTGCATGAGCTTCACATATTTGTAGGGTAAACAAATAATAACAACATTAAGTTTTCCATCATGAACAAACTAAAATTATCAGTATTCGCGGCATCTATGTTATGTCTATCTGCAGTATCTCATCACAGTGTGGCTCAGGAAAAACCCATTACTTTTGGAGTAAAAGCAGGAGCCAGTCTTTCCAGTTTCGGCGGAGACCTGAAGGATACCAAGTCAGCTTTACGTTATAGAGTAGGCTTAACTTCTGATATTGCGTTGACAGAAAATCTATTTATTTTCACGGGTCTTGATTTTCAAACTAAAGGGGTTAAATATGCATCAAAAGCTGGGACGGATACAAAATTCAATCCGATATATGTACAAATTCCGTTGAGTATAGGCTATAAATTCCATATGACATCGCAGACTAAATTACTGGTAAATGCCGGAGCATATGCCGCTTATGGAATAGGTGGAAAGATCAAGAATGATCCGGATAAGGAGAAAGAGCCTATCTTTGGGACTAATGGCTTCAAAAGATTTGATTACGGTCTTTTAGGTGCTGTAGGAGTAGAGATTGGAAAGATTGCCATTAGCGCAGGATATGAGTATGGCCTTCCAAATATCAATCATAGCTCAGGACCTAAAATTACGAATAGAAACCCGTATCTGACTGTAGGATTTAAATTCTAAATAAAAAGGAGCTTAGCAATAAGCTCCTTTTATTTGGAAATCAATTTTTTATAAACCACCGCTTGCAGGAAAGCTTCTTTTCGGTGTTTTGAAATCGGCAGTTCCACTTGATTGATATATAAGCGACCCCCATGAATCTTATCTATCTGCGTAATATTAACCAAATAGGAATTATGAATTCTAAAGAAAATATCTTTAGGTAGCATTTCTACTAAGGAAGTCATCGTCTGATGTATAATAAAAGTATTATTCTTAAAATGTAGCTTTAAATAATTTTGCATAGACTCTGCAAATAGAATATCCTCCCAGTTGATGCGTTGAAAGGAATCTCCCTGACGGATATACATATCAAAGGAATGACCTCCTTCTTTTTCATCCCTGACTAATCGAGATTTGTAGCTATCTATAGCTTTTTGGGTAGCCTGAAAAAATCGTTGGAAGGTATAGGGCTTTAATAGATAATCGACTACATTTAACCGAAAACCATCTAATGCATATTCAGAATATGCAGTTGTCAATATGGTCAATGGCGGATTTTGCATAGATTCCAAGAGATCTAAACCGCTTAATCGAGGCATATTAATATCTAAAAACATCAGGTCTACCTCTTGATTTTTTAAAAGTTCTATAGCCTCTAAAGCCGAAAGACAGGTTCCTACAACTTCCAAACTTTCGATATCTTGTAGGTAATCTACGACACCATCGATTGCATTTTCTTCATCGTCGACAATTAAGCATTTTAGCTTGATATCCGCTTGTTTTGAAATGATATTTGTCATCTTATAATTTTATAAAGAGGGAAGTCGAATAGATTTCCTCAGTTTCATTGATATCTAAAGTATACTGCTCAGGATATAGAATATCTAAGCGCTGTTTTATATTTTCCAAACCGATTCCCGAGGAATCTGATGATTTGACAACAGGGCTGTCTGCATATTTGGAATTTTTGACATACAAGCTGACCTGATCATCTTTCTGCTCAAATGTAATATGAATATACCCTTTATTTGTTTTAGAACGGGAGACATGTTTAAAAGCATTTTCTATAAAAGTGATAAGTAATAGCGGAGCAATGGTAAGCTGCCCATCGGAAATTGTAAAGTTACAGATGACATCCAAACTATTTTTCCAGCGGACCTTTTCGACCTCAATAAAATTTTTGAGGAATTCTACCTCCTGCTTAATAGCAATAGCATCTTCCTTTCCACTGTATAATTGATAGCGCAGAATATTGGTATACTGTACGAGCACGCTGGAGGCTAATTCAGGTTCTTTTCGTATTAATACATTGACATGGTTTAATACATTAAACATAAAATGTGGATTAATCTGCGCTTTTAAAATCTGCAGCTGGGATTCTATAAGATTTTTCTGCAGCCTGAGGTTAGCCTCATAAAAGCGGACTCCGCAGAAACCGAAATTGATAAATATGGCTAAGACTGTGGAGCTCACGAATGACTCGGAGATGCTATCGTCTTTAGTGAAAATAGCGGATTGCGGAAAGATATGTATATTTTCTAAATAGGTGAAAAGACGCAAAATTAAGAAGAGGGAAATCCCCAATAAGAGGGAATATAAAAAAGCTTGAACGGCAAAGTAAACCATATTATTTTTCTGCATCGCTCTGCGCAATACTTTGGTGCTGAGTCGGGTGGTAATGGGGTAGCTGACAAGAACTACGGCAATTCCAATAAGCATCGCCTGATAGAGCGGCATCATCTTCACGCCAAACTGAATCGTAAACATCACAGCTACGGCAAGCCATATAAAGTTGACAAAGCGGTCGTAGCTTTTGAGATAAATAGTTTTCATACACAAAGATATCTGTTTTTTAGATATGGAAATGTCCATCCGTCATCACAAAATGACCAACAGTCAAATACATTGCTGAAGCCCGCCCGCTAAAGAGATATTTGCTCCAAATTAATAATAATGAAAGTTAATAAAGCACTTATCTTATCCATCTTTTTACTAGCCACAGCGACTGGCTATGCACAGATTTCATTGAAGACGGAATACTTAGGGAAATCTAGTTATTGGTTGGAGAAGAAAAATAAAGAACCAAGGGAGCGTGTAGGCAATGCTGAGGGGTCAGCAATGGTATATCAGGGAAGCCTAAATATACCCTTGTCGCTTAAGGAAAATAAGGATAAAAAGCCGATTGTATGGGGCCTAGGTCTTTCAGGCTCCTATGTCTCTTTAAAAAATGAAAATTTTACGGAAGATTTGGTGATCTCTGAAATCCTTAATGTAGATGTTGGAATCTATCATAAACGCCCGATTAGTCAAAATTGGACTTTAATGGCCAGTGCAGGAGTAGGGATATATGCCGCAACGACTGACCTCTCAGAAATCGGAAAGAAAAATATTCTAG
>DAIQRP010000062.1:10556-15968 GCA_036786125.1 Sphingobacterium sp.
AGGAAGTGTCAGCTCCATCTTTATCTATCGCGTCAATCCTAACTTAGAACTTGGAGCCGGGCTGGCGATAAATAGTACATTTGGTTATCCGATGGCCTTCCCTGCATTATATGTCAACTGGAACTTGCAAGGGAAGTTAGATTTTAAACTCGCGATGACCAATGGCCTAAGTGTATCTGCAGGATATCAGGTGAATAAATTCTTGAAACTTTCCCTTATTGGAGAGATGAATGGACAGATGGCTTTATTGGAAAAAGATAATAAAGATGTGATGTTCTCTCACCTGTATATTGTCTCTGGCCTACGTGCGGAGATTAAATTAGGCAATAAAGTTTCCATTCCATTTACAGCAGGTATAAATGCCATCCGTCCGACGACATTTTCAGATCGTACGCTTCAAGGAATGTTTAAATCTAAAGACAGTTACTATTTTCAAGTTTCTCCTTATCTGTCGACAGGAATTACGGTGAAATTTTAAGCTTTTTGGGATGAGTACAATGGTATAAAAAACGCTATTTTATGGAGTGCCATATTACTATAATCATTCATAAATCATGACCTTAATCAACACATTAAGAATTTCTTTAAGCATATATATTGAAATAATAGTATTTTTAAGGTATATACACGGTCTTTAATGTTGAATTAATATAGGTAAATGAAAGATTACGCCCAAAAATCAAGTTTAAAGGAGATTGAGGCACGCTTTGATCAAGATGTCGAGAGATTTTCGAATTTAGAAACAGGTCAACAGACGACCTTAGATGCACAGTTTAATATGAAACTTATTATTGAGGGCATCTTAGCAGTGCATCCTGAACTGCATACGGTATTGGATATCGGCTGTGGAGCCGGAAATTTTGCGGTAAAGCTAGCTATGGAAAAGCCGGATATTGATATCAGCCTAATCGATTTAAGTCTCCCCATGTTAAATAAAGCCAAGGAACGATTAGAGCAGATCTGTAACGGAACTATTTATACTTATCAAACAGATTTTAGGCAGGCCAATCTCGCAGATGAACAATTTGATTGCATAATAGCAACTGCCGTTTTACACCATCTACGCGATGATCAGGACTGGGAAACGGCTTTCCAGGGTTTATATAACATGTTAAAACCTGGAGGAAGCATTTGGATTTTTGACTTAGTACGTCAAGAAGCAGCGCCCATACAGCAGTTAATCTATGATAATTACTATGGCGATTACCTCAGCTCTTTAAAAGATAGCGCTTATAAAGAGGCGGTATTTGAATATATAGAAAAGGAAGATAGCCCTCGTTCTGTAAGCTATCAAATGGAATTATTAAAAAAAGTGGGATTTCGGTCTGTAG
Source organism: Sphingobacterium sp. (assembly GCA_036786125.1). Taxonomy (GTDB): domain Bacteria; phylum Bacteroidota; class Bacteroidia; order Sphingobacteriales; family Sphingobacteriaceae; genus Sphingobacterium. Next base: position 11,888 of record DAIQRP010000062.1, read on the forward strand.
ATATATTACATAAAAACCTCAATTTTTCGTCTTTTATGGCGATTAAATAAAAAAAAGCTTCAATCGCAGGATTGAAGCTTTTTTTTTCAAATAGACTTTTACTTTACTGTCTGATATGACCATAAGATAAAGATACCGAGTAATGCATACAGCGATAACATGGCTACGCCCAAAATTGAAACAGCATTAGCGGAGGCCATAAATTGCATAAATACGGTAATTATAGATAAGCCGACACCAGCCCCTACGAAATAGGTGGTACTGGTTAGACTGGAAGTAATCCCATAATGTGCTTGATCGACTTCCTTAACCGAAAATACAGCAAAACTCGTATAACAGATTGTCATACCAATACCCGAGATGCAGGCTGCGGCTAATAATACCAAAGCTAAAGGATGCCCGAATAAAACAGATAGACAAAGCAACAATCCACCAGTAAGCATAAAACACATGCCTAATATGCCAAGTTGGCGGGTATCTAATCTCTTTAATAAAGTTGGAATAGCAAATTTAGCAACTAAGGTAGAAAGGATGGAAAATGGTACTAATAACAGACCTGCAGATGCGGCAGTATACCCCATATCTTTCTGTAACATCATCGAGATTAAAAATAGGAAGCCAATAAAGAATGCTCCTAAAACAAAAAATAGCATATTGGATAATACCAAAGTTTTATGTTTAAATATAGAGAGATCAAATAAAGGATTTTCCACGGTCCGTAGACGCTTATATAAAACGGATAATAAGACAATAGCCACTGCTAAGGTGCTTAATACTAATACAGGTTGCGTACTTATTTCACCCAAGTTATGGATGCCATAAGTCATTAATAATACGCCTGTAACTAATAATAAGCCCGAGAATACATCGGCTTTATTTTCAGATTTAGAACGCAGATCTTTATCCATCGCATATATTGAACCTGCAATAATTAATAATAGGATAGGGACATTGATTAAAAATACCCAGTGCCATCCCCAGTAGGTACTGATAATACCGCCTACAGAAAGTCCACAGCCAGAACCTATTGCGGCAAATGATGAAAATACTCCTAAGGCTTTGCTTCTTTCTTTCTCATCGGTAAATGTAGAGGTTACTATGGATGAAGCTGCAGGCATCACAAAAGCTGCCGCTAAACCTTGAATCGCTCGAAATAGGGCTAAGCCTTCGAATGTAGTCGAAAGTCCTGCGCCTAATGAGCTTAACATAAAAAATATAGATCCAGCGATAAATACTTTTTCTTGCCTAATGCATCTGATATTTTACCTCCGATAATTAAAAATCCACCAAAAAATAAAACATATAAAGTCTGCAACCATTGTATGCTTTCTGGACCTACATTAAACTGTGCTTGTATAGATGGAATGGTCAAGTTGATAATGGCAATATCTAGAGCTTCCACAAAAGTTGCTAGAGATGCCAGTATTAGGATCAAGTTTTTCTTATTGTTCATTATAGAAATATTGTGGGCACAAATGTAAGGTTTGTAAAATGAACAAAAAATATTATTTCATTATTAAGAACAAAATCTCCCCGTTCCCTGTAGCTGAGATTCGAAGGACTTCGAAATCTTAGCCCTCAAAACAGGAGACTAAACTTATTCTACGGGAGTTCGGCCTAGCAATTAAGCTCAATTCTGCGCTGATATATGAACGAATAACCTGCTTGGAAAGCTGATGGCTATTAGGTCTTAGGTCACCATTGTCGTTCAAAAGAAAGTCAATAAAGGCAATCTGCTATGCTGTATGGATGATTTTCATGATTTTTTTGTGAATCAGTTGTCCGAAATCGAGGGAATCGGGCAAACAAAGAGTATCTTTGTAAAGACTTTTATTTTTATGGAGAAGAAACAGCGGATAATAATTGGAATCAGTGGTGCAACAGGCATTCAATATGGCATTAGAGCCCTACAGCTTTTAAAAGATGAACCTGTGGAAACTCATTTAGTGATTAGTAAAGCTGCAGAAATGGTGAGAAATTACGAGACTTCCTATAAGCATGAAGAACTGATTAGCCTAGCTGATAAAGTATATCCTCTAAATGATGTCGGTGCGGCTATATCTTCGGGTTCGTTTAAAACAATGGGTATGTTAATTGCACCTTGCTCAGTAAAAACTTTATCTGAAATAGCCACAGGCGTAACCTCATCCCTTCTTTCCCGTGCAGCAGATGTGGTGTTAAAAGAACGTCGTAAGTTGGTATTAATGTTTCGAGAAACACCTTTACATTTAGGTCATTTAAAAAGTATGACAGCAGTAACGGAAATGGGTGGAATTATTATGCCTCCAGTACCGGCCTTATATCTGCAACCTGAATCTATAGACGACATGGTTACGCACTCGGTATCCAGAGCGTTAGATTTATTTGGCTTTGATATTGATGTTCCGCGTTGGGATGAAGGCTATAAGGCTAGTCTTAAAAAATCTAAATAAGATGCATCCGTTCTGCAATACGGCAAGCTTCTAAGGAATTATGAACCCGTAATTTTTGTAAGATATTCTGTCGATGCCTATTGACCGTATTGATACTAATACAGAGTATATCGGCGATTTCCTTACTTAGAACACCTTTTCTAATTAGGGATAGTATTTCCTTTTCTCGCATGCTGAGCAGATGAGTATATTTTTCCTGCTCAGGCTGAAGAATCTCTCCTGTAGCGGAGTTTAGAATCATGCCCAAAGCAGATACAGGCTCAGACTCTTCATAAATAAAGTTGTACAGACATAAGGCTAATCGGGGAGCAGCAGAAGCTGTACGATCGATATAAAACATCCTGTGGATTACAAACTGGTATATTCCATCTTTATTAAGCATTCTCAGTTTACTTTTAACATGATAATTGCTGCGCTCTTCATGCGGTTTAGAACGCAATAAATTAAAGTACTTCAGCTCCAAAAGATGTTTTTCTAAGAGGTCTTCGGGATGGATCTTATGAAAGATATCTTCTTCCCAGATGGAATTGATTTCTGTCGCTTCTGCGGCCTTAGATAAACCTAAAGATAGGGCCATTTTTCCAAGATAGATATAACTCTTATCGCTTTGCATATCACTTAAGACAGCAATTCCATTCTCTATTTTAGCGTACATAAAAGCCATAAATTGATACTCTTCCAAGATGGCCTGATGTTCCGCTTGGGGCTGATTTTTCTGTTCTAATAACTTCTTATGTAGACTTTGCTGAATATTCATTGGAGAATGGTTATTTATCAGTATTGTTTCTGGCTTTAGGCAGTTCTATTTTTGTTTCTGTAAATATAAAAAAGCTGTTTTACTGTTATACCAAATGAAGAGATTTATTTTAATGATATGCTCCGTATTTTTCGTTCATATCGGCATGGCGCAGACCTTAGAGAAAATGCAGTGGTTTAATGAACCACAAAAATGGGAAATTAAAGATAAGACCTTAAGTATGTTTGTTACCCCACAGACAGACTATTGGCGAATTTCACATTATGGATTTACGGTGGATGATGCACCCTTTTATTATGCGACTTATGGGGGCGAATTTGAAGTGAAGGTGAAAATTACCGGAGACTATAAAGCGCGCTTTGATCAAATGGGTTTAATGATTCGTACAGATCATGAAAATTATATTAAAGCAGGTGTAGAATTTGTCGATGGAAAGTTTAACCTGAGTACAGTAGTGACGCATAAAACCTCCGATTGGAGCGTGCTCCCCCTAGAAACGATACCTCCATTTGTATGGATTAAAGCCTTGAGAAGATTAGATGCAATAGAAATATTCTATTCTTTTGATGATCAACATTATACGATGATGCGAAATGCACATCTCGAAGATAATCGACCGGTACAAGTAGGTCTGATGGCAGCAAGTCCAGATGGAAAAGGATTTTCAGCGAAGTTTGAACACTTTAGCGTAAAGCATCTGCCCGACTTACGTCGTATGGAATGGCTCCAGAAAAATTCAAATTAACCTCAACTAAAAAAGCATCCTTTGGAGTGCTTTTTTAGTTTTTCTTCAATACCTTATTTCTATAAGCTTTAGGTCCAATTCCTTTTTGCCCCTTAAAGAATTTATGTAGATGACTTTCATCCGTAAAACCAAATTCTACAGCAATCT
>DAIQRP010000063.1:0-621 GCA_036786125.1 Sphingobacterium sp.
ATGCTGGATATGGAGGTACTTGGGCAGGTCCGATTGCTTCTATGTTAGTAGAAAAATATCTGAAAGATACCATTACCCTACCAAAATATATTCAAGATCGTATTGCTAATGCGAACTTATTGCCTGCAGTAAAAACTCCAGCTAAGAAAAAAGAAACACCTGTGAACAAAGACTCTGTAAAGAAAGATTCTGTGAAAGGAAATCAATTAATCGCATATCATAAGAGAAATGACTAATCCACGTACCAACAATTTCGGAGGTCACATTGATTGGTTGACCATTCTACTTTGGTTATTATTATGCATTATCGGATGGTTTAATATCCATGCTGCAGTATATGATCCGGAGCAACCTAGTTTATTTAGCTTAGGAACAAATTACGGAAAGCAGTCCATCTATATTATTACCGCCTTAATAATCGGTTTATGCATTTTGATTATAGATGCCAAATTCTTCTCTTCAGCTTCTCCATTTATCTATGGAGTGACGACCCTATTGCTGATTGCCGTTTTGGTAGTCGGCAGAAATGTCGGTGGAAATCAGGCTTGGATTCCTATTGGAAGCTTTCGCCTGCAGCCTTCGGAATTTGGAAAGTTAGCCACCTGTCTGTTGCTCGCGAAT
>DAIQRP010000063.1:643-2798 GCA_036786125.1 Sphingobacterium sp.
AGCAGGGATTATATTAGTCCCTGTCTTTCTGGTCATGTTGCAGCCCGATACAGGTTCAGCACTAGCATTCTTCTCCTTAATCTTTGTATTATATAGAGAGGGATATGTGAATACCAATCTCCTGATATTTGGAGCGCTTTGTATTTTATTATTTATCCTTACCTTACTTATTAACCAGTGGATCCTGATCGGAAGTTTGGCATTGATTATAGCCGTGCTGATGTATTTAATGCGTAGACGTAGGAAAAACCTCATTAATTTGGGGATACTTTTTGCGCTATCATCTTTATTTATTCTATCCGTAGAATTTGCCTATGATCATATCTTACAATCTCACCAACGGAATCGTATTGATATTATTCTCGGGAAAATGGATGATCCCCGTGGGCAAGGATATAATTTAAATCAATCTAAAATTGCCATCGGATCGGGGCAGTTATTTGGAAAAGGTTATCTTCAAGGAACACAGACTAAATATAATTTTGTGCCTGAACAAAGTACCGACTTTATCTTTTGTACCATTGGGGAGGAATGGGGTTTTGTCGGCTGTGTATCATTAGTTATCGTCTATATGACGTTGTTATTGCGTATTATCCATATTGCAGAGCGGCAACGCTCAGCCTTTGCTCGGATATACGCCTATGGTGTCGCCTCCATATTATTCTTCCATTTCTTTATTAATATTGGAATGACGATTGGGATAGTACCTGTAATCGGGATTCCTCTTCCATTTATTTCCTATGGAGGATCTTCCTTATGGAGTTTTACGATACTTTTATTTATTATGTTAAGATTTGACTCCAATAGAAAAGGGATTGTATAGACAATCCCTTTTTTATTTTTAGGCATGAGCAGCTTAAGTCAGACGCGATAAGACAAGCTGAATAGCATCCTCTACCACCTGCGCCGGATGGGAAGAAAATTGCCCTCCCCGACGACTGGCTAATATGGCATTAATAGATAATGCCCGCCGTTTCCATTTCTAAATTAGTAATTCGTTCAGCGCCGATTTCTACAGCAGCAACCTGATCGATTAGATTCGGAACTGCATTTTCAGCACGCAGCTGCCTTCCCTGTGGCGCATAGAAACCGGGAGATGTCAATGTAATACCTTTAGGTAGATCATAGGCGATAGTCTCTAATAATTTAGATGAAGCCTGCCCTACATAAGGTTTTAACTGTAGATTTGGAATAGCTTTATAAATGGCTTCTTGAATAGCATCTTCATTGGCATCATTCTGTTTAACATAATATTGCATCAAGGCATCCATGCCTATACCATAGGCTGAAGCTAATAATGTACCCATCGGAATATCTTCTTGCAATGAACCTGAAGTTCCTATGCGAATAATATCCAATTCCTTTAAAGTTGAATGAATCTGCTTAGTCTTAAAATCAATATTGACCAAGGCGTCGATCTCATTTAATACAATATCAATATTATCGGTTCCAATACCTGTTGAGATTACGGAAACCCGCTTCTTCCCGATCGTACCGGTATGTGTTATAAACTCTCTCTTTCCTTTTTTTAATTCGATATGATCGAAATACTTCGAGACCTCAGCGACGCGATCAGGGTCCCCCACAGTAATAATAGTATCGGCAACATCCTCGGGAAGTAAATTTAAATGGTATATACTTCCGTCTGGATTTATAATTAATTCTGAATCATTTATCATATTGTTCTTAGGTAAGTTAGTTTACAATTATCGATTTTTTCTAGTTTTCCAATGACAGAATTGACCTGCATTTTGCGAACCTCTATTTCCATATAACAAGCATTATCAAACTCTTGTTTTATAATTGTTAAATCTTCCTCCTTCATAATTCGCATAACATCATTCATCGACAGGTAATCAAAATGAATAGCATAAATATCATCGACAGTCCGTGTGATGACCTGTGCTGATGCTAAAGCTTCTATAGTCGCGGATTTATAGGCATGAATTAAACCCGGTACACCTAATAAGGTTCCGCCAAAATAACGCACGACAACAACAATAATATTCGTTATATCCTGGGATAGTAGTACATTTAAAATAGGTCTTCCAGCAGTTCCTGAAGGCTCTCCATCATCATTCATTCTAAATATTGACCGATCTGGTGTCAAGCGGTAGGCATAACAGTGATGTCTGGCTTTTGGATGTAAGGCCTT
>DAIQRP010000063.1:2820-3642 GCA_036786125.1 Sphingobacterium sp.
ATCTTCAAATAAACTCATTACGCTATATTATTTACTCCACGGCAGTTGATATCAAATTCCGTATTCCAGCTTATCAAATATAACTCAAATTATATGAAAAGAATATTTCTTCAGAAATACCTTATATTTATATTTATGGGAGCGTAATAGCATGATAAACCACGAATATATAAAACCCAATATAGCACTTTCCGAATTTATCGATAGCTTTTGGATGCTGCATAATGCCTCCGATATGGAAAAGCTGGTCGATATATTGCCCGATGGAAATATAGATTTATTCTTTACAGAAACTGGGGATACTAATTTTCATATTACACTATTAGGCTTGGGTACTCAAGCTATACAGGCTGTCATTGCTCCCTGGCGTAAAACCTTGGCTATTAGCTTTCGTCCGTTGGGAGTCGAATATTTACTTCAAGAATCTGTAGCTTCCCTGCTTAATAAAGCCACGGAAAGGACAGCAATGGAGTATCCGATTTCCGCTTTAGGCCATCTGAATCTACAGCAGTTTGCCCTGGAAATGACTTCCTTTTTTGAGGGTCAAATACCTGCAACTATAGATAGAAGAAAACGAAAATTATTTCAAGCCATAGACGCCACTTCAGGAGCTATCTCTGTGGCAGAATTATCCGAGCTCTGCTCTTGGAGCAGTAGACAGATCAATAGATATTTTAATAAACATCTCGGATTATCACTTAAAACTTACTGCAGTATTATCCGTTTTAAATCCTCCTTTACACATATTAAAGCAGGTAACTTATCTCCGGAACTTGCCTTCGCCGATCAGTCTCATTTTATAAAAGAAGTGAAAAAACGTGC
>DAIQRP010000063.1:3652-10572 GCA_036786125.1 Sphingobacterium sp.
AATAAAAATGACCGATTTATACAATTATCTACCTTAACTAAGCCATAATTTTGTGCCGTAGATAAAATAAATACGGTTATGAATATTAAAGATATCCAAATTGCTATCGTCGGCGGAGGGCCTGGTGGACTCACCCTAGCCCGCTTATTGCAAATGCAGGGTGCTCAAGTCAAGGTCTATGAACGGGACTTCAATCAAAATGCCCGCGTACAAGGGGCTAATTTAGATTTACATGAGGAGTCAGGGCTTGCAGCCTTAGCGAAAGCAAATCTAACACAGGAGTTTTATGCACATCATCTCCCCAATGCAGATCGACTTCAAATCCTAGATATGAACGGCAAAATTCATATGGACGAACAGCAGGAAACTCCGCAGCAGTCACATCGGCCGGAGATTGATAGAGGTCCTCTTCGTCAAATACTGTTAGATTCATTAGTAGCTGATACGGTCGTTTGGAATAGTCATTTTTTAAAGTTGCATGCCGAACAGCAAGGCTGGCGTCTGGTCTTTAAAAATGGAACTAGCGCTTATGCAGACGTAGTGATTGGAGCTGATGGTGCAAATTCTAAAATTCGCCCCTACCTCAGCGATACTAAAATGAGCTATGCAGGTATTACAATTATTGAAGGCCATATTCCGAATGCTATAGAGCAAGTTCCCCAAATCGTACAACAAATTAAGGGAGGTAAGATTATGGCATTTGGAGAAGAAAAATCCATTATTATAAGCCAGAAAGGAGATGGAAGTTTAGCCTTTTATACTGGAGAGAAAGTCGCGGAACAGCAGTATGCCGATATGGATTTTAAAAATTCCGAAAAAGTAAAAGCCTGGCTCAGTCAACATTTTTCGAATTGGAATCCAATCTTTCATGAGCTTTTTCAGGCCGATCAATTACAAGTAATTCCAAGAACGTTATATTATTATAACTATGAAAAGTTATGGGAATCCCGGAATAACCTAAGCCTTATTGGTGATGCTGCGCATCTCATGCCTCCATATACCGGAGAAGGTGTCAATATGGCCATGTTGGATGCACTTAAACTCAGTGAAGCCCTAAGCTCTGCAGCGAGCCTACAGGAAGCTATACAGCTTTATGAAAGCGAAATGTGGCAGAGAGCTCAGTCTGTCAGTGAAATGACGATGCTGAATACCCGAGCTTTGCATGAGGAAAATGCTTTGGAATTTATCTTAGCGATGTTCTCCTCCTGAAAATTATAAATGAGCATACCTAAAGTTAATACATATATAAAGCCTTTACTTTAGCTGAGGATTTTCAGTCAAGGCTAATTTTATAGATACGCGATTAATAATACTGCTACAACTGCCAAACAGAGTCCCATTTTATTCAGTAGACTTAAACGCTCCTTAAAAATAAAAACTCCTACAGCTGTTCCCAAAACTATAACTCCGATATTCATCGCCGTAAAGACGATAGATGGATTATCGGGTAGCGCGCGATGCGCTTTCATATAGAAAAGGATATTCGCAAAATTAAAGGCCCCTACGAGTATACCCCATAAAATTGCTGATACAGAAAAGGATTGCTTCTGAATTCCAATTAAATACAATAGATAGATAAATCCGACGATAAAGGAACCTATAAAAATAATAAACATGGAATAGCTGTAGGTAACATCGGTATGTTGAGCGACCTGCTTAAATAAAATATCAATCAGACCCATTCCTAAAAATACAGCTAGCGGATAGTATAAGCGCTGAGACTGTAGCTCAGCATGGCCCGCAGCTTTCTGCCAGCCTATACTCAAGAGAATAGCTATAAAACCCAGACCTATACCTATAAATCGGCTGAGTTCAAAATGCTCTTTAAATAAAAAGAATGCCGCTAGCAAGGGTATAAATAAGGATAAGCGTTGGGCAACTTCGGTCTTCACAATTCCAGCGTATTGTATGGCTAAAGCAATACATACAAAAATCATTGGAAGCAATATCATTAAGGGAATATAGATATTCCAAGGGAGCGCGGGACTCGATAGCGGAATAAATTCAGGCGATAAAAAGAAATAAGTACAGCCTATCGCTACCGGATAGTTCCATACAATAAGTTGTTTTGTATTGACAGCTCTGTTACGTGCCAATTTTAAAAATAGGGCGACAGATACAGAACAAAGAACCGAAAGTATTACAAATAACATAATTTAAAATCTTCTAATGAGGAGCTACTTTTTGAATGAAATACCTTTCATAACCACCTGAACTAAATCCTGTTGAAAGCGATCGCATTCGGCCTGAGTTAGGGTACCTTGAGTTGATAGAATAATTAATGCATGCCCTAGTTCTCCGGAAATATATGGCGGATGTATATGGGCGTAGCTATTTTCCGAAAAATTATTTTTTTGATAGAAGCCTAAACGAGCTTTAGAAATGTCATCCAGCAGAGGATCAATCTCTAGAATAATACGCTTGGAATGACTGCTCATAAATGCCTGTAAGATTATACTGCCATAACCCTGACCACGCAGCTGCTGATTAATTGCATAGTGCTCTATATATATATAACTATCAAATTCCCAATAGGACACAAACCCAATAAAGTTATCCTGCTCCATATATACATAAAGATGATATGCTGCAGAATTAAAAGCTAAGTCCTGCTGGCTGTGGCTTCTCTTTTCGAACACTGGAAAACTCGTTTCATACAATGCCCTAACTATGGGATAATAGATATGATCAGTATCGGTAACTTCTATGCTATGCATCTATTTATTTCTTAAAATCAGATTGAGTAACAAAGGTAAAGATTAAGCCTGTGATATGGGATTCTTTACGTATAAAACTCGCGAATTGATAAAAAAAGTACAGCCTTTTTTTTTCTAAAAAATATCATTTTTTAATTTCAGCCCTAAATTAGACGTCAATTTTAATCAAAAAATAGTCATAAAATATGATGAAAAAGAGGTTAAAATCAACTGTTTTTAAACAGCAAAAATAACCATAAAAACAACAATATAGACGACTTAAATTATTCAAAATTACACCAATTAACTTATATTCAATACATTAATAAAAATAAACACTCAAAAAAAGCTGTTCAAAAAACCATAAAAAACAGTCATTTTTTAACGCAAAAAAGAGCTTAAAAGTGGATGAAAAATAAAATGAAAAAATATTTATTTTTTTCTTGTTTTATTCAAAAACATCCGTACATTTGAAATATCAAAAACGAACGAGACATGACAGCAGTTTATACATATTGGTTTTTTAACTTCTATTACTTTAGTAATAAGAGCCGGGTATAATTTGCTTTGTTATCAACGATATTCAAGTATAAGAGGTCCCGGTTTTTAAATCGGGACCTCTTTTTTTGGAATAAAAATTAAAATATAAAAGATGAGTTTAAAAGTTGCTATTCAAGGATTAAGAGCTTCGTTTCACGAAGAAGCTGCCTTCAAATATTTTGGTGATGATATTGAAACTATTGAATGTGACTCTTTCAAAAAGACCTGTGAATTACTTAAGCAAAGAAAAACCGACTATGTCGTAATGGCTATAGAAAATTCTATTGCAGGAAGCTTACTTCCAAACTATAACTTACTCCGGGATTATAAATTTCATGTGGTCGGAGAAGTGCAGCTCAATATTCAGCAACACTTAATGGCACTCCCAGGGGTAAAGTTAGCCGATATTAGACATATAGAATCACATCCAATTGCCATCCGTCAATGTGAGGAATATCTTACAGATCTTCCCAATGTAAAAATTACTGAGGGCATGGATACCGCAGCTTGCGCCAAAAAAATTGCCGATCATAAATTAACAGATACTGCAGCGATTGCAGGCCCCTTAGCAGCTAAGATTTATGGATTAGAAATTTTAGATAGAAGAATTGAAACCAATAAAAAGAATACCACTCGTTTCCTCATTCTATCCAATGATATCGAAGAATTGAAAAACTCGAATAAAGCGAGTTTATCGTTTCAAACAGGCAATAATGTAGGTGCCTTAGCCACGATACTTCAATGTTTCGCAGAACAGAATATCAATTTAAGTAAAATTCAATCCATGCCTGTCTTAGGGAAGCGAAATGAATATGACTTTTATGTCGATGTAGAATGGAAGAAACAAGCGGAATTCGATACCGCCATTCGAAAAGTATTAAAACATACCATCAACTTTAATATTTTAGGTGAGTATGTAAAAAATGACAAAATATAATTAACAATCAGATTTAAAACGAGATAACCCCCAATACAATGAAACATACATTAGATATCATCCCTTTACAAGACTGGATTAATACAGATGGTAAACCATTAATCATCGCAGGTCCTTGTAGTGCAGAAACTGAAGAACAATTAGTTTCTACGGCTCATTTATTAGCGAATACTGGCAAAGTAAATGTGTTACGTGCAGGAATTTGGAAGCCACGTACGCGTCCGGGAGAATTTGAAGGTATCGGCTCTATCGGTTTAGAATGGTTGAAAAGAGCAAAAGCAGAAACGGGTTTATTAACAGCTATAGAAGTAGCTACAGCACAGCATGTGAAAGAAGCCTTAGCAGCAGGTGTAGATATTCTTTGGATTGGAGCACGCTCTACAGCAAACCCATTCACTGTTCAAGAAATTGCGGATGCTTTAGTCGGTGTAGATATTCCTGTATTAGTGAAAAATCCAGTTAACCCGGATATTTCTTTATGGTTAGGTGCTTTAGAGCGTATTAACCGTGCAGGTATTAAAAAAATTGGTGCTATTCACCGTGGTTTCTCTTCTTACGAAAAGACAGCTTTCCGTAATGAACCGATGTGGGATTTAGCTATTCAGTTAAAAACATTATGTCCGGAATTACCTGTAATCAATGACCCTAGTCATATCTGTGGTAACCGCGAACTTATTCCTTATATCGCTCAGAAAGCTTTAGATATGGATATGCAAGGTTTAATTATTGAATCTCATATCGACCCATCTGTAGCATGGACAGATGCAAAACAACAAGTTACGCCTGCAGCTTTAGCGGACTTATTAACAAGCTTATCAGCACGCAAAGCAGAATCTAATGATCCTGCGTTCGAAGATAAATTGACTGAGTTACGTTCTCAAATCGATAAATTAGATGATCAGATTATCCAAAAAATCGGAGAACGCATGAAGATTGCTGAACAAATTGGAGCTTTCAAACGCGACAATAATGTAACGATTTTACAAGTTTCCCGTTGGGATGAAATTGTTCAAAAACGGACAAACTTAGCTCAGGCTTTAAATTTAGATGCTGATTTTGCAAAAAAATTCTTGGAATTAGTTCATAATGAATCCATCCGTAAGCAAAATGCAGTGATGAATGTTCAACCTACAGCGGAGGCATAATGAATCAAGCTATTTTACAGCTGACACATTCCTCAAAAAAAATTAAGGGCACGGTACAACTTACAGGTTCAAAATCTGAGAGCAACCGTGCTCTTATTATACAGGCCGTAAGCCAAGGGAAAGTGCACATAGAAAATCTGTCTGAAGCTGCAGATACCGTATCATTAAAACAAGCGCTAATCGATGCTCAGTCTGCGGATGCTTCGCTCCAAACGATTGATATAGGTCCGGCAGGAACCGCCATGCGCTTCCTTTCCTCCTACCTGAATTTAGTTCCAGGGAACTTTCTACTAACAGGCTCTGAGCGCATGAAGCAACGACCAATAGGGATTTTAGTCGACGCCTTAACAAGCTTAGGAGCGGATATCCACTATACTGAAAAAGTAGGCTATCCTCCTCTAAAAATTACAGGTGGTTTATCTCAAGCGACAGATCATATTCCAGTTCAAGGTAATATTTCAAGCCAGTATATCTCCTCCCTCCTGTTAATTGCTTCGGCATTAAAAAAAGGAATTCGTTTGGAAATTCTAGGTGAACTAACTTCTAGACCATATGTATCGATGACCTTAGATATGCTTCAAGAAGTCGGTATTGAACATCGCTGGGAAGATGCTGAAATTCAGATTAAACCTCAGCAGGCTAAAGCTTCTACTTTATATATAGAACCGGACTGGTCTGCAGCATCCTACTGGTATGCCGTAGTGGCTTTAAGTGAATCCGGGTCTGTGGTACTTCCAGGCTTAAAGAAAAATAGTCTGCAGGGCGATATTGCTATAGTAGATATCATGAGTCATTTTGGTGTAGCTTCGTCATTTGAAGCGGATGGCCTACACTTAACCAAGGTAAATATCATCTCTGAGAAGTCACATTTTGACTTTAAAGAATGTCCTGATATTGCCCAGACGGTAGTCGTTGTGGCCGCCGCCCTAGGTAAGGATATCAGCATGACAGGTTTAGAAACCTTAAAGATTAAAGAAACGGACCGTATTGCTGCATTGCAAAATGAAATTGGCAAGTTTGGCGCCAAATTAATTGAAGAGGATCAAACCTATTTCTTAAAAACAGCCGATATTGTCGCTCCTGAATCCGTTCAATTTGCTACCTATGAAGATCACCGAATGGCGATGGCCTTTGCTCCTTTAGCACTGGTATTCAAGGAAGTAAAAATTGAAGAACCTCAGGTTGTCGAAAAATCATATCCTGATTTCTGGAAGCACCTTTCCGAACAGGGTTTTGAAATCAAATAACTTACATATTAGATGGCAATAATTGCATAATTATTGCCATTTTCCCTATATTTATAAAAATTTAAATCTTTTATGGCTGGAAATTCTTTTGGCGATATCTTTAAAATTACCACTTTTGGCGAGTCTCATGGAAAAGCAATCGGAGTAATTATTGATGGATGCCCACCTAATATTGAAATAGACGAAGCATTTATACAATCCGAATTAGATAAACGTAAACCGGGGCAATCTAAAATTACTACCCAACGTAAGGAATCTGATACTGCACAAATTCTTTCTGGAGTTTTTGAAGGAAAGTCTACGGGAACCCCAATTGCTATTGTAATTCCCAATGAAGACCAACGCTCGAAAGATT
>DAIQRP010000063.1:10582-15280 GCA_036786125.1 Sphingobacterium sp.
AAGTTTCGTCCCTCCCATGCGGATTATACCTACCATATGAAATATGGTATTCGGGACTACCGTGGTGGTGGCCGTTCCTCGGCACGGGAAACTGCCGCTCGAGTAGCAGCTGGAGCAATTGCAAAACTCGTATTAAAGAAATATGATATTGAAATTTTTGCCCATGTTTCTGCAGTCGGTAAAATTGAATCTCCAAATGTAAATGCAGCAGATTTAAATGCATTATTAGCCCTTCGTGAAGCTAATATAGCTCGATGTGCAGATCCAGCTACAGCCCATGAAATGATTGAATTTATCGATTCCGTACGTAAAGATGGCGATACAGTAGGCGGAAAGATTTCCACCATTATTCGAAATGTACCTGCCGGATTAGGGGAACCTGTATTCGACAAACTACATGCCGATTTAGCCAAGGCGATGATGGGTATTAATGCCGTTCACGGTTTCGAATATGGCTCTGGATTCGCAGGCTCTGAAATGCGCGGTTCAGAACATAATGATCTGTTCTTCTCCGATTCTCAAGATTTAAACCAAATCCATACCCTAACCAACTTCTCTGGGGGTATTCAAGGTGGAATTTCAAATGGTATGGATATCACCTTCCGTACTGCATTTAAACCTGTAGCTACGATTATGAAAGAGCAACAAACTTTAAATGAAGCTGGAGAATCTACCCTGATTACAGGCAAAGGTCGACATGACCCTTGCGTAGTTTCTCGCGCTGTAATTATTGTAGAAGCTATGTCTGCTCTTGTTATCGTAGATCAACTATTAAAACAATTAAGTTATTCGAATGACAATGTCTAATTTTATATTAGGTGCTGATGTCGGAGGTACTCATATCAGTTCAGCGGTAGTTAATACCGCTGAATGGTCTATTTTATCTCCTTGCGAAGCACGCAATTCCGTTTTTTCTGCCGGAGATGCTAAATCGATTTTCCTACAATGGAAACAAGCGATTGAAAGCTCTCTTTCCTCCTGTTCCACACCGATACATCAACTTGGAATTGCTATGCCTGGCCCCTTTGATTATGAGCAAGGCATTTCCTATATGCAAGGTCAAAATAAATATGATCAATTATTTGAAGTCAATATTCGGGAAGCTTTAATAGAAGAATTACAGATTAAAGATCTAGATATTCGTTTTATCAACGATGCTGCAGCTTTTCTACAGGGAGAGGTATTTACTCAACAGCTGACACATCACCCGAAGATTTTAGGTATAACCTTAGGTACAGGCTTAGGCTCTTCGGTATGGACTAAAGGCGAAAAAGCAATAGATGCTGCCCTTTGGGATGCTCCCTATCAAGCAGGTATCTTTGAAGAATATCTAACGACACGATGGTTTGTCAATCGATTTTATGAGGAGACGGCAATAGCGGTTAATGGATTAAAAGAAATTATTGTAGACCATGCCGATCATCCATACTTAAGTAGTCTATTAGATGAATTTGTAATACATTTTATTCAGTTCTTAAACTATTTTTCAGATTTATATCAATCGAATAGATTTATTATAGGAGGCAATATTTCACATATATTGCCACAGCTTTTGCAAAGGCATAAAAAAGCCTTTTCTCCGTTTGAACTGTATAAAAGTCAATTGGAAGAAAAGGCTGCCATTATAGGTGCGACGACCATATTTTAATAATTCCTCATTATTTATTCAAATAATGAGGGATAATTTTCTGGATTAGTTTCATTCATCATGGCATATACGACTTCAATAATATCATCTGCCGATGGTTTAGAGAAGTAATCCCCATCCGACCCATAAGGAGGACGATGAGCTTTAGCAGTTAAAGTACGGGGTTGAGCATCCAAGAGGTAATAACCACCCTGACGCTCTAATATATCTTGTAGAATAAATGCTGAAGCTCCTCCAGGAACATCTTCATCTACGACCAAGAGCTTGTTCGTCTTCTCTAAAGACTGTTTAGATAAAGAGGCCAGATCAAAGGGCTGTAAAGTTTGGGCATCTATAATTTCCATCGATATCCCTAATTTTTCTAATTCTACTGCAGCTTCTTGTACCAGACGTAAAGTCGAGCCATAAGAGACCACTGTAATATCAGTACCTTCTTTAAGCAATTCGGCATAGCCAATAGGTATAGTAAATTCCCCTACATTCAGCGGTAGATGTTCCTTCAGCCTATAGCCATTTAAGCTTTCTATAACCAGTGCCGGTTCATCTGCACGCATCAGCGTATTATACATTCCTGCAGCCTGCGTCATATTTCTAGGTACACAGATATGTATGCCTCTTAGCGAACCTAAAAGTACGGACATGGGTGAACCCGAATGCCAGATTCCTTCTAAACGATGTCCTCTAGTTCGAATAATTACTGGGGCTTTCTGTCCAGCCTTAGTCCGATAACTTAAGCTTGCTAAGTCATCCGATAATACGGGCAGGGCATAGATTAAATAATCTAAATATTGAATTTCAGCAATCGGTTTTAGTCCGCGCATAGCCAAACCTACTCCTTTACCCATAATCGTCGATTCCCGAATTCCGGTATCGAAGATCCGCTGTTCTCCAAACTGCTCTTGCAATCCGGCAAATCCCTGATTGACATCTCCAATCTTACCTACATCTTCACCAAAGGCAATTAAGCGCTCATCCCTTTGGAAATTAGCTTGAAAACAAGCATTTAGAATTTCTCTACCATCGACTGCTCTTTGGTCCATATCATAGGTAGCGGCAATTACAGGAATATGTTCTGGAGCATCGACACTTTGGGTAAATAGTTTCGAGTTATAGCGATCCTCATTAATCGCTTGCTTCTGTCTATACCAAGCGATTAAGTCCGACTTACCGGCAATATCTTTTCCTTTTAGTTCCCGAATGACACGGCGTACCAGTCCATAGATTTCTTTTAGAGATGGATCAGTAATAGACTGTAAGGTCTTAATCGGCAATTCTATGCTATCGTCTTGAATAGCCGAAAGTTTAGCAATAGCTTCGGAAAGATCGATATGCAATAATTTATGATAGTCAGCCCAAGCCCTACGTTGTTCTTGTCTTACAAATTCTTTAGCCTCCTCTTCGAGTAAGGCTAACTGCTCTGCGCTTTCAATACCCTGATTGACAATCCAATCATGCATCACTTGAATACAATCGAAATCCTTCTCCCATTGTAAGCGTTCGGGACTTTTATAACGTTCATGGGATCCTGAAGAGGAATGTCCTTGAGGTTGTGTCATCTCGATCACATGGATAAGACAAGGGATATGTTGCTCTCTGGCTAAGCGATCAGCTTGTTCATAAGTCGCACAAAGACCAGGGTAATCCCAACCTTTAACTTTAAAGATTTCAAATCCTTCTCCATGTTCATTACGTTGAAATCCGCGCAGGACCTCCGAGATATCTCCTTTGGTTGTTTGTATTTCATTGGGCACGGAAATTCCATAGCCATCATCCCATATGGAAAGTACGACAGGAAGCTGATTAACACCAATGGCATTAACTGCTTCAAAAAATACGCCTTCTGAGGTCGCCGCATTTCCAATGGTACAATATATCACTTCATTTCCTTGATTGGAGAAATAACTTAAATAGGATAAGTTCGGATTATTGCGGTACATTTTTGAAGCTAATCCCAAACCTACCGTTCGAGCCATCTGCCCTCCTGTTGTAGAGATATCAGCAGCTGAATTGCGCTGTTCTACCTGATTCTTCCAGCGACCTTGCTCATCGATAAGGCGAGTGGCAAAATGGCAATTCATCTGTCTGCCTGCAGAAGCGGGATCTGCATCGACATCGGGATGTGCATATAACTGAGAGAAAAAATGATAAATATCTGTAATACCTGAAGCAAAGGCTAAAGTCTGGTCACGGTAATATCCCGAGCGCCAATCTCCTTCTTTAAATACTTTTGCTAAAGCTATTTGTGCTAATTCTTTTCCATCGCCAAATATTCCGAATTTAGCCTTTCCTGTCAGCACCTCCTTACGACCAAGAAGCGCAACATAACGGCTTTCTACAGCAATTCTATAATCCTGAATAATGATTTTTTTAAAGTCTTCAAAACTTAGTTTTGAGCCTGTCTCATTATTAGGGTGAAATGTGGTTTCAGACATCTTTTTTTACGTTTCAACAAATTTAATAAATTATATTCTTAATCGGGTCTATTTACGGGAAATCTATCCGCCCAAAGAAGGACAATTCCTAAAAGACATTCGTTGTTAATTGTTTATATTTGGGCAATTAAAGCAAATCATACACGTGGATTTTTCAACTTTCAATTTACGCCCTGAAATACAGATAGCCTTAGAAAAACAGCGTCTTTTCGAAGCTACAGCGGTTCAGGAGCAAGCTATACCTGCTATTCTTCAAGGAAAAGACCTTTTAGCTATTGCGCCTACAGGTACTGGAAAGACAGAAGCCTTCCTAATCCCTTTATTGCAGCAGCTCCTGCTGCATCCGAGTGCGATAACTAGCCCTCAAGTACTTATTTTAAGTCCAACTCGGGAATTAGCCCTACAGACAGAACAGCGCTTTCAATCGTTAGCGGCAGATATGCCCCTAACGGCCGCCTGCATTTATGGGGGCAAAAGTTACGATAGCCAACGGGAACAGTTGGCGACAAATCCGGCCTTTATTATCGCTACGCCAGGCAGATTGCTAGACCTGATACAGCAAGGTGAAATCGACCTGAGTACGATACAGAGCTATGTGCTGGATGAGGCGGACCAATT
>DAIQRP010000064.1:0-10342 GCA_036786125.1 Sphingobacterium sp.
TCAAAAGGCGTACTTTGATGATGATAGACATTTACCCCTCCATAATATGATCCTATCCACATGGAACCCTGAGTATCGAGCATCATATCATATAATGAATTTTGATTTAGGCTATTCGGATCTTCGGGGTCATGTTCATAATTTCTGGTCGCCAAGGTATAGGGATGGATAATACTCAAGCCCTTTAGGCTGCTGATCCATATCTGACCATCAGCACTGGAGACAATTTTTCTGATTAAAGGATTGGGTAATGGAATCTGATGGGGAAGCAATCTTTCCGTCTTCAAATCATAGATAAATAGACCTCGCTGCTGGGTTCCAATCCACAGTCTATTCATCGCATCACAAAATATGGAACTGATACTTTCGTCCCGCAGCAGGTTTAATATTTTATGCTTTTTCTGCGTAGTACTGACCTCTCCTGTTTTTGAATAAATAAAACTAATACCTCGAGAAGTTCCAACCCATAGTAAACCGCTGTAATCTTCATAAAGGCTACGGACTACGCTGTCTGAAAGCCCATCCTTAACCGTATAAGAGGCCTCCACAACTGCAGAGCTATTGATACGACTAAGTCCATTTTCAGTACCCACCCAAATTTGCTTTTGAGTATCTTGAAATAGACAGCGAATCACATCATTGGGCAATTGATATTTCCGAGGACTGCTGCTGAGGTAATGGCTAAAAGTCTTCCGCTGAGCATGAAATAAATTCAAGCCTTTCTGTGTACCTATCCATAATCTACCTTGATTATCCGTTAATAAGGCATTTATATTCTGACTACTACTTAGGGATTGAGGATCTGCAGGATGATGTTTAAAGATTTCTATCTCCTTGGCATCATATCTATTTAATCCATCTTTAGTTCCAAACCAGATATATCCTAAACTATCCTGAGCAATGGAAAAAACGGAACTTTGAGAAAGTCCATTTTCTACAGTGACCTTTTCAAATATGCGCTTTAAATTTTGAGCATAGCAGGTGCTAATCTGTATAAATAGAAAGGAAAAGAAAAGAAATATCAAGGTTCGTTTCTTGTGGTTCATCATAGCATGCTGCAGATAATTGGATGACGCAAGATACAAATTTCAATAAAGCTTAAAGATAAAAAAGGCCGATTTTTTAAATCGGCCTTAGGTTCCTTCTTATTTCTTATAGACGGCTATGGCATTTAAAACAGCTTTACCGGCTTTGGATTTAAATTCAATTTTTAACCCTTGATTTCCAGCAACTTGTACTGGTATACGTTTGATTAAGCCTCTATTTTTTCCGATTTCATCCGCAATATTTAATGCTTCGAGCACTCGACTTCCATTAAAATATACATCAAAGACACGGGTATCTTCACTTAACTGCTCATTTTCATTCTTTATTTCTAAATCATAAGGCAGTTTTTCTTTTTTCTCTAAGCCCATTAATTCCGCAAAATATAGATCTAGTTCATAGTTTCCTGCAGGCAGAAATAAGCTATAGCTATCCATTCCTACACGTTGAGTTTGGAATATAGGATCATCGTAAGTATTTAGAATATTACTTTCCGAACCTAAATTATCAGGGCCTCTTTTCTTAAAATTTAAATTTTCACCACCAATCACTTGACGATGACTGGCATGCAGATCCTCATCTGGAATCCAATGCTGTCCCAAGAGGTCTACATAATATCTATTTTCCCCTAATGAAATACGTAATTCCTTATTTTTTTGAAAGTAGATCTGCAGGCTATTGTCTAACAGGCTTACTTGAACCTGTTTCTGATCTTCTACGGTCTGTGTAGCGTAAACTGCCTTAGCCCGCAAATTATTTATTCCATCGGTCCACGGCACCTGAAACTGTGCTCGGAAATTAACTACCTTATTTTTTCCGATAAGTGTATCATTTATATATAATTCCACTTCTTCAGCATTTGTATATACATCAACTTCTTGAAGGCTATAAGCGGCATTTGCTGCAGCCACAGCAGCTCTAGACTCCCATAAGGCCGTACCGATCTTCAAAAAAGGCTCTTTTCTAAAATAAGCTTGATAGAGCAGATAACTATTCTTCACCTTTCTATCTATAGTTAACAGCCCTTTATTATTGATATGAGGCATCGACTCTTCGCGGGTTTCAGAATTAAAGTCCGACAGGTTCCATGCAAAAGCTCCTGCCACAAAAGGTCTTTCTAAGACGGCATTTAAATAGCCGATATGATAATCTATAGCATACTCTATACTTTTATCAAATCGAATTGGTGAGAAACTATGTATTCTAGGGTCTGCATCGGCTCCATACTCCGTTAATAGGAGCGGTTTATGAGGCAGTCGCTCATGGATACGATCCAGTTGGTTATTAATATCCTTAATCTCTCCACCATACCATCCAGGATATAAGTTCCATCCGACAATCATAGGAATTTCATTTAAGCCAGCTTGATGATACTGATCAAAATTTCCATGATTGACTAACATAGTATACCGTGTGGAATCTGTCTGGCGTGTTAAATCATCGAGTTGCTGAGCCAATTTATTAACCGCTTGATAATAGATTTGCTGTCTTGGTTTATCCTGATTAAATGGTGTACGTAGTAATACTTCATTCATATACGCCCAGATGATAACTGAAGTATAATTAAAGTTCTGATAGATCATCTCCTTTTGCATATGCAAGGCATTTTTCGTGAATTCCTCAGACTCTGTAATTTCATTGACTACTGGAATTTCTACCGAAGTTAATATCCCTAAGCTATCACAAGCACGCATAATCGCTGGACTTTGTGGATAATGGGCTACGCGTAAGAAGTTCCCTCCCATCTCCTTTAAGAAGGTTAAATCTTGAACCTGCAATACATCGGGTACTGCATTCCCCATTTTATCATAATCCTGATGTCTACTTGCTCCGATTAATTTATACGGTTGACCATTTAAGAAAAATCCTTTTGCAGGATCAAAAGAAAAATATCTAAATCCTACAGCAGTACGAATTTCATCGATCACTTTATTTTTCTGATCCAGCAACTGTGTAATGGCTTCATATAGGTAAGGCTGTTCTGGCGACCAGAGCTTAGGGTTTTTGATATCAGTCACTAAAAAATCAAATTTCGCAGTTTGCTCAACAGTCATTAAAGCCGTTGATTTTCGTGCGACAACGCGTCCTGAATGATCTTTTAAAACACTTAATACCTTAACTTTAGCCGGCGATGCAGATGGA
The DNA here is from genome assembly GCA_036786125.1 of Sphingobacterium sp. GTDB lineage: Bacteria > Bacteroidota > Bacteroidia > Sphingobacteriales > Sphingobacteriaceae > Sphingobacterium. The sequence goes on from DAIQRP010000064.1 coordinate 3,187, forward strand.
CTTTTCAATTGACCTCGAACTGCTAAATCGGCACGTTTATCCTGGACATGAATACCCGATACGTATACACCCTGCGACCCATACTGATCATCGGAAAAGTGGATGGCAGGAAGTATATTTAATTTCACATTTCTATAGATTCCTCCGAAAAATGTGAAATCTGCTGTTAATGGAGGGATATGCTTATTAAAAGCATTTGTTACAGCAATTACCACTTCATTTTCTGCACCTTTAGAAAAATCTATAAAAGGATTAAGTGTAAAATTAAAGCCATTATACCCTCCGATATGTGTACCTACCTTTCTTCCGTTTACATATACCGTAGTTTCTTGATTAGCGCCTTCAAAATGCAGGACGATATCTTTTCCTTTCCACTCTTCGGCGATAATTAATTTCTTTTTATAATAGGCCATTCCACGATAATATCCAGGCACATCGTCACGTACATCATCCGTATTCCATGAATGTGGAATCTGCACGGAGGACCATAGGTTGCTCTCCAATTGTTCCGGTCCGCGTTGTAGGGAGTCCTTCACAAATTCCCAACCTGAATTCCATAGGATACTCTGTCTTCCAAAGCTGTTTTGTTGTGCCTGAATGGAGTTTTGCATCAGCACAAACAGCAGCAACAAACAACTACTTTTAATTAACATTTTTATATTCATATCTTCAATAGATTAAGGATTAATACAGATTAAACTGGTCCATCCTTCTTTATTTCTTAATTCTTTTTTTGCAGCTGGAAGCTGCATTCTCGTTTTTACTTTCGTTGCATAACTCCAACAGGTGGTCTGCCTGAGGTCCAGCTTTTCCGCTAATTTATATGATGATATTTCCCCCTTATGGAAATTGACCAGGTAGACTAAATAAAAGGCTTTATGAATCGGAATTCTCAGGTTCTCAAAGAGCGTATTATTTAAGACCGATTCCTCATAAGAACATTTGGTACATCGTCGGCTATACAGTCCCTTTCCGGCGCAGTAGTTATGATATCCACATTTCACACAACTAAATTCATGCTTCCATTTTAAATCGGCTAATAGCTTAAAACAGACCTCCTTCTCCCCATACTTTTTCATAAACTCTTCATAGTTTATCTCCTTAGCTAAAGCCCGATCTGAGGTTACACGGTCGATATTAGTTTTTAGGTCTTCATTATCTATTTTCAACAAACTATTTAAGCGAAGGATATCATCCGCCTGTTGATGTAGCAGTATATTTTTCTCATTTAATTCCTGCGCTTGCTGGATTACCTCCTCTGTTCGTCGCTGTACTTTAACTTCCAGCTGATCGGTAAATTCACGCTGCAGTTCTTCATTCAGCTGCAACTGATTAATAATTTCCTCCTGCGCCTTTTCTTTTTGAATCCGCATGGACCGGACATATTCTGAAATCGCAAAAGAGAGGCAGATCATCTCTAAAATAAAACCTATGCCTATGCTATAATGACCGATTAAATACGGAATAAAACGTGCCAAACCTAAAGCATACAGTAATTTCACTAAAAAGCCGAAAAACAAAAAGCTGTAGCCTATAACAAAAAAACGTGCGGGTTTATAATGCTGCACTTTTAAATACCATATCCCTGTCGCAAAGGCTAAGGTCAAAGGAATAATTTCAAGTACTTTAAAATGAAACCACTCGGGAACGATAAACAAGCAAATAAAAAAATAGATGATGCGTAGAGCAATGGCTGAATTGATAAGCTGATTTAGTTTTCTATTGGTATTGGAGATATCAAATAAGGTCTTTGTAAACACCAGAGAAAGAATACTGATACAACTTAGAAAAAATCCTGCAGCATAGATATTCACCTCAGGCAGATTAGGCCATAGGTATTGAAAAGCAATTCCATCTATAGACATTTCATATAAGGCTACTGTAGCTAGATATAACCCATAATAGATATATTGCTTCTTTCTAATGGAAAGGAATAACAAAAAAGTATTTAAACTAAAGATGATAATCATCCCATAGAACAAGCCAAAAGTAAAATACTCATTTAAGGCATAACCGATAAAACGATCTACGGTACGATAGACAATAATAAAGTTGACTGGATAGAAAGACTTGGTACGAATATAAATTTCCTTTTCTTGAGCGAAGGTAGCCGGAAGTTTAAACTCAAAATTTTTATGTGCAAATCGTCGGTCATGAAAAGGCAAACTATTTCCGGCATGCTGCGCAATAAAAGTTCCATCTTCCTGAGGTGTATAGACCGTAATTTCATCTACCGTCTGATCGTAAAATTCCAGCAATTGATCGTCCTCAATCGAATCGGTATAAGAAAGTTTAATTTTATACCAGTAGGTGGAAGTCTGAACGGAGGGACGAGGGTAGAGATCGGTTGGAGCCGAAAAGTGAAATTTTCCGGGATGATTTTGGAAATCATCAATGCCTAGATTTCCCGTAGGGTCTTCATATTCTACGACTTCAGCTCGCTTAAAGATATGTTCTTTCGTACTTTGATTAATAGGAACTGCAGTCTGTCCAAATACAAAAATTGGAAACAAGCACAGCAACATATTAAAAATAGCATTCTTATACGGCATAATTGGTAAAAAGGTTAGGGCTGAAATATCGCAAATAATTTGGAATTATGCTAAAAAATAAAGCTTTCTTACGATTTCAAGAGAAACCGTAAGAAAGCATTTATCTTATTGATCTAAAGTTTCAAGTGGAGGGACATTAGATTCAAAGCCTACATAACCTTTATTTTGATTAATATGGCCTTCCGTATTCTGACGTTGAGCGCCTGCAGGAACAGGCCATAAAACGTGGTATGGTGCAATTCTATACTGCACATTTTGAATGGTCGACACTTCATTTTTATAGAAATCATTCTTTTCGATAATACGATCATAAAAGAAGTTCTGTTCAGAGAAATTCGCTAATGAATAGGTCTTCCCTGTATAGGATGCTTTTCCAGTCTGTGCATAGATATAAGCTATCCGTGTTAACTCCGTTTTGCGGGGCTCTTCCCAGAATAATTCACGGGCACGCTCATCGAGTACTGTTCCGATAGTCGCCTGAGAAGGATTCGTTAATAAGGTTGCATTCGCACGCTTTCTTACCACATTAATATCTTCCATTGCTGCCGCTAGATTACCTTTCCATACATGCGCTTCTGCACGTAATAAATAGGTTTCCGCTAACCTAAATACATACCAATCTGTATTGGTTCCGCGAGCTGGAGACCAGTATGGATCTACGGCATATTGATTTGTAGAGTTTATAAACACCTTATAATGTGGCCATCCAAATGAATGACGAATGGTATCTTTCGCTCCATTGGTAAATAACTGAGAAGCCAGAGCAGGATCATAAGCTTTAAATGGTTTCCCATATAATTCCCGATCTTCTGGATTACTGGATCTTTTTAAGTTTGGATTATTATAAACCAAATCTGTCATCTCCATCCACATCCCTTTAGCATGTCGATAATCGGTCTGATCCGTCCATATATATTTCGTACTATAAGGAGTTCCTCTATATCTTCCAATACCACGACCATACATTCTGGTTAAAGGAATTTCAGCATTCACATCATCGGTCATCGCCGTAGCTCCAGAAGGAGTCTTCACATTATTGAAATGCCATGCAGGAACAGTATTACGCATAAGCTGTGATCCATTCGCGGTATTTCCTTGTAAAGCTTCTCGGTCGATAACTAAAAGTAAAGCTTCGGTATTTGCAGAGATTGATTTATTATCCATACGGTGCAAATCCCAAATAACATTTTTTGAAGCATCATTTGCCGTACTTCCGAAACGATTAGTCATAATTTTATAACGTCCTCCATCGATGACTTTATTAGCCGCAGCAATAGCTCCATCGAAATCACCTAAAGCTAAATTAACTTTAGTAAGCAAATGAGCTACAGCACCATTCGTCACCTCTCCTTTTAGTACATCATCTTTAACCCATTGGATGGCAAAATCCAAATCCTCTTTCATCTTCTTCAGAATAACCTCACGTTTGGTGGAGTAGAAGCTTAAATTAGGTTCTTCATAATTCTTTAAGATTAAAGGAACATCCCCAAATTGATGCACCAGGCGGTAGTAGAAATAAGCACGGTAAAAATATGCCGTTCCTAAAATTTGATTTTTCTGTTCTTCAGAATCATATTTTGGGCGCTCAATATTTGAAATCACCGTATTTGCAAAGCGCACAAATTTAAATCCCTCCGACCAGTACCAGCCTACTTTATTAAAGTCGTCACTATTGAGGTTTGCGTCTGGCGTTATACGTGTAATTAAATCTTGTGCAGGTGAACTCTTATCCGTCGTTCCTTCTACTGCGACATCGGAAAAAATAGATTCTGTCAAGTAAGGAGCGGCATCGCCAAAAAACTCTCCTCTTGTAGCTGCACCTAAAGAATGTAAAACCCCTTTTAGTGCAATCACATTATTTAAGGAACCATCTGGCGAATAATTTGAAAGTTGGTCTGAATCTAAAAAACTCTTATTACATGCATTAAATAATGTCATGGAACTGATGGCAAATAGAACAGGCAGATATATAAATTTCTTTTTCATGATTAACTAAAATTAAATAGACTTAAAATGTAACATTTAGACCTAGGGTATAATAACGTGGTGTAGGACCGTTATTCTCTGGATCCCAATAATTCCACTTCGGACTATAAACTGCTGCATTATTAACATTAGCATATATTTTTGCTGCACCTATCTTCCAACGGTTAGAAAGTTGCTCAGGTAGAGAGTATGCTAAAGCAATATTATTTAAGCGCACAAAGGAGTTGTTCCAGAACACATTAAAACTTGCTCCACTAGAACCTGAATTCAGACGGGCATAATCATTAATGGGATTTTCTGGAGTCCAATAAGGTACGATATACGAGTTCGAGCGTCCATAACCTACAGAACCTGGTTGGTTTTTAGCCACATTAAAACTTTTCTTTTGACCTAGGTTGGAAAGTAATTGGAACGAAAAGTCTAAGTTTTTAAATATATTAAATTCATTCCGCATAGATAGCGTAAAGCGAGGAGTGGTATATCCTAAGAATTGCTTATCCGCATCACTATAGTTATAATTACCATCCACATCTTCTAACTTAAAGTCTCCAGGAAGGATACCTTTATTAAATTTCTTAGCTTCTTCCATCTCATCTTCCTGCCATACACCGAGGACTTTATAATCCCAAATCACATTGATATCCTGACCGATAAACCAGCCATTATTAGGATCATTATTTGGTGTCGCTAACCTGTCGATTTTATTTCTATTGAAGAAGAAGTTAAATGAGGTATTCCACTTTACAGGCCCATCTACAATATTTTTGCTATTTAAAGACAACTCTAAACCTCTATTACTCACTTGAGCTAAGTTTGAATATACATTCGCGTAGCCAATAACATTAGGTAGCGTCTGACGCACGAGTAGATCATTCGTTTTCTTATAATATACATCTACTGAACCCGTTAATCTAGATTTTAAAAAACCAAAATCTAAACCTAAGTTGGCCGAAGAAGTCTGCTCCCATTTTAAGTTCGGATTAGGCATTCTGGAATTAATCTCTACGGTATTTACTTCTTGTGCTGCACCAGAACCATCAACTACTTGGTATTTACCAATATTTAATTGAGATAATGCCGCATAAGGATCCACCGTATTATTATCTGGGTTACGCAAATCTCTATTTCCATTTATACCATAGGAAACACGTAATTTACCATAGTCTAACCAATCCAAATCTTTGATAAAAGATTCTTCAGAGAAAGTCCAAGCAAAAGCTGCAGCAGGGAAAGTGGCTCTTTTATAGTTTGCACCAAATACAGAATAACCATCTCTACGTACCGATACCGTTAAGGCATACCGATTTAATAGTGTATAGTTTAATCTTCCCATCAGGGCATCTCCCGAATAGACTTTATCTTCACTATTCACATTTGGCTTTATACCACTGGAAATATTATGGTAGCCTAAAAGGTCACTCGGCTGAAATCCTTGGTTTCCAGCTAAAGTCCACCAAGTTTGGTACTTTTCAGCATTGGCTAATAAGGTCACATCGAAGGTATGAATACCTGCAATTGTCTTATTCCATTTTAAGATATTATCCACCTGCCAGTTATAGCGCACTTCATTGGAACGAGAAACTACCCCTCCCGGAATTGTAACATCTGGATTTAACGAAGAACTATGTCTAAAATCTCTATATACATCAAAACCAGGGCTGAAATTCACTTGGTATTGAATACCAAAAGGTAGTTTCACACGTGCATATAAACTGGCGAAAAAAGTATTTTGTTTAACAAAGTTGCTATTGTAAAAAGGATTTAAAAATGGGTTTCTAGCATTTAATCCATTATCATCCGTAGGAATACGACGTAAACTTCCGTCGGCATTATACATATCTCCATATGGAGAAAGATTTGTCAGTTGGGACCAGTTGGCTTCAATAGCACCCTCATCACGAGCGGCGATTTGAGTATTTACCCCTACAGTTAAAAATTTGGTTGCTTCAGCTTCCAAGTTTAAACGAGATCTAAAGGTGCTAAACTCTCCCCCATGAATTAAATTTTGATTTTTTTGGTATCCTAAAGATAAGTAATAGTTAACCTCCTCTTTTTTACCACGTAAACTTACGGTATGATCCTGTCTTAATCCGACACGAAAAAGCTCATCATACCAATTCGTCAATTTGCCGTCTCTATAGTTGGCTTTCTCATTTCCTACCAAACCTAAACGATCTAGCCAGATATCCACGATATCCTCCTTTTGATTGTTATTTCTCCATTGCTCCAAGCTAATTCCATCAGGCAGATTGCGGGGATCATTATAAAGGTAAGCCGGATTAGCTCCCCCACTTCTCATTACGTCTGCTCTCCAATTTAAAAATCCATCTCCATGATATACAGGTTGATTTTTAGAAAGAGCTGCAAGTCCAATATTGGTATTAAAGGTTATGGTTGTTTGATTTCCTCTACCTTTTTTTGTGGTAATAGCTACCACTCCGGTAGCCGCTTTAGCTCCGTATACTGCTAAGGAACTCGCATCTTTTAATACATCGACCGTTTCAATATCATTAGGATTGATATCAGAAAGCTGCCCATTATAGATAACTCCATCTAAGACGATTAATGGAGAAGTCCCAGCACTTAAGGAAGTCTTACCACGCACTAATAGGTCTCCC
>DAIQRP010000064.1:10352-15261 GCA_036786125.1 Sphingobacterium sp.
TTTGCAGAAGTATTCATAGAAACCGTCAATCCTGGAATATTACCTTTGAGGATATCTGCTACAGATTGTGGATTTTCATTTTCTAACTGCGTCGCTCGAACACTAGAAATCGAACCGGTGACATCCTTTCGTGAAGCGGTTCCATATCCAATAACTACGACTTCAGAAAGTTCATTCTCTCCCTGTTCTAAAACAATTTCTAAATTTTGAGTTCCTGAAACCTGAATTTCTTTTGTCAGCATTCCAATACTGGAAAATACTAAAGTGGAACGATTCGGAGCCTGTAGATTAAAACGGCCTTCAGCATCTGTTGATGTTCCCCTTCCTGTACCCTTGACATTAACAGAAACATTCGATAGACCATTTCCATCAGGATCTCTCACAGTACCTGAGAGATTTAGATTTTGCGCATATAGCGTTTTAGTAAACGATACGACACAAATAAAAAAAATTAGTAAAAATCTTTTCATTGGTATTATTAATTGGTTATAATTTTCCTACCCAGAGCGGAATAGGTAGCCCAATTTAAATACTATTCTTTAGATTTAAAACAATTTTCATTCATAAATAACTATAAATCAGTACGTTATAAATTATTTAAATCACTTCAATCGCAGATGATTACTTAGTTAAAACCCTGATATATATAGAGATATAAGCATTTAAAAAACAGCATTTAACTCGCTTAATACCCAAGCATTTTTTTTTAGGTAAAAGCCCCAATTTTTTTAACCTTAGACTCAAAATGGTCTCTATGAACTTTTGATCTATTTTTCATCTTTGTACGGTAATTATAAATGGTGTTCACGGAGTATCCTAAAAATTTAGCGATCTGATGACTATCGGTAATTCCTAATCGAATTAAAGCATAAATGCGCAATTCGGTATTAAGTCCTTCTTCTTTCTTTAAGCTCATATGTTCTTCATCCAGTAGTAGCGTATTAAATTCCGATAGGAAGTCCGGAAAAAGGTTGATGAACATGCGATCGAAATTTACAAAGAGTTCTTTAAGCGCTTCCTCTTTAAGCCGAGTATTCTTACTGATTTTAAACAGATCATCATACTGTCTATCCTGCAATTTTTTGTATACCATCTTCCGATAATCATCTAATTTCACGATATATTGAGAACATTCATCCAGGAAGTATGCAATATATTCTTCCTTGATATGATTTGCTTCGGCAACTTCTAAATTTCGAGAATGTAGGGTTGCATTAACCTGATGCAATTTTCCATTAAACATCTCCAATTCCAGATTAATCTCTTTTAATTGACGGCTAATACGCTGTCCCCTTTTCATTTGTTTATAAACATATACTATAGAAATAGCTAAGAGCAGTAAGAGTACAAAGGAGAATGCTAGTAGTGCCTTTAATTCTTTATTTTTCTGTTCATTACGAAGCTGATATTCCTGATCGATAATCGTTTGAATAGTTAGAATTTCCGAACTTCTAATCCTGGTATTATAGGCTTTAATATTTTCTAAGGAGAAGCGTATATAGGCATAAGCACGGTTGATATCTCCTTCCTGCATTAATTTATGTGCAAGTATAGAAATAGAAGCATTATCATTTATGGCTAATTGCACATCGGAGATTGCCGATAAGATCAGATACCTGAGTTCATTTTCCGTATCGCCCATCTCCCGATAGATTAGCGAACGATGGAAGGTGATATAGGCATAAAGTGCTGTATAGGGAGCAGTAAGAGCAAGTCGCTCGTCATTCATTTGCAATGCTTGCTTAAAATTTTTAGCGACACGAAATTGCTTTTCTTGATTTTTCAAAAATTCATCGGATGTTTTCAAACTATACATTTGTACAGAGTCTTTAAATAAATTCGCCTCCTTCCAGTATTTATAGCGTTCTCTAATATTTTGAGTGTACTTTCCCATACCGAGATTGAGTTCTTTTCTCCCAATACTGTAACTTAATTTTTCGTCTCTGTTTAAGGTTCGATAAGATATACTTTCCAGTAGGTCTGAAGCTTCCTTATACATCCCTAAGCGTACAAATAATAAGGCAGAATTCAACTTTGTAGCATGAATTTTTGGGATATCATCTAATTCATAGGCAATGGTAAAATTTAAATTGAGATAAAAAATCGCAGAGTCAGAAATATAGTTTTTATACTCATTATAAATCAAACTGTTTAATGTAAATTGATCTTCTAATGTATTCTTGGCTTCTTTTTTCTGAGCTTTCAAATAATCAATTTTCTCTTCTTTAAGCCCTATATATTCCTGCTTATTCTTTATTTTTTCATCGAGAATCTTTAATAAAGAGGGCAGATTATCTGGCGTAGAAGCAAAGACCATATTCGCTAATATGGCATATAAGAGGAGTAAATTTTTCTTCATGTAAAAATCATAAGATCAATGTATGCTCCTATACCGTTGAGATAGTTATAGGTAGCATATATCATAAGTTTATATCTGGCTTTAGGTACTAAATATAACTATATTTAGATAGAAAAGTTAAGAAATAAACTAAGGATAAAAAAAAATGAGTAAAATAATCCAACTTAAAAATTCGATTATCTTACTCATTGTCCTTCTATATCCAAATAGAAGTTAGCGGGTTCCATCTGCCTTAGTCCGCAATCCGATTGATTACGACATCATCATAAAAAATATCTCCACTACTCGTAGATTCCCAGTATTCAGCACTGCCTCCTCTAAAGGTATGGAAGGTAACATAAATCCCAAAATGATTACCTGAAGATGAAAAGTTTTTCTCATAATTTATCGTTTGTTAATTGGTTTCAATTTCCATAGAGCAAGATTCTGCGATCCGTAGGACTTGGTTTCGCATATCTCTCATACAGTACCTGATATCTCTCTAATGTAGGATCTAAAGCCAACATACGAAGCAGGTCCTGACATACATCCTGCTGTTTCGCTTCCCAACCACTAATTTGCTTATAGGGCCAGGCTTCTACATCTTTACCTAAAAAGGAGCTTAAATAATCCATCGCCTGATAGATAGAACGTCCATCTGCGGAGCGCTGTTCGAGTAGATTTATTCCCAACTTCTGCGCTGTAGCACAGACATCTAACATATGACTTAAATTATACCAGGAATAATGATAGGATAAAGTACGCCACAACTCCTGAGGTTGCGAGCCATCTGGCTCAATTTGGCTATAGATCCGCTTTTTTGGAAAATCCATTATAATTTTTCGTGCTTCCGTTTCCTTTCCGGCAAATAGTAAATAGCTAATCAATTGTGCATCATAGGCTGTGGCATGATTATTTTTAGCATGATTTTCTTTAACTCCCTGCTCACTATGCTGTAACCAATTTGAAAAATCTGCAAACCATTGCTTTAATGCCCTATCATCCTGTTCCAAATAAAAAGCTGATTCTTTAAGTAATGCTACACTACTCAGCATGCCCACAAAGGAATAACTATCTATTAACCCTTCTGGTCTACCTTTGGAATTATCCCTGCCTGGGATAAATTGAGAATATTCTAAGTTGGGATTCATCTTGGTATTAGCATTTAGAAACCATACCTGCAAAAGGTTGACAGCTTTTTGAGCATACTTCTCTTCTCCACTATAAAAATACGCTAAGCCTAAAGTTTGCACTGCAGCACACATATCTCCTAGCGTATTCCGATCATAATGTGCTAATTCTGGATTCGACTGCCCATCTTTAAAAATATAGGGCATTCCATCCTTATGCTCTGGATTGGGCCACCAATATCGACTTAAGCTGACATAATCATGTTTATCTCCACTGGGGGCAATTCCTTTTTTCTGGGTTACAGAATAGGGTTTTTTAAGCATTTCCTGTTCTGCAGAGGTAATAAGGCTAGCATAAGCAGCTGCATATGAAGCCGTATGTAGCTCCTTTTTAATCGCTATCATCTGATTCCTATCCCATAGCCATTGTCCTTGAACTATAGAACTCATCATTACAAATAGGGAAAGGCAAATCATAAACTTTTTCATAGATATTTTTTTTATAAGCTAATCCATATGGTCAACTTATTGAAGGCATAATAATTGGTTTTTGACAAGCATGCACAGCATCTTCTTGGAGAGAGATACGACATGCATTACAAATTTATCATTTCAAAGCTAGCTAAAAATTAAAGTTGACAAAAAATGAACTTCGAAAGATAATACAAAACAATAAAACATTGCAAATCAACAATTTAAAAAATTTAAAAACTTAAAAAAAGTAGTAAAATTTATGTACTCCAATTAATCTTTTAAAAAAATATTGCCTTCTTTTTTACACTTAATTTTAACATGTTACTACTTTTTTCATAAAATAAAAATCCAATAAAACACTACAAATCAATAAGTTAAAAAACCAACAAAACTCATATTCTGCTCCTCAGCCTAGTAAGGCCTCCCTTGAACTAGTAGATTTGTGCATACCGCATCATTCTATACTAAACTCTCCCAGAGATAGTATAGGTATATGCTTATCAAACCAGTTATTATTAACCTTAAACTATCATTTTATGACATAGATATTTACATCCTATTGCATGGATTTTTAAGATATCCATCAGCGATTTTAACAATCGCCAATAACCTAGCTTATTAACCAACCAATTATTAAACTTTATGTTAAGCAACAGAAATTTATTTCTCTCGTTGGGAATACTATTATCAGTCTATTCCTGCAAAAATGAGGAGGAAATTGATACGCCTAAATAGGAAGATATGAAAATAACTCAAAAAATATCCATAAATAAAATAGCCTGCATAAAACAGTATGCGCTATTCATATTTATCTTTTGCTGCCTACCCTTAAGCCTTTGGGCACAGCAGACAAAAGTTACCGGTTTAATCACAGATGGATTAGGTAATCCCCTATCGGGAGTGACCATATCTGTAAAAGACCATAGCATAAAAACCAACAGTAATGCTTCTGGACAATATGCAATAG
>DAIQRP010000065.1:0-408 GCA_036786125.1 Sphingobacterium sp.
GTGATTTAAATAGGGAAGGGAAATAATTTCATTCCATAAAAAAAGCCTGTATACATAGTATACAGGCTTTTTTATGTTAAGCATTACTTTCTAAGAATTAAGCGTTACTTTTTATAGAGTTAAGCACTACTTTCTACAGAGTTAAGCGTTACTTTCTACAGGTTCAGGATCATCACGGAAAGGTGCTTCCTCATCAAATTCTCCCTCCCATTTAGCTACAACAATCGTTGCTAGACAGTTTCCGATTACATTGACAGAAGTTCTAGCCATATCCATTAATTCATCGATACCTAAAATGGCTGCAATAACAAATGTCGGAAGTCCAAACTGATCTGCCGTAGCAATTAGAATAATAAGCGATGCACGCGGAACCGCTGCCACTCCTTTAGAGGTAATCATAAGCGTAAA
>DAIQRP010000065.1:418-7449 GCA_036786125.1 Sphingobacterium sp.
CATCGTCAGCTGCTGCCCTAAGGAAAGGTGAATATCTGCAGCCTGAGCGACGAAAATAGCCGCTAGAGACAGGTATAAAGAAGTTCCATCTAAGTTAAAACTATATCCTGTAGGAATGACAAAGGATACAATTTTACGAGGTACCCCAAATTTCTCCATAGCAGACATTGCTTTAGGTAATGCGGCATCCGAAGAAGTCGTTGCAAAAGCAATTGATACAGGCTCTTTAATGGCATTGATAAATCTGCGAATAGGAACTTTTAAAAATAAAGCTACCGGAAGAAGAACTAATAATAAGAAACAGATTAATGCAAAATACAGCGTCGCCAATAGCATAAATAAGTTTTTTAGAATATCAACCCCGAGGTGTCCTACGGTATAGGCCATGGCTGCCCCCACACCAATAGGTGCAAAATACATGATCAGGTTCGTAAACTTAAACATGGTTTCCGACATACTTTCGGTAAAGTCCACCAAAGGTTTTCTTTTCTTCTCATCAACCATTGCCAAACCAATTCCGAAAATTACAGAGAAGACTACAATCTGAAGAACCTCATTATCCCCTACCGCTTTAACGATATTTTCAGGAAATAGATCTCTGAAGAAGGCCGTAAACTTATACACGCCATGTACTGAGCTAGGCAAAGTCTCCAATACCTCAGTATCTAAATTCTTGGAATTCGTCACCGGAAGTTCTTCATGAGGCATATTTGAAACATCAACCCCTACTCCTGCTTTCGTAATATTAATTGCTGCCAGACCGATAAAGATGGCACAGGTTGTGGCACAGAAAAAATATAACATGGACTTCCATGCCATACGCCCCACCTGTTTTAAATCCGAGTGTCCAGCAATACCAAATACGAGAGTCGCAAATAATATAGGTCCTACTATTGTCTTTACGAGTTTAATAAAACCTTTACTTAAAGGCTGTAAGGAAATAGCGAGATTTGGAAAATCTATACCTACAAAGATTCCTAAAATCATGCAGGTTAAAATCCAAGAAGTTAAATTTTTTCGAACAAAAGCATTACTCACTAAAACGATAGCTACAATCCAACGTACGGCCATCATCAACATCGGATGAACGGCAACTAAATCAAATTCATATAACAAAGTAATAATGGATGCTAGTGTAATCGTGATAAGGGTTGCAAAACCCATTTTTGATTTTAACATTTATATTTATTTATAAGGTTGTCCCAAAAATATAAAAATTACGGATTTACACAAAGGATTGTCGTATTTATTCCTAAAATATATGTCATATCCAAACAAAATTTTGCATTTCATCGCCACTTCCGTCACTTCAAGGCATAAAAAAAGCCTATCTCAAAGAGATAGGCTATATTTTTTTTAAAAAAATTATTATTCGGCATGTAACCAAGCCTTTTTCGCTAATAATTCATCTTCTGTTTCTACAATATCTTCATCTTCCACACAACAATCTACTGGACATACTGCCGCACATTGTGGTTCATCATGAAAACCAACACATTCTGTACACTTATCTGAAACAATATAATAAACCTCATCAGAAATTGCACCTTGTTCTTCAGAAGCGTCTAATGTTACACCATCACCGAAATCAATGATTCCTTCTAAAGCTGTTCCTTCAGAGAATTTCCAGCTTACTCCTGCATCGTATATTGCATTATTTGGGCACTCGGGCTCGCAAGCACCACAGTTAATACATTCGTCTGTAATTTTAATCGCCATTTATAACTCCAGAATTATGATAAAAAACTATTTTTGTAAAGTGAATTTAATACTACAGCGAAAAACTTATCGTTAAATAGATAGAAAATGCTTCAGCGTATTAAATTATCTGCACAAATATAATACAAATATTGTGTTTTCAACTTTAATATTTTAAGATTTTGACAAAGGAACAACGAATAGTCGCATTTGAGAAATTAGGTCAACAGATCATTCAAGAAGATTCTGCTTTAACTCAATTATTACAAGCAGCTACGCATAGAAATGCTTGGTATACGGAAGAAAATACCAGACGAGCTTTAGCGCAAATCTCCAGTCTTCTTCATGCCGACGAATTAAACAGCTGGTTATCATCCTATCCCGACACAGAAAGCGATCAGGTGGTAGGACTTGTATTAGCAGGAAATATTCCTTTAGTAGGATTTCATGATATTTTATGTGTTTTAATTGCTGGATTTACCGCGCAGATAAAAGTTTCCTCGGATGATGCTGGCCTGACCCCTTTTGTGCTTCATAAGCTGATCGAAATAGAGCCTGCATTTGCAGATAAAATTCAGCTCGTAGAACGCCTGACAGATTTTGATTTAGTAATAGCAACTGGATCCAATAACTCTGCGCGTTATTTTGATTATTATTTTGGTCAGAAACCGCATATCATTCGGAAAAACAGAAATTCTATAGCCATTTTAAATGGAAATGAAACTGCGGCAGATTTAACGGCCTTAGGTCATGATATTTTCGATTACTTTGGCTTAGGCTGCCGCTCTGTGTCCAAAATCTATTTTCCCGAAAATTATGATATCAGCAAACTGCTGGGCGGACTAGAGGCGCATCAATCCATAAGCCAGCATTTTAAATACCATAATAATTACGATTATAATAAATCGATCTATTTAATTAATGGGGATAAACATTATGATAATGGTTTTCTACTCGCTAAGGAAGATCCTAGCTTTGCCTCCCCTTTAGCCGTTGTACATTATGAAACATATGCCGATTTGGCAAGCTTAACAGCTACACTTTCAGATCAGGCGGATCAATTGCAGTGTATAACCACGAATTTGGAAATTCCAGTCAATACCCCGACCTTCAAATTCGGAGGAAGCCAAGATCCTAGGCTGACAGACTATGCGGACAATGTGGATACATTAGCGTTTTTATTTGCACATATATAAGCATAGCCTTATATTCGTGTAATATCATTAATTAGTTCTAATTTTGTTATATGTATATTATTAAAGTAAAAGGAGTCGCTAAGATCCCCGACTATGTTCAATTGAGAGACGATTCATTTACCTTATTAGCTTACTTTAGAGTTGATAGACCCGACAAATCATTAGACAAAATAGGTCTCGGAGACAAGGCTGAATATATTATGAAAATGGTTCAAGAATTACCTTTTGGACAAATTAAAAAATTAGATTTTTAACCCATGATTGGAAATACAGTAATCACCCTTAAGAATGTTGATATTTTTCAGCAAAAACATTTAGTTCTATCGAGTGTAAATTTGAAAATAGACCAGGGTGAATTTTTATATCTTATCGGACAATCAGGATCTGGTAAAAGTAGTCTACTAAAAATTATCTATGGCGATTTATATATCGGAAATGGAGAAGGTATGGTTGCTGGTTTTGATTTAAAGAAATTACATGAAAATGATGTCCCTTTCTTACGTAGGAAATTAGGAATTGTCTTTCAGGACTTCCACCTATTAACCGACCGTTCTGTAGAAAAGAATCTAGAGTTTGCCTTACGTGCCACAGGTTGGAAGGATAAAAAGCTGATTGAAAACCGCATTATAGATGTGTTGGAAAAAGTAGGATTACGTTCTAAACTTAAAAAAATGCCGCATGAACTTTCTGGAGGTGAGCAGCAGCGTGTAGTGATTGCACGGTCATTATTGAATAATCCTGAAATTATTCTGGCCGATGAGCCTACGGGAAATTTAGATCCCAATACATCAGAAGAAATTGTACTTTTATTAAAGGATATTGCTTCATCTGGAACGGCCATCCTTATGGCGACGCACGATTACCAGATTATCAAAAATATGCCTGCCCGTATTATCCGTACTGGAGAAGGCGCATTACACGATCATGTGAGCATCTAAAAATTAGGTCAGCCATACCATATATACTGACAGCATTTATAAAATCCGACATTTTGTTATGAAAATTTGTTTTTTTATGACAAGAAGTCGGATTTTATCGCTTTGGCAATTCTTTTGTACAATAGAAATTTAACAAACTAGAACTATCTTTAAATCATTATAAGTAATTAGAAGACATGAGTGATCAAGAAAAATTCAACGAAGAGGCGCAAGAAGCTACTTTTGATGACCAAAATATAACTGACAATGTTGCAGAAGAAACTGAAACATTAAGTCCAGAAGAAATTTTAACCAATGAATTAGCTGATGCAAAAGATAAATATATGCGTCTTTCTGCAGAATTCGATAATTATAGAAAACGTACTTCTAAAGAGCGTTCTGAATTAATTCAAACGGCAGGTAAGGAAGTGATTAAAGAGCTTTTAAGCGTTATTGATGATTTCGACCGTGCCTTAAAAGCTATGGAAACTGCTACAGATGTAGATTCTGTACGTGAAGGATTAGAAATTGTAAATAATAAATTCCGTAAAACTTTAAACCAACAAGGGTTGAAAGAAATGGAAACTTTAGGTACAGAATTCGATGCGGAGCTACAAGAGGCGATTACGGCAATTCCTGCTCCTACGGAGGACATGAAAAATAAAGTTATCGACGTTATTGAAAAAGGTTATTATTTAAATGATAAAGTTTTACGTCACGCTAAAGTTGTCATAGGTAAATAAGGATAAAAGAAGATGTCAGATAAAAGAGATTACTACGATATATTAGGTGTTTCCCGTTCTGCAGATGAAAAAGAAATTAAATCTGCCTACCGTAAATTAGCGGTAAAATATCATCCCGATAAAAATCCTGGAGATACTGCTGCTGAAGATAAATTTAAAGAAGCTGCGGAAGCTTATGATGTATTAAGCAATCCAGAGAAACGTCAACGTTATGATCAATTCGGTCATGCTGGAAATTCTGCTTCCGGAGGATATGGCGGCGGTGGCATGAATATGGATGATATATTCAGCCAATTTGGCGATATTTTTGGTGGCGGTGGCCATCCATTTGAAAGTTTCTTCGGCGGTGGCGGGCAACGTTCTGGAGGCCGTCGTGTAGTCAAAGGAACAAACTTACGTATCAAAGTAAAATTAACACTGGAAGAAATTGCTAAAGGTGTTGAGAAAAAAGTAAAAGTAAACAAACAAGTTTCATGTCATACTTGTAATGGTACAGGTGCTAAAGATAAATCGTCTTACCACACCTGTTCTACCTGTAATGGCTCGGGCTCGGTAAGACGAGTGACGAACACCATTTTAGGGCAGATGCAAACGACCAGTACTTGTCCTACCTGTAATGGTGAAGGCGTGGAAATTACTGCGAAATGTACGACTTGTAAAGGAGAAGGTTTAGAACGTGGAGAAGAAACAATCTCTATAAATATCCCTGCCGGAGTAAGTGAAGGCATGCAATTGTCCATGAGTGGCAAAGGTAATGCAGCCCCTCGAGGAGGTATTGCTGGAGATTTAATTATCCTTATTGAAGAGGTTCCTCATGAATCTTTAAAACGCGATGGATTAAATGTCATCTATGATTTGTATGTTAACTTCGTAGATGCCACCTTAGGTACATCTGTAGAAATCCCTACCATTGACGGAAAAGCGAAGATTAAAATCGATGCTGGAACGCAATCTGGAAAAATATTACGCCTAAAAGGTAAAGGTATTCCAGAAGTGAATTCTTACCATAAAGGAGATCAACTGGTCTATGTTAATATTTGGACTCCTAAAGCACTTTCCTCAGATGAGAAAGATGCATTAGAAAAACTGAGAGAGTCTCCGAATTTCAAACCACAACCTGGTAAAAATGAGAAATCATTCTTCGAACGTATTAAAGAATACTTCGAATAATCCATATAAAAAAAAGGCGGTTTATCTAAACCGCCTTTTTTTATGCTCCCCTCCCTGGCTAAAAAACTACTGAAATATACAGACATTCCTAAGACGTATTCCTTTAAGGTATGCCAAGTTCTTTTACGCTGATTTTCTGTCAGTGACAAGCTTTCCTATCTATGCTGACAATTTTAATCAAAAAGTCAAAGTGTCATAATTAATATTACATTAACATTACCTTAATGACAAGAATATTTTATATTCGGCTTTTAAGGTATTTAAAAAGCTATTTTACAAGCAGTTTAAAATTAGTTAGTTACGCAACCAAAACAGGCAAACATACAAATTTATGACAAA
Source organism: Sphingobacterium sp. (assembly GCA_036786125.1). Lineage (GTDB taxonomy): Bacteria > Bacteroidota > Bacteroidia > Sphingobacteriales > Sphingobacteriaceae > Sphingobacterium. Next base: position 6,482 of record DAIQRP010000065.1, read on the forward strand.
TAAGCCCCGTTTTGGCACAGCAATTGACTATACCTTACAAATAGTCAATAAGACTAGATATTAATATATTAAAATTAGAACATTAAAAAATTGTATCATGAAAAAATTATTCTTAACATTAGCTGCTGTTTCTGCTTTAACATTTGCTGCTAACGCACAAACAGAAAAAGGTAAAGTTACTTTAGGTGGACAAGTAGGTTTTGGGATTTCAGATGTAAAAGATACAGATATCAAAAATAACTCATTTTCTATCAACCCTACAGTAGGTTACTTTGTAGCTGACAACATTGAAGTAGGTACTAGCGTTGGTTATGCTTGGGCTGAAAACAAAGTGACTGCAGCTAAAAATACGAAAAACGAATTCCAAGTAGCTCCATACGCACGTATGTACTCAGGTAATGGTCCATTAAAATTCTTCGGACAATTATCAGTTCCAATGTCATGGGGTAAAAACACTGCAGAAACTACAGTAGCGAATGCATCGACTAAAGTAGATAGCAAATACACAAACTATGGTGTTCAATTAGCACCAGGTTTAGCTTTCTTCCCTACTTCAAACGTAGCGATTTCATTATCTGTTCAAGGTTTATACTACAATAACCACAAAAACAAAGCTACAGATGTAACTACAAATACATTTGGTTTAGATGCGAATTCATTAAACCCAACATTAGGTGTTAAATTCCACTTTTAATCGTTGATTTTATAATTTTTAGAAAAGAGGTCTTCGGGCCTCTTTTTTTATGGTCTACTATTTCAAAAAAAAACCCCATGCCTTTCGACATGAGGAAACTCTATTTATAAACCTAAATATTAGCAAAAATAAAAATCGTTAAGTCTTCGCTTAACTTAAACCGAATTGATAAAAACGGGATGACATAAAGGCACTGCAATATAATAGTAATGCATTATTAGGGTAATTACTAATTAAACAGTAAATATTATTGCAATTCGTCCAAGCTTAATGC
>DAIQRP010000065.1:7489-8977 GCA_036786125.1 Sphingobacterium sp.
GGAATAACTAAAGCAAAAAAACGGTTTCCCGTATTTTTATAAATTTATTTTTATTTTTTTAAAATTATACGCTTTTCGCTAGGCTGAGCAATATATAATTAATTTCTTTTAGGACTGCCAAGTCCGTATTTAGAGATTTTCGATATAATAATCTATCTATTTTTATTTATTCATAAAAAGTTGCTAAATAATCATAAATTGGTAATTATTTCGTGACTTCATGATAAGTTAATATTACAATTTAAGATATATTCTTTAGATTTGAACTGATAAAAACTAGAGCATTCGCATCATGAACCTTCTTCACTCGGACATATCCGTAGCTGCCGATTCCATAGAATTAGGGGATTCGAATACATTTGATCTGATATACCAACGATATTTTCGTGCATTGTGTTATTTTTCAGAACGTTTCATCGGAGATCATGCCGAAGATATCATCCATTCTCTATTTCTGAAGTTATGGAATAAAAAAGAGTCTTTTGAAAGTTTGCAGCACTGCCAGTCCTATCTCTATGTAGCTGCCAAAAATGCCTGTCTTGATTTCTTAAAATCTCAACACCGCACTGTGGAGAGGGAGATTTACTTTCAGCAACTGCATGACTACCAAGAAGAGGATATAGAAAATGAAATTATTCGGGCAGAATACTGGGCTGAAATCTATCGGGAGATTAATGCCCTACCTACACAATGTTCGACGATTATTAAATTAAGTTTTATCGAGGGTCTAAATAATGCCCAAATTGCCGAAATATTAAATATTTCCGATCAGACTGTAAAAAATCAAAAAGTAAAAGGAATCAAAGCCTTACGTTTTGCTTTTGCTGAGCAAGCTCCTATCCTCCTATTTATCAGCAGTTTATTTAAACTTTAATTTTTTTTTAATTTAAAGCGGTACTTTTTCTATTTGTTGTCGTATTAACGATATAAATATGAAAGATACCCATAGAATAAACTATTTATTAACCTCCTATAGACGTCAAACTATTTCTGAGTCCGAGCAGAAAGAACTTTTCCTATGGGTAAATGCCTCTGTAGCGAATAAAGCCTTATTTGAGGAATTACAAAATCCCTTAGCACAGCAGCAGGCACTCCAGAAATTTGATCGATATCAGGCCCAATCTTTTAGAAAGCCCGAAGAAAAAAAGCGCAAAAAAATTTCTTGGATAGCCTATGCCGCAGCAGCAGTTTTAATCAGCGGGCTCACAGCAACCTTTTTTATTAAAACGACCAGAATCCATCAGCCTATAGCCACCAGCTTAAACAGTCCTAAGCAACCTATAATACAAGATGAAGCGATATTAACATTAGCCAATGGCGAGGTTATTACTTTAAAAGATAGTGCTTCAAATCATACTGGTATTCGAATTATCACACTCGCGAATGGGGAGCTTGAATATCAATTAGAAGATATCGTCACAGCAGTTCCTCAGCTCAATAGTATTAGTACCAGCCGCGGCAAGCAAATTCATATTTCCCTACCCGATG
>DAIQRP010000065.1:8987-10390 GCA_036786125.1 Sphingobacterium sp.
AGTTTTGGGTACTGAATTTAATATTCAAGCCTATCCCGATGACCCATCGAGTAAAACCTCGCTTTTACATGGAAGCATAAAATTGCGTACAGCCCATTCTGAACTTATTTTAAAACCAGGGCAGCAAGCTGAAGTCTTTAAGGAAAATGCCGATCAGATTATCCTCTCCTCCTTTAATATCCAAGATTTTTCCGATTGGAAAAATGGATATTTCTATTTTGAAGATGAGCATATTGAAAGTATTATGAAGAAAATTTCCCGTTGGTATGATATGGATATTATCTATGAGGGAAAAGTGGCCACAGATGGCTTCAGTGGTGTAGTCACCAAATTCTCCGATGTAAAGGAGTTATTAAATATGCTCGAAGAAACTGGAAAAGTAAAATTTAAAATTCAAGGAAGGAGGATTATAGTGACATCATAACGACCTAAATAACCTTTAAAAGCTTTTTTTATTACAGAGCATTGTTGGCGCAATGCCCTGTAAAAATAAAAAAGAGCTCTATGACTAGATAAAACACCTGAAAAATGTAAACCCTTAATCAAATTTATGAAAATTATCAACTTTAAACAGATTTTTATGAGGATTAATCTCACCTGTTTATTTCTTTTATTGCTGATTGTCAATTCCTTTGCCAGTGCGAGTTATGCACAAAAGGTAAATATCAAAGCAGAGAAGGCATCCTTAAAAAATGTCTTAGATCAAATTCGGAAACAGACAACCATTAATTTTATTTATACGAATAAAATTTTGGAAAAAGCATCCCCCGTTAGCCTAACCCTAACCGATGCTACAGTAGAAGAAGTATTAAAAGAAACATTTAAAAACCAACCCGTTACTTATAACCTAAACGGAAAAAACATTATTATTAAAGAGCTTGCAACGACTGCACAGCAACAGGTGACAATCACAGGGACCGTACGCGGTAAAGAAGGCGTAATTCCTGGAGTGAGTATCCGAGAAAAAAATGCTTCCACCTCTACCTCTACCGATGCCCAAGGAAAATACAGTATTCGGGTAGCTAGAAATGCTACGATTGTATATACGGCCTTAGGATATACTAGCCAAGAAGTGACCGCTTCAGAAAGTAAAGATATTAATATCAGCCTTCAGGAGGCCGTTTCAGAATTAGAATCGGTCGTGATCACAGGTTATACGGTGCAGGAGAAAAAATCCATTACAGGTGCCATGTCCTCCATTAAAGGGGAGGTATTAGAAAATGTTCCTGTTCAGAGTTTTGACCGTGCAATGCAGGGGCAGCTTTCCGGGGTTAATATTATGGCAACAAATGGGGTTCCTGGAGGACCTGTGCGTATTAATATTCGTGGTATGGGTTCCATTACCGCAGGTACTGAACCCTTGATTATTGTCGATGGAGTACAGCTTAATACCTCGACTTCTT
>DAIQRP010000065.1:10400-12941 GCA_036786125.1 Sphingobacterium sp.
TTCCGGTCAGACGGCCAGCAACCCCTTATCTTTTCTAAACAATAACGATATCGAATCGATTGAAGTGTTAAAAGATGGTGCCGCAGCTTCCATCTATGGAGCACAGGCTGCAAATGGAGTTATCCTAGTAACGACCAAACAAGGTAAAGCTGGAAAGACTAGAATCAACCTCAACTATTATCATGGTATTATGAATCCCATGAAAGAGATGAAAATGTTAAACACAGAGCAATTTTTCGCCTCTAGATTTGAAGCGCGTAATAACCGCTATCCTACCCGTACTTTAGAACGCAATAGAGCGGATATCTTAACAGGTGTAGGGCTACCAGGAGATTTAACGGATGCAGATATTGCTGCCTTAGGTACATACAACTGGCAGGATGCCGCATTTAGAACTGGTCGCACGAATAATGCCGACCTTTCCATTAGTGGCGGTAATGATAAAACGACTTTCTTCCTTTCTGGTTCATATAATAAAACAGATGGAAATGTGGTTGCTATTGATTTTGAACGTGCTACGGCCAAATTAAATCTAACGCATCAGGCGACTTCCAAATTAGGCTTTGGGGCCAATGTCAATATCAGCCAAATTACACAAAATGGAACTTCAGGATCAAATGGTTCTACTGGAGCATATGCAGCTCCTCAGTATGCTGCTCCTATGATTCTTCCATTTATCCCAATTTATAATCCCGATGGCAGCATGAATGCGCCTATCGACGGTTTTCCGGGTTCTTCCAATAGGAACCCTATTCAGGAGAGTCTATTTGGAACATTACAGAGTCGTACCAAAGCTATTGTTACGAATATCTATGGTACCTATAAAATTTTAGATAACTTAACGTTCAAATCATTCTATGCGTTAGATTATAGAAATATTGATGACCAACGTTATGTAGATCCTAGAACACGTTCTGGAGCTGCTGCAAGTGGTACATTATATATCGGTAACCGCCAGAATACGAACTTCCTAACGAATCAAACGTTAAATTATAAAACTTCTTTCGAGGGGGGACATCACCTTTCTGCACTCTTAGGAGCAGAATATAGATATGACCAAAGGGAATCTAACTCGGTAAATGGTTCCGGATTTACTTCTTATCAATTTAGAACCTTACAATCTGCAGCGATTATTACTTCAGCTACCGGTTCATGGACAGCCTTTAAACGTTTAGGTACATTCTCTCAAGTAAACTATGACTTCCAAAAGAAATACCTTTTAAATGCGGTATTACGTTATGATGGATCCTCTCGTTTTGGAGCTAATAATAAATTCGGATGGTTCCCTGCAATCTCTGCTGGTTGGAATATGACGGAGGAAGATTTTATGAAAAACCAAAACTGGATTAACCAGTTGAAAATCCGTGCCGGATATGGGGAAACAGGTAATGATAATATTGGAAACTTTGACTCCATGGCTTTATATGGTAGCTCTAGTGGATCTAATTATAATCAAGAGCCAGGTCTTCAGCCTTCAGGAATTGCAAATACAAGCTTACGCTGGGAGCGTAATATCACGACCAATATTGGTTTAGATTATGGATTCTTTAATAACCGTGTACAAGGTTCCATAGAAGTATTCCGTCGATTAAGTAAAGACTTATTATTAAATCGTCCTGTTCCTTATTTAAGTGGATATAGCTCTGTCACATCGAATGTTGGAGAATTAAAGAATGAAGGTATTGAATTTGAATTAAGAACCACAAATGTTAAATCCGGAGACTTCTTATGGACCTCCAACTTTAATATTACGTTCTTAAGAAACCGTGTCGTAAAACTTGCTGATGATGATCAAGTATTACCTGGTGATCAATCTGTACGGGTAGGTCATTCCTTAAAAACGAACTTTACCTTACAATATGCTGGTGTCAATTCAGCTACCGGAAGACCGATGTTTTATGATGCAAATGGAGAAATAACCTATAGACCTATTGCGCCTCAGGATCAACGCGTGTTTGGGAATCAACTGAGTGACTATTTCGGAGGATTTACGAATAACTTCAGCTATAAAGGTATTTCATTAAATGTATTCTTCCATTACGATTATGGAAGAGAGTTAAGTAATGCAGGTATGAATTCTAGATGGTGGTTAAATGGAGCTGACAATAGAAATACCTTAGAAAGCATATACCTAAACCGTTGGACGACTCCAGGACAGGTGACTTCCGTTCCAAGACCTTTCGATGGAGGAACAGAAACTAATGGTGTTTCTGCTACAACCAGCAGTAGCCGATTCTTAGAGGATGCTTCTTTTATCCGTTTGAAGAATGTAACCCTTGCCTACCAATTCCCTGCTGCATGGTTAAAACGTTCTAGAATTGCGAATTTAAAAGTTTATGCTCAAGGAGAAAATTTAGCTACTTGGACTAAATGGACTGGATATGATCCAGAATTAGTAATTGGAGAAAGTGATTTCTCTTCTTCTCAAGGAACTATTCCACAGACGAAAGCTTATACTTTAGGCGTTCAAATCGGATTTTAATTAGGAAAGAAAAATGAAAAATAAATTATATACCGCTTTATTTATACTCGGAATTTCAC
>DAIQRP010000065.1:12951-14991 GCA_036786125.1 Sphingobacterium sp.
CAGTTCATGTGAAAAGATGTTGGAAGTTAAACCGAGACAATCTATTGAAGCTGAAACAGCTTTAACAAATCCCGCAGCCATTACTGCAGCGACAAACTCTGTATATGCCCGTCTGCGCGAAGTCAGCTTATATGGACGTGATTTAATTGTGATCCCAGAAGTATTGGCAGACAACTCATTTAATACGCAAGCCGGAAATCGCTTGATCTCTCAATGGAATAATCAGCCAGGTGCACATATGAGCAATTGGCAATATTCCTATTATGCCATTAATCAAATTAATTTGATTTTAGATGCCATAGAAAATATCAGCTTGGAGGAGGATTATAAAAAGAAAATTAAAGGACAGAATCTCTTTTTAAGAGCCTTAATGTACCATAACCTTCTCCGCGTATACGCTTATGATCCGACAGCAGATATTCCAAGTAGAAATTTCGGAGGTGTTCCCATTTTATTAAAAGGCGTTACCAAGACTGAAGAAATTACATTTCCAGAGCGTAATACCGTGGAAGAAGGATATCAGCTCATCTATAAGGACCTAACCGAAGCTTATGAATTATTAGCTACGGAAAATAAGGCTCGTGCACCTTTCTTTGCTACAGCAGCAGCTGTATCTGCTCTATTTTCTCGTGTTGCTTTATACAATGGCGATTATGAAAAGGTGATTTCCGAATCTAATCGCGCGATGCAATCCGGAATTGCTACTTTTCCAAGCAGCGCTCAGTATATAGCTTCTTGGAGATCGGAGAAAAATCCAGAATCTTTCTTTGAAGTGGCTTTTGCTGCACCAGATAATTTAGGGTCTAATGAATCTCTTCGTGCGACCTTAATGTCCCGTACGACTATAAGCTCCCAAACGGCAGCTTCATTTGGATATATTGTACTAAGTGATGAGCTTTACGATTTATATGCAGACGGAGACTTACGTAAAGATTTAATTATGAAAGGGCTCGGCACACTCAATGCTTCGAAAAATGAAATCACTAAGTTTGCCAGCAAAAATGGCATTGTCAATTTAGACAATGTGCCTGTTATCCGCTATGCAGAAATGATTCTAAATAAAGCTGAAGCACATGCTAAATTAGGGCAGACAGACTTAGCGAATATCGAATTAAATAAAATCAGAACACGTGTGAACCTACCTGCTGTCCATTTTAGTGCGGCAGATTTAATGGCTGAAATTCTTCTTCAAAGAAGGTTAGAATTAGCTTATGAAGGTCATCGTTTCTTTGACTTAAAACGTCTCGGAATAGATATCGTCAAAGAACAAGGCCTTGTAGAATTTACGGACTATCGATTCTTAGCTCGACTGCCGATTCGTGAGGTTACAGCGAATCCAAATCTGAAACAAAATTTTGGTTATTAATTTATTCTATATTATGAAAACGAATATCATTGTTCTTTTTTTAGTGAGCATCTTATTTTCATCTTGTATGAAAGATGCCGAAAAAGATTTCTATATCAAAGACTTCCGTTCGGAATTCCAAGATGCGGTAGTTAATAATAATGCCGTAGATAAAAACTATCCGCTACTTACTGAATTACGCAATAATGCGGGTGTAAAACGCTATCAGGTGAATTTAATTGGGGGCGTTAAAGCAACAGAACAAATTATCCCGATTCAAATTCTAAGTACAGAAACCACTGCAGTATTGGATCAGCACTATAAGCTTCCTAAAGGAGCTCAGGTCGTAATTCCTGCCCAAGAAGCCATCGGATATTTCGAGATCGAAATTCCAAGCTTAAGCAATACTACAGCAGTAAATCTTGTCTTAGAACTCGGTTCTACAGCTGAAGTCAAAGCCAGTGCGAATCACAAAACGATTGGCCTGAGAATTAGAAAATAATCTTATCATATTCGGGCTATCGTCTAGACAGACCTAGCCCGAATTTATTCCTTCCTTATGAACTCTTCCAAAATCATACTTGGCTTTTTTATGCTTGGAATAAGTATGTTAGCCAAAGCACAGGAACTTGATGAACTTCCACATATCTTCTATCATACACAGGGCTATACCATCAAGTGGATAGAACAAGCGC
>DAIQRP010000066.1:0-7689 GCA_036786125.1 Sphingobacterium sp.
AGTTCAGGAGCATTTCTACTATTTAATGTCAGATGCAGTACGCCATCGTTATTCGTAATATGAAAATCTGGAATTACATGAAGTTGCTTTCCTGCCACTGCTCCAGAGTCTCCAGGTTTTGGATTTAACTTTAGGATCTCATTGACAATAGCCTTTAATCCAGCAGAATCTATATTTAGGGTCTTTTCTAACTTATCGTAATGTTTCTTTGTGAATTCATCGAGGTAGTATTCTACAACTTGAATTGCTTGCTCTACAATAGGATTACTCTGATCTTTTTTGCGCAGTTGAATAAGTAGACATTCTTGAAGGTCACGAGCACCTATTCCCGCGGGTTCAAATTCTTGGATTACCTTTAACATATCCAAAACCTCAGACTCCTCAGCCATAATATTTTGAGAAAAGGCTAAGTCATCTATTAAAGATAAAATTGGGCGCCTTAAATATCCGTCATCATCTAGGCTGCCAATAATCTGCTGGCCTATTAAATAGTTTTTATCGGAGAGCGCTAAAAGATCTAATTGATTCTGTAGATTTTCATAAAAGGAACTCTGAACGGCGATAGGAATTTCCTTACGATCTTCATCGTCGTCATTGCCTCCATAATTTCCATAATCTTGATAATCATCTTCTTGGATGTATTCATCTACATTAAAGTCATCATTGTCAAAATTGCTTTCTTCCTCGGAATATTTCTCCTCGGGGTCATGATCCGGATATTCTTCAATCGGATCATTCATGTTGGTTAAACTACCATCCTCTAAGGCAGGGTTCTCCTCTAATTCTTCTTTAACTCGAGCGTCTAAGGATACAGTAGGCACCTGTAACAACTTGATAAATTGAATTTGCTGAGGCGAAAGTTTCTGAAGTAATTTCTGCTGTAAAGTCTGCTTTAACATAACTTGATCTTCTTATATTCAATGGTAAATGTATACATAATATGCTAAATTCATATAGAAATTTATGAAATATTATGTTTTAGGTACAATTTTTGATAAGATACCAAATCATTCCCCATATTTTCTAATTTAAATAAAATAAAATAAATATAATGTAAGCTTAGACGATTACAAACAGTATTTTGCTCGTTTACAGATTATTTAATTTCCCGTTGCTAATTCAGAAAATTTATTATGTTTTGCCTTTCCTACTATTAGATATCCTCATTTTGCGATAATTAAAATAGGCAGCTATATAATATATTTACCTATATATTTAAACATTTCAAATCTTCAATTGTCTTAATTTAAATATAAATAGCCTTTCCCATGGAAGACTCGAGTGGCTAGGCCATAGAAATAACCAGTTATTTATGATATTTTTATTGTTAAAAAATGTAAATCCTGCTATCGATTGTTTTTCTAATAGCTATATTTAAAAAATTATTAGCAGACCTATGTGTTGAATTTGATTTGGAGCTAAATATTTTCTAGATATAATTCATGTAAACTGCTATATATAAATTATCTATACTAAACTGTATGTTTAAACGTATCAAAAACAAATTTTTACGTTATATAGCTATAGCTATATATGCCTTTATTATTCTTATTTGTGCTGTTCAATTAAATTTTCTTAAACTTTTCGGATATTCGCCGACATTGAAGGATATTAAGATGCCTACTTTAAATGTGGCTACTGAATTATATACAGCCGACTCTGTGCTGATTGGTCGTTATTTTGATGAAGACCGTTATCCCGTTCCTTTTGATAGTATCTCACCAAATGTTATTGCCGCTTTAATAGCTACAGAAGATGTTCGATTTTATAAACATAGTGGGGTTGACTTCTTAGGTTTGGGCTCAGGCATTATTTCGACCTTAAAGGGAGATAAGCGCGGGGCGAGCACCATTACCCAGCAGCTGGCTAAAAATTTATACCGTACACGGTATAATGTCTCTTCTGGAATTATTGGAAAGATTCCAGTGGTAGGAGTGGTTATGACAAAATTTAAAGAGTGGATGACAGCCTATAAGCTCGAGTCGAGATATGAAAAAAATGATATCGTTACGATGTATTTAAATACGGTGTCTTTTAGTAATAATGCATATGGTATTCAAACTGCTGCAATTCGCTATTTTAATAAGTCTGCATTTGAACTATCTACGACAGAAGCGGCGGTTTTAGTCGGTATGTTAAAAGGTACTACCTATTATAATCCTATCCGCAATCCTGAAAACGCCTTATTGCGTAGAAATACGGTATTGGGGCAGATGCAAAAAGCCAATTACTTAAGCGCAGAAGAGGTCGCTACTTTATCTAAAGAGCCCTTAAAATTAGATGTAAGTAATACAGAACGTAAGGACTCTAATGATTCTTATCTACGTGCAGCAGTAGAGCGCTGGTTGGAAAAATGGTGTGAGGAGAATGATTATGATATCTATAAAGATGGATTAAAGATCTACACAACGATTGATTCTAAATTGCAGAAACATGCCGAAGAAGCTGTAGCCAAACAAATGAAGGTGTTGCAGCAGCGATTGGAAAATACCTGGTCTGGGCAAAATCCATGGCGCGATATGGATGGAAATGAAATTCCTAACTTTTTGGAAAATTTAGCGAAGAAAACTCCGTACTATGAAGCTTTAGTTAAAAAATATCCGAATAAGCCAGATTCTGTATGGCATTATTTAAATGTTAAAAAAGATATAGAGGTATTTACTTGGGATGGTCCTCGGATGAAAAATATTTCCAGTATGGACTCTCTTCGATACTATGCCATGATGTTAAATACAGGGATGATGAGTATGGATCCATATTCGGGAGAGATTAAAGTTTGGGTCGGAGGAATAGATCATAAGAATTTTAAATATGACCATGTCAACCAGTCTAAAAGACAGGCGGGCTCTACCTTTAAACCATTTGCCTATTTGGCTGCTATTGAAGCTGGCAAAGGTCCTTGCGATATGTATCAAGATAAGCCCGTGAAGATTATTTCTGGAACAGGCCCTGATGCGGAAGTTTGGGAGCCTAAAAATGCAGATTGGAATTTCTCCTATAATAACTTTACCATGCGTCAGGCAATGGCACGTTCAATTAATTCTATTACCGTACAAGTGACTGAAGAGGTCGGTTCGGATAAAGTGGTGGATGTTGCACATCGGGTAGGTATAGAATCTAAACTGCGCTCTGTGCCTTCTGTAAGTTTAGGGCCAAATGATGTTTCTGTATTTGAAATGGTGCGCTCTTATTCAACCTTTATGAATCATGGGGAACGTACAACACCAATTTTGGTTTCTAAAATTGAGAACTTCGAAGGTAAGGTAATTGCAACCTTCAAGCCTGAACGTAAGCAAGTGATATCGGAAGAAGATGCCTGGCTCATGACTTATATGCTGCGAGGTGGAATGGAAGAAACTCGCGGAACTTCTCAAGCCCTATGGGAATGGGATTTATTTAAAAAAGAAAATCAAATCGGAGGGAAGACAGGTACTTCTTCGAATTATGTCGACGGATGGTATATGGGAGTAACCAAAGATTTAGTAACCGGAGTTTGGGTAGGCTGTGATGAGCGCTCTATACACTTTAAAAATTCCCATTCTGGGGAAGGTTCTCGTACTGCTTTACCTATATTTGGTACATTTATGGAAGCGGTATATAAGGACAATAATCCGAAATATAGTTTTGGTAAGTTCCCGGATGCACGTGTAGAAATTACAAAACCTTATAAATGTGCTTACGAACCTCCAGTACCTCAGGATACATTAGCCTCGGATAGTACCGATGTAGACTTGGAAGATGCTGAGCTGGAACTTGTGCCAGAAGAGCATTCCGAGCGAAATCAGTCGCAGGATGATTCTCAGATTAGAGAGCAAGCCATTGTCGAAGAACAAGCTTCAGGAATTATACGTATTAAAACGCCACTCTAAGGAGTGGTTTTTTTTGCTTTATAGATTCTTATGCAAAATTCCGAACGGCCAAATTTTTGGCTGCTGTCAATCGGGGTAGGATATGGTTCCAGTTGGGGTTATTTCTACGGATCAGTTTTTCCAATTGCATTCGAGTATATAAGGTAAGCTCTTTCTTTTTTCGTTCGGCCAGTTCTCGATGTGCAAATTCTTCCAGCCATACTAATCTCGTTAGCTTGGAAGCCTGCTTAAATAAATTAGCGCTGTCTTGCTGGATTTCTGCTAGACTACAATTTAAATTACTACTTATCCCGATTTCCAAGAAACGACGGTTGCTGTCGGTTAGAATATATAGGCTAAAATTTTCCATAATCTTCGTATTTGCTAATAAATTTGGTTAACTTTGAATGTAATACTAATTTTATTTGCACAATAATACTAACAATTTTAGTATTATCAAATTTTATTGAAAAAATTTTATGTCAAATATATCGTCAAATCTTAAATATTTAAGAAAAAAAAGAACCTTAACTCAACAGCAATTTGCTGATTTAATGGAGATTAAGCGTGCTTCAGTAGGGGCTTACGAGGAGGATCGTGCCGAACCTAAATATGAATTGCTAAAAAAAATAGCAGAATTCTTTGAGCTCAGCATGGATGAATTAATTAATGAAACTATTGATGAGAAATGGAAACCTGCTTTAAAATCGAATGCTTCGAATCTACGTGTTTTAAGTATTACTGTAGATGGAAAGGATAAGGAGAATATAGAGCTGGTTCCTGTGAAAGCTTCTGCAGGATATATGAATGGTTATGCAGATCCGGAATATGTGGCTGAGTTACCTAAATTCTCTTTACCTATGTTTAATCAAGGGACATACCGTGCCTTTGAAATAAAAGGGGATTCTATGTTGCCGCTAACTTCTGGTTCTATCGTTATCTGTGAATATGTAGAAGATTGGCATGATATTAAACCGGGACATACCTATACGATTGTTTCCAAAGATGAAGGAATTGTATATAAACGGGTGGCTAATAAATATAAAGAGGATAAAGGTTTGAAGTTGGTCTCTGATAACCGGGCTTATGAGCCTTATTGGGTTTCCTCAGAAGATATTGTAGAGGTGTGGAGAGCAAAGGGGTTTATCAGTACCGAACTGCCTGAACCTAATCCTGAGCCGACAATGGAATCTTTATCATCGATGATGGCTCAGATGCAAAAAACAATCTCTGCAGTCGTGAATAATAAAGAGTAATCGGTCGTGAATAATAAAGAGTAATTGGTCGTGAATAATAAAGCGTAATCGGTCGTAAATAAGAAAGCGTAATGAAATAATGGATTTACAAGTATATGCAGGCTAAAATTTTGATTCTTAAATATTTTTTTTTACCTTTGTAATATCTGAAAGGAAGGGGGCAGCGTATGCCCCCTTTTTTAATATCAAGATTTTCAGAACCTGATTATTCTGAGTTAAAAACATGACAAACGTAGAAAAAAGAGTATTAGAATTAGTTGAAGAGAAAATTGGAGATCGTGAAGATATCTTTATTGTCAGCATTAGAATGCTGGGTAATGGGGTCTTAGAAATCTTATTAGATGGCGATCAAGGTTTAAAGATTGAAGATTGTGCAGCTATAAGTAGACATGTAGGTTTCTTCTTAGAAGAAGAAGGTACGATAGAGCATGCTTATCGATTAGAGGTTTCTTCACCAGGGATTGATGCAACATTTTCTCATATGCGTCAGTATTTAAAGAATATCGGGCGAACTGTACTAGTAAAAACTATAGATGGTGGTTCTAAAGAAGGGAAGCTGTTAGCAGCCTCGGAAGCAGAAATCACTATTGAGGAAACAATAAAAGAAAAGGGAAAGAAAGCTACGCAGGTAGAAACCATTATTCCTTTCGATCAGATTAAAGCAACAAAAGTGGTAATTTCATTTAAATAAAAATGAGCAGCAATATCAATTTGATTGACTCTTTTCAAGAGTTTAAAGAATTTAAAAACATTGACCGTCCTACCGTAATTTCGGTTTTAGAAGAAGTATTTCGCAGTATGATCCGTCGTCGTTTCGGTACGGATGAAAACTGTGACGTCATTGTAAACCCAGACAATGGGGATTTAGAGATTTGGAGAACACGCGTTGTCGTGGAAGATGAATTCTCTGAAGATGATGATTTAGAAATTGAATTAGCAGAAGCGAATAAGCATGATGCTGATTTAGAAGTAGGAGATGACTTTATCGAACAGATTACTTTAGAAAGTTTCGGTCGTCGTGCGATCTTAGCTGCTCGTCAAACTTTAGTTTCTAAAATTTTAGAATTAGAGAAAGATGAAGTATTTAAGAAATATAAAGATCGTGAAGGTGAATTAGTCGTAGGTGAAGTATATCAAATCTGGAAAAAAGAAATTCTAGTTTTAGATGAGGATAGCAATGAGTTAATCCTTCCGAAGACAGAACAGATTCCTGCCGATTATTTCAAAAAAGGAGATAGCATCCGTGCGGTAGTTTCTAAAGTGGATATGATGAATAATAATCCAAAGATTATTATCTCTCGTACTGCGCCAGAATTCTTGCAACGTTTGTTTGAGTTAGAAGTTCCTGAAATCTTTGACGGTTTAATTACAATTAAAAAAATTGTTCGTGAACCAGGAGAGCGTGCTAAAGTAGCTGTAGAATCTTATGATGACCGCATCGATCCAGTAGGAGCTTGTGTGGGTATGAAAGGTTCTCGTATTCATGGTATCGTTCGAGAATTGAAAAATGAAAATATTGATGTAATTAACTTTACAACAAATAATTCATTATATATTACACGTGCCTTAAATCCTGCACGTATCTCTTCTATCAAATTAGATGAGGAAAATAAAACTGCTGCAGTATATTTAAAATCCGATCAGGTGTCATTGGCTATTGGTCGCGGTGGACATAATATTAAATTAGCAGGTAAGTTAACAGGATACGAGATTGATGTATATCGTGAGAACGATGAGTTTGATGAAGATGTAGATATCGAAGAATTCAGCGATGAAATCGAAGGATGGGTAATCGACCAATTTAAACGTGTAGGTTTAGATACTGCGAAATCTGTCTTAGCATTGACTCAAGAAGAACTCGTACGACGTACAGATCTTGAAGAAGATACTATCCGTGATGTGGTGAACATCTTACAAGCTGAATTTGAATAAAAGTTAGGCTTTTGAATCTGACAATTTTAAAAATTGTTAGTTACGGGTAAAAATTATATTTTTGTATTAGATATTTAAAATAGGATAATAATAGATGACTGAAGGAAAAAGCATAAATTTGCTGAAAGCAGCGAAAGAACTCAACATTGGACTCTCCACTGCGGTAGAATGTTTAGTGAAAAAAGGTTATGATGTAGAAGCTAAACCAAACACTAAGCTTTCTGGTGAGATGTACAATGTCCTGCTTAAAGAGTACCAGGGAGATAAAAACGTGAAAGAAGAAGCTAAACAAATTGTTATTGGCAAGATTCGTCGCGATGAAGCACCTGTTGGAAATCAGTCTGCTGCCCCTAAAGATTCATCTGTTAAAGAGGATGCTGTTGACAACAAAGTGAAAAATACACCCGTTGAACCAACTGCGACAGCAGAAAAATCTGAAAAATCTAATGTGAAGCCTGCTGTGGAAGCAAGCAAGTCTACTCCAGATGAACAATCAGCAACGATATCTCATGCCCAAGGCGGAATGAAAGTCGTTGGTAAAATAGATTTAGATGCTTTGAATAGAGGCAATAAGTCTAATAAGGATAATAAAAAAGAACAAGTAGTAGAGCCTAAAGCTGAAAAACCAGTTGTCCAAGAAAAACAACAACCCG
>DAIQRP010000066.1:7699-14636 GCA_036786125.1 Sphingobacterium sp.
AAAAAAGAAGAAAAAGTAGCTCAGCCTAAAACGGAACTTCCGAAATCAGAGCCTGCGAAGGTCGAAAAGGTCGAGGTAGAAGCTCCTTTGGAACAAGTGAAACCTAAAGCTGAAGTGAAAGTAGAAAAACCTAAGCAACCGGAAGTTAAAGCTGAGTCTCCAAAAGTTGAAGAGAAAAAAGTGGTAGAAGAAAAACCAAAAGCTGAAAAAGCAACTCCAAAAGCACCGGTTGTGGAGGAGAAAAAAAATGAAGTAAAAACGGACGATGTAATTCGTGCTCGTGCTGAAAGTTTAACAGGTCCTAAAGTAATTGGTAAAATTGTTTTACCTGCAGCTAGACCTTCGCATAAAGATAGACCAGTAGCGTCTTCTTCAAATGCGAATAACGATCAAAAACGTAAACGTAAACGTACAAATAATACTGGACCAGGTACTCATAATACCAACCCGCAAAACCCGAACCAAGCGCATAATAATAACCGTGCTGGTCAAGGAAATAATAATGCTGGAACAGGAAATAACAACAACCGTCCTGCAGGTCCAGGAGGTGCGAATAGAGGTCCAGGTGGACCGAATAGAGGACCAGGTCAAAATAATAATAGACCCGGAAATAATAACCGCCCAGGAGGTAGAGGACCAAGTACAGGTTACCAAGGTCGTTCTAAACCGAATGAACCTAAAGAGGAACCTACAGAAAAGGAAATCCAAGATCAAATCAAAGCTACTTTAGCGAGATTGTCTGGAGCTGGTAAATCCGGTAAATTCGCGCAACGTGCGAAATTAAGACGTCAAAAAAGAGATGATGTTGCTTCGTGTAACGGAATTCGTAACAGCGAATGAGTTAGCGAACTTAATGGATGTTCAAGTTACGCAGATTATTGCGACCTGTATGAGCTTAGGTATGTTCGTTTCGATCAACCAACGTTTAGATGCAGAAACATTAACTATTGTTGCGGAAGAATTTGGTTACCAAATTGAATTTATTAAACCGGAAGACGAAGAGGTTGCTGACTTAGAAGAAGCAGATAACGTCGATCAATTAATTACTCGTGCACCAATTGTGACAGTAATGGGTCACGTCGATCACGGTAAAACTTCCCTATTAGATTACGTGCGTAAAGCAAATGTAACTTCGGGTGAAGCTGGGGGTATTACACAGCACATTGGAGCCTATGCAGTACGCTTAGAAGATGGCCGTAAAGTAACCTTCTTAGATACACCAGGTCACGAAGCCTTTACAGCGATGCGTGCTCGTGGTGCTCAGGTAACGGATATTGCGATTATCGTAATTGCAGCGGACGATGCCGTGATGCCTCAAACAAAAGAAGCTATCAACCATGCGCAAGCAGCGGGAGTGCCTATTGTGTTTGCCTTCACGAAAATCGATAAGCCCGGAGCTAATGCAGACCGCGTACGTGAACAATTATCGGCTATGAATATCTTAGTTGAAGATTGGGGTGGAAAATATCAATGTCAAGAAATTTCTGGTAAAACAGGTTTAAATGTAGACCTTTTATTAGAGAAAGTATTACTTGAAGCAGAAATGTTAGAATTAAAAGCAGACCCTACGAAACGTGCCGTTGGTTCAGTAGTAGAGGCCGCTTTAGATAAAGGTCGTGGTATTGTTACTACGGTATTAATTCAAGGTGGTACCTTACGTGTAGGTGATGCAATCTTAGCCGGTTCTCACTCAGGTAAAGTTAAAGCCTTAACCAATGAACGTGGCGAACGCGTGAAAGAAGCAGGTCCTTCGATGCCAGTACAGATTTTAGGTATGTCTGGAGCTCCTACAGCAGGGGATAAGTTCTATGTATTAGGATCAGAGTCTGAAGCACGTCAAGTCGCTAACAAACGTCATCAGTTACAACGTGAGCAAGGAATGAGAGCTCAGAAACATATTACTTTAGATGAAATCGGTCGTCGTTTAGCAATCGGTAACTTTAAAGAGTTAAATGTGATTGTAAAAGGTGATGTGGATGGTTCTATCGAAGCATTATCCGATTCATTATTGAAATTATCTACAGATGAAATTCAAGTGAATGTAATTCACAAATCAGTAGGTCAGATTTCAGAATCCGATGTATTATTAGCTTCGGCATCAGATGCGATTATTATCGGTTTCCAAGTACGTCCTTCTCAAGGAGCACGTAAATTAGCGGAAGCAGAACAAATTGATATCCGTCTGTACTCGATTATCTATGATGCAATTGAAGAATTGAAATCAGCGATGGAAGGTATGTTAGCACCGAAATTTGAAGAGAAAATCGTAGCTAACGTGGAAATCCGTGAAACATTTAAAATTACTAAAGTCGGTACAATCGCAGGTTGTATGGTATTAGATGGTAAGATTAATCGTAATCATGAGATTCGTATCATCCGCGATGGGGTTGTCGTTCATACCGGTAAGTTAGCTTCATTAAAACGTTATAAAGACGATGTAAAAGAAGTTTCTGCAGGTTACGAATGTGGTCTGAATATCGATAGATACAACGATATTAAAGTTGGAGATATCGTAGAGGCTTACGAACAAGTAGAAGTAAAACGTAAATTAGCTTAATTTACATAAGTATATAAGAAAAGCTGTCTTGAAAAAGACAGCTTTTTTTTATGCCCCAAACTACTGATGAAATTGTTCTAAATTTCTGGACTTTAGCCTGAAATTTTCGTAGAACTGCTTTTATAGATATTATTTAAGCGCTATAGCTATTTCTAATTTGATAATTTCTGAGAATGCCCCTATATTTGAGTATGTATAAATTGAAGATCTCTGCTATAATTCCGCAACCTAACGATAATCTAACGATTGAATTTGAAGATGTAAATCAAAACTTTCCCGCTTACTTAGCCGGACAGTTTCTATCCTTAGTTTTTCATTTCGGAGAACGTGAAGTGCGCAGATCTTATTCCTTTAATAGTTCTCCAGATGTGGAAGAACCCTTAAGCATTACCGTAAAACGTGTAGAAAATGGAGAGATCTCCAGACACCTGCATCATCAGCTTGCCGTAGGAGACCTGGTAGATGCAATGGATCCCCAAGGTATTTTTACCTATCAGCCCCAGATGAATCGCGAGCAGACGGTATTCTTATTTGCCGCAGGCATAGGGATTACTCCATTATTCTCGATATTAAAGACCGCTTTAGTTGCCGAGAACTCCTCTAAAATTGTTTTAGTATATAGTAATTCCAGCCCGGAGAAGACACCTTTTCAAAAGGAGCTATTGGCCTGGGAAGCCCAATATCCTGACCGATTAACTATAATATGGGCCTTTTCTAATAATAAAAACCTATTGCGGGCCAGATTAAATCGCGATTTTATATTTGATATTCTTAAAAAACATCTTCCCGAAGATCAATCTAAGGCCATATTCTATACCTGTGGACCAGTTATTTATATGGACTTATGTAAGTTTACCTTATTGGGGATGGGTTTTTCTATCGAGCAGATTAAAAGAGAAACTTTTCTGCTTCCTGAAAATGAGGAAGACGAAGATGATGAAACAATCAAAGTTGTAGATACGACAGATTATACGATTAAACTGACTTTTGAAGGTCAATCCTATGAAATTATGGTACCCCATAATGATTCAATCTTAAATGCAGGTCTAGCCCAGGGGTTAAAACTGCCGTATTCCTGCAAATCAGGAATGTGTTCAACCTGTATCTCTTCCTGCACACAGGGTAATGTACGTATGGATTATAATGAAATCCTTACGGAAAAAGATATACAGAAAGGGAGAATACTTTTATGTACAGGACATCCGACTATGGAAGGGACAGAAATTGAAGTATCCTAAAAGAATAGCGGAATAATAGATTGGCTAAATCACACAAAAAACACTAAAATTATTCCAAAAAACGCGTTTTTTTGTACTTTATTGACTATATTTATGCAGTTTTAAAAAGAGCTGCATGTTTTTCATGCTCGATAAAAAAACCATTTACACGCATAAAAAAATAATTTATTTCAAATAAAAATTATGTCAAATACATCAAAAATCATCTACACTAAGACAGATGAAGCGCCTATGTTGGCAACGTATTCGTTTTTACCAATAGTACAAGCTTTTGCTAGTTCTGCTGGTATCGATGTAGAAACAAGAGATATTTCTTTAGCGGGTCGTATTTTATCTAACTTCCCTGAATATTTAAAAGAAGAACAAAAAATTGGTGATGCATTAGCAGAGTTAGGCGATTTAGCTAAAACTCCAGAAGCTAATATCATTAAATTACCCAATATTTCTGCTTCTATTCCTCAATTAAAAGGTGCTATTGCTGAGTTACAAGCTGCAGGATATGCGGTGCCTTCTTACCCAGAAGATGCGCAAACTGACGAAGATAAAGCAATTAAAGCAACTTATGCTAAGGTATTAGGTTCAGCAGTAAACCCTGTGTTACGTGAAGGTAACTCCGACCGTAGAGCACCTAAAGCAGTGAAAAACTATGCAAAAGCAAATCCTCATTCTATGGGAGCTTGGTCTGCAGATTCTAAGACTAAAGTAGCTTCGATGACGGAAGGAGACTTTTATGGTTCTGAGCAATCGGTAACGGTAAAAGAAGCCGATCAATTTAAAATTGAATTTGTAGATGCTTCAGGAGCTGTTTCGGAATTAAAAGGCTTAGCGGCATTAAAAGCAGGTGAAGTCATTGATTCTTCAGTTTTACATATTAATGCCTTAAAAACATTTGTTGCTAAAACTATTCAAGAAGCTAAAGAAGCTGGCGTTTTATTATCTGCTCACTTAAAAGCGACGATGATGAAAGTGTCTGATCCTATTATTTTTGGCGCAATCGTAGAAGTTTACTTTAAAGATGTATTTACTACATATGCAGATTTATTTAAACAACTAGGTGTTAATAAAAACAATGGTTTAGGCGATGTATATGCTAAAATTGCTGGAAATGCTCAAGAAGCTGAGGTAAAAGCAGCGATTGAAAAAGCAATTGAAAATGGCCCTGATTTAGCTATGGTTAATTCCGATAAAGGGATTACGAACTTCCACGTTCCTTCAGATGTCATTATCGATGCTTCTATGCCTGCGATGATTCGTACCTCAGGTCAAATGTGGAATAAAGAAGGTAAAGCACAAGATACCATAGCTATTATTCCTGATCGCTCTTATGCTGGAGTATATGAAGCTACTATTGAAGACTGTAAAGAAAATGGTGCCTTAGATCCAACGACTATGGGTTCAGTTCCTAACGTAGGTTTAATGGCTCAAAAAGCGGAGGAATATGGTTCTCATGATAAAACTTTCCAAGCTACAGCTGCAGGGACTATCCGTGTAGTTAATGCTGCAGGAGAGGTTTTAATGGCTCAATCTGTAGAAGAAGGAGATATCTTCCGTATGTGTCAAACTAAAGATGCTCCTATCCAAGACTGGGTTAAATTAGCGGTTAACAGAGCACGTCTTTCAGAGACTCCAGCAGTATTCTGGTTGGATGAAAATAGAGCTCACGATAGAGAAATTATCAAAAAAGTGGAACAATACTTAGGTGATTTCGATACCAATGGATTAGATATTTTCGTGATGAGCCCAGTAGAAGCGACTAAATTTACTTTAGATCGTATTCGTGAAGGCTTAGATACAATTTCAGTAACAGGTAACGTATTACGTGACTACTTAACGGATTTATTCCCTATTTTAGAAGTAGGTACTTCTGCGAAAATGTTATCTATCGTTCCATTAATGAATGGTGGTGGTCTTTTCGAAACAGGTGCTGGAGGTTCTGCTCCAAAACATATCGAACAATTTATTCATGAAGGATACTTACGTTGGGATTCTTTAGGAGAGTTCTTAGCTTTAGGAGCTTCCTTTGAACATTTAGGACAGACTCAGAATAATGCAAAAGCGATTGTATTAGCAGAAACATTAGATGTAGCTACAGAGAAATTCTTAGCTAATGATAAATCTCCTGCGCGTCGTGTAGGTCAATTGGATAACCGTGGATCTCATTTCTACTTAACTCTATATTGGGCTGAGGCTTTAGCAGCACAAACTAAAGATGCTGAATTAGCAGCTAAATTTGCGCCTGTGGCTAAAACATTAGCTGATCAAGAAGCACAGATTAATGAAGAATTAATTGCTGCTCAAGGTCAAGCTCAGGAGATTGGTGGATACTATTTCCCGAATGATGATTTAGCTTCTAAAGCGATGCGCCCAAGCGCTACGTTAAATGCGGCTATCGCGGCTATTTAAGCATAAAAAATAAAATATACTGTGCCAATTATACTTGTATAATTGGCACTTTTTTAATTATAGCAATGAGGAAATCGACCATTTATATTGCTGCAGCGATGATTCTCGATCCAGCGCTTCAACTGCTGCTGGTGCGGAAGAAAGGCTCTCCATAATATATGTTACCCGGAGGAAAGTTTGAAGCTGGAGAGGAGCTGAAAGACACCCTCAGAAGAGAACTATTGGAAGAATTAGATTTCGAGGTTCAGGAAGCGGATATCGTATTTTTAGGAAGCCATGAAACCAATGCCGTTCATGAAAAAGATACCCGAGTACATGGCTCCATATGCCAAATAAATCTGTTAACAGATCGGGATTTTAAACCTCATGCAGAGATTGAAGAAGTGGTATGGGTTCATCAAGGGAATTATAAGAACTATAAATTTGCCCATCTGGCAGAGGAGTTTATTCTCCCGAAATGGCTTTCCCTACACGAGAAATAGATATAAATAAGGAGTAAGTTTAACTTACTCCTTATTCCTTTTTATAACTCGGCTGCTTTTTTAATCTTCTTAGGGATATCGGTATTATCCATTTTATGGGTAAATAGTTCCGAGCCTGGACCTATGGCATAAATTGGAGCATAACTTGCGGAATGGTCTCCAGAAGCCCAGGAGATACTCGAAAGACGGTTTAATTCTCCTATTGCTATATCAGCGATCTTATCATCATTGGCATATAAACTTTTAGCATTTTGTTG
>DAIQRP010000067.1:0-3705 GCA_036786125.1 Sphingobacterium sp.
TGATTCAAATTATGGATGGAGATCATTATCATCTTATGGAAGTAAGTATATGGAATCTGCTGGAGGTATTATCTCTACAATTGCTGACCCTAATTTAAGCTGGGAAACTTCCTACACCTATAACCTCGCTGCAGAATTCGGCTTCTTCCAAGATCGTCTGACAGGTTCCATCGAATATTTCAGTCGAGATTCTAAAAACCTCTTACAGTCCGTTAATATCTCTACGGTAACGGGTTTTGAAAGTACCTTAAAGAATATTGGTAATATTAATAATTCGGGTTTAGAATTTAACTTAGCCGGAGATATTATCCGTCAGACAGATTTCAGATGGTCCGCATCCATCAATGGATCATTTATTAATTCCAAAGTAATCTCGCTATCAGAAGGAAAAGATATTACTTGGTTTGATCCTACAGGTCGTGACAATCGAGTTCGTTTTATCTATCGAGAGGGGGAATCGGTCCTATCCTTCTATACTAAAGAATGGGCAGGAGTCGATCAGACAAATGGGAAACCCATTTGGTATACCAATGACGGAACTGAAGGAGACTTCCTATTTAACGGTCGTGGAGCAACAAATTCAGTAGCCAAAGCACAGCAGACAATTACTGGATCGGCAATTCCTAAGGTTTTTGGAGGTATCAACACCGAATTCGCCTATAAAAGTTTCTCTTTAGGTTTTAACTTTATGTATAAATTAGGTGGAAAATTATATGATGCTGGATCGACCGATGTGGCGGAAGATGGTTACTACTGGGAACGTATTCGTTCTCAATATGCCTTTGATGATGCATGGTCTATAGAGAACCCCAATGGGACTTTACCTAAAATATCAGGGAATGATCCGGAAGACGGAATCGAAAAATCTAGCCGACACTTACATTCGGCATCTTTTATCCGATTGAAAAATATCAACCTCGCATATACCATTCCAAGCGCAGCACTAAACCGTATAGGGCTGTCCAATGCACGTCTATTTTTTAATGGAACAAATTTATTGACCTTCTCGAAGTTTAAATATGCAGACCCGGAGGTTAATCAATATGGAACACGTGGTTGGGAGACCCCATTTGGAAAGACATATACATTTGGAATTGAAATTGGCTTATAATTTAAAAAGATATTGAAAATGAGAAAATTAACAACTATAGGAATATTACTTATTGGGCTATCTTTAGGATCATGTTCTAATTTTTTAGATGTCAAACCCAGTAATTCCGGAGATGCATCCAGCACCATTGTAACCCTGAACGATGCCAAGGTAATGACCAATGGATTAATGCGTAATATGCTCTCTTCTAATTATTACGGCCGTAATTTTATCTTATATGGAGATGTAAAAGGCGGAGATATTACCATTGCATCACAAGGTCGTGGCGCAGACGCTCTGTACACCTTTAATCATAGCGCTAATAATAATAGCTTTTCTGGTTTTTGGACCTCTATCCATTCGAGTATTTTACAAGCGAATAATATTATTGAAAGTATTAACGCTTTAGAAAAGGCCGGCTCGAACATTAATTTTAAAAATTATAAAGGCCAAGCCCTAACTTTGCGCGCCTTAATGCATTTCGATTTAGTTCGCTTATATGGAAAATCCTATACAGATGATCCATCTTCCTTAGGAATTCCAATAACCACCAGCTTACTTCCTGCAAATGCGCAACCTACCCGTGCCACAGTCGAAGAAACCTATACTCAAATTCTGGCAGATCTTTTAGAAGCTGAACCGCTATTGCTCAAAGAAAAGAGCAATGGATATATCAACTTCTTCGCCAATAAAGCCATTCAGGCTCGAGTATATCTAACTATGGGGAACTACGAAGCAGCATTGGCTGCCGCAGAAACTATTATTCAATCCAATGCATATCGCCTGTACCTAAATTCTGAATGGGTAAGCTCTTGGTCCAGAAGTTTTGGCACAGAATCTATATTTGAACTCGGTATGTTTCCTAATGAAGGGGATTTAGGAACAACTTCCTTAGCCTATTATTTTATGGCTTTACGTGACCGAAATGCCAATGGCCTATTTATGGCCTCCGATTATTATTTAGATCGTCTGCATGAAGACCCTACAGATGTACGCTGGGGAATTCTAAAACAGGATGAACTGCATACTGCGAGCCATCCCCATCAAGGAGCAATCTATAAATATGCCGGTTCAACTACGCTTTCCGGAGATGGCAAAGAGCCTTTTACCGCTGTCAATATTAAAGTGATCCGCCTCTCAGAAATCTATCTTATCGCTGCTGAAGCAGCTTTAATGCAAGCTGCAGCTGATGCTCCTAAGGCGGCTCAATATACGAATGTTATACGCCAAAGAGCTGCGCAGTTAGCTCCCCTAACTTCGGAAAATATCAGCCAGGATCTTATCTTAGCAGAGAAATCAAAAGAACTTGCGGGAGAAGGACATCGTTTCTTTGACCTTATTCGTGCAAATAAATCCATTACATTCAATGATGAATACATTGGCTTGAATTTAACTCATCGACCGAAAACCATCGACCGATCATTTAATAGAACGATCCTGCCTATCTCTATTGATGAATTAAATGCTAATCCAGCTTTAATTCCACAGCAGAATCCAGGCTATTAACTCGCAGAATATACAATAAAAAAAAGCGGCTTTAAGCCGCTTTTTTTTATTGTATAACAGACTGATGATCTGCATATATGGGTTGTTCTAAATCGATAAGAAAGCCATTCACAACGGCATATTTTAAGCGATCTCCCTGCGCTAAAAAGAAAGTCGCTTCTGTACCCAAATTTAAATGTTCAGCTGTAACCATACTTTTAAATCCAAATATCCGCAAGGGAAGATTATGTATTCCCCGAATTTGGTAAGAATCTACAGTCACCGCAGCATAGCCATGCTTTAATAAATTAAAAGCCTCCTCTTTAGAGATGTCATCTATGGTATTAAATAAATGCGGATAATGCTTAGCAGGCACAAACCGTAGCCCTTGGGCTGCAGTTTCAGCATAACCGTAAAAATCTTGCAGATCACCTAAATCTTCAATAGCGGATTCCACATAAAATGTGCGTCCTCTAGTCACCTCCGATCGACGGATAGCAATATCCATATGCATTACTCCATCCGCTTGCTGTACTTCAATATCCCGAAGTAGGACATCGTGAAGCTGAGACGCATTAAATGGCAGTTGATGATATTCTGCTACCGGATACTGTCTATAGGTACCTTGAGCAATTTCTAACAGAGCATTTAAAATAATAGCAAAATTTAATTTGCGGATTTCCATCTTTTCCGGATCTCCGGCATAAGCCCCAGACTCAATAAGCACTGTACTTGCTCCCCAAGATTGAAAGTTGTCTCCAAATCCACGTGGAGAATATTCATCATCGTATTTTGCTACTGCTTGAGGTATATACTGTTGCAGCAGACGATTCATTCCAGCAATAATTTGCATTGCTCCTTGCCGTACGGCATTGATATCCCGTTGTTTATTAAAAGCTGGAGCTAATAGAGCAATGCTAACAGGGGTCGCAGTGCCAGGGATATTATAATAGATATTCTGATCGTGCAGGTTAAATGCATAACGCGGTTGAATAGCCAGTGCTTGAGCTTTTAACAGAGCTCCTTCTACAGTCTTTCCAGCGCGTGCATCCCTATTCATATCAATATTCATCGCTGTCCGACGTTTGAAATCCTCCGCTCCATCTGGATTTAACATCGGAATAAAATAT
>DAIQRP010000067.1:3715-14534 GCA_036786125.1 Sphingobacterium sp.
CATCTGGGACCATAACATCACTGTTTGTGGCCCTTGCCCATATTGAACGCGATAAATCTCTCTTAAATTAACCGATTTACCGATTTCTACAATAGATAATACCGAATCTTCCTGATGTTTATGAAGCAGTTTAAAAATATCGTCATGCTTAAAGCGACGGTAAGTAAATACAGGTTCCTTATATTGAGTATATAATTCATCTATTTCCCCTTTCGATAAGCGCAAGGTATCTGTATGAGCTGCAGAGACATGTCCGATTCCCATTATCATAATAATATTTAATAGTAATAATTTCATTCGTTAATAAAGGCTTTTCTAGTATTATATGCGTTCCCCGATTTATCTCGATCTGTCTTCTACTGCTCCGAAAACTATACATAGCTTCGAAATTAATCCCAACATTGCTCCCAAATAGCCAAGATACAGGCTAAGCTTATTATCTGTTAAATAATAGGCGCTGTCCAGATCCTACTTCAATAATCTGTCCCTGAGAATAAGCCAGCTTACCCGATACAAGCGTATGTTCAATCGTAGAGCCAAATGTATGACCTTCAAAAGGGGACCACTTACATTTGGAAAGTATATTGGAAGCAGAAACGGTATACGGTTTATTTAAATCCACTAAAACTATATCCGCAAAGTATCCTTCTCGGATATATCCACGATCTTCAATCTGAAAACAGATGGAAGTGTTATGGGCAGACTTCTGTACAATCTGCTCTAAAGTCATCTTTCCCTGCTTATATAAATCAATTAAAGCTTGTAATGCATGCTGCACTAAAGGGCCTCCAGAAGGAGCTGCCGCATAATCTTGTAATTTTTCCTCTTTGGTATGTGGAGCATGATCCGTAGCAATAACATCAATATGTCCATCTAATAAGGCTTGAAGAATTTGATCTCGGTCTGAGCTGGTTTTAACGGCGGGATTCCATTTGATAAAATTCCCTTTTTTCGCATAATCTTGATCAGAAAACCACAGGTGATGAATGCAGGCTTCTGCAGTAATACGTTTTTCGGCTAAAGGGATATGAGCATCAAATAATAAGGTTTCCTTAGCAGTGGATATATGTAAAATATGTAGTCTAGTATTATTCTTTTTAGCTAATTCCACGGCCTTAGAAGAAGATAGATAGCAGGCTTCTTCAGAACGAATTAAGGGATGCATCTCTATCCGTAGCTGATCTTGATACTGCTCCTTAAAATAAGCTAAATTCGCTTTTATAGTAGCTTCGTCCTCACAATGTGTCGCCACTAAAGTGGGAGAATTTGCAAATATTCCTTCCAGAGCACGTTCATTATCAACCAGCATATTTCCTGTGGAAGAACCCATAAAAACTTTTACTCCACATACATTTCTCGGATTCGTTTTTAATACTTCCTCTAAATTATCATTAGCCGCTCCCATAAAAAAGGAGTAATTCGCTAATGCCGTCTGCTGTGCGATATCGTATTTATCTTGTAATAGTTCTTGCGTAAGTGTATTGGGAACGGTATTGGGCATTTCCATAAAAGAGGTCGTACCCCCCGCTACCGCGGCGCGACTTTCATGGAAGATATCTGCTTTATAGGTTAACCCAGGTTCTCTGAAATGTACTTGATCATCAATTAATCCAGGAAATAGGTGTAATCCTTCGGCATCGATCAGCTGATCGGCTTCGGCATCGATGTTAGAGGCAATTTTTGCTATTCTACCTGCTTTAATCAGAACATCAGCAGTCTGTATTTGACCTTCATTAACAATTTGAGCGGATTTAATAAGTATAGAGGACATAATTTTGAAACTTAGTTGATACACAAAGATAAAGATTAATCCAAGAAACTAAGGATAAGAAATCAGGATAAAAAAAGCCCTCAGAATTTTTTAAATTCTGAGGGCTTACTATATTTTTAGCATTCGACTTAGTCGAGTAATTCAAATTTATAACCTACACCTTTAACTGTGGTGACATAGGTTTCACCTATTTTTTCTCTTAATTTACGGATATGAACATCAATCGTGCGATTTGTAACGACTACTGAATCTTCCCAAATACTTTTTAAAATCTGCTCTCTGGTAAATACCTTATTCGGTTTTGAGGCTAATAAATAAAGCAATTCAAATTCTTTTTTAGCCAATACAATTTTTTGTCCGGCTTTAAATATTAAAAAAGACTCTCTATCAATTACCAAATCCGCAATCTCCACGCGATCTTGTTGAGCGTTAGCGTCATCCGATGCATTACGACGTAAAATCGCATTAATCCGGCTCATCAAAGCACGCGGTTTAATAGGTTTTGCAATATAATCATCTGCCCCTACATGAAATCCAGCAATTTCAGAGTATTCTTCCGAACGTGCCGTTAAAAATACCATAAAGACATTTTTAAATTCAGGCATTCCCCGCATAATACGACAAGCTTCAATACCATCCATTTTAGGCATCATTACGTCTAAAATAATTAAGTCTGGCAATATATCTTTTGCGACTTGAATCGCTTCTTGACCATTGGAAGCTGTAGAGACTTGATATCCTTCCTTTTTTAAGTTATAGGCGATTAACTCAACAATATCCGGTTCGTCATCTACTATTAGTATTTTTTGTTTGGCAATGCTCATAATAGTTTTTTTGCTAAATTATATACTTTTTAGTGAATTTATGTTAACGGATTGTTATGAAATCATTAAGTCTTAAGATTAAATTAATATTAGCTTAATCTATTTTAAGTGTTCCTTTAAAAAGTTTTCCAGCTCTACCCCTCTTAAATTCTTAGCAATTATAAGCCCATTAGGATCAATTAGATAAGAAGTAGGAATTGCTTTAAGGCGGTATAAACCCACTATTTCAGAACCCCAAGCCTGTAGGTCGGACACATTTGTCCAAACTAACTTATCGTCTTCCATAGCGCGAATCCAAGATCCAGGATTATTGTCCAAAGAAACGCCCAAAATATCAAAGCCTTTATCTTTAAAAGCATGATACTGACGAACGATATTCGGATTTTC
The DNA here is from genome assembly GCA_036786125.1 of Sphingobacterium sp. Classification (GTDB taxonomy): domain Bacteria; phylum Bacteroidota; class Bacteroidia; order Sphingobacteriales; family Sphingobacteriaceae; genus Sphingobacterium. The sequence continues at coordinate 6,698 of DAIQRP010000067.1, forward strand.
TTCGCGACACGGAGCACACCAGGAAGCCCAAAAATCTATTAAGGTATATTTACCTTTAAAATCAGTTAGGTTCACTTTTTTATTTTTCACCGTATAGGATGAAAACTGTGGTGCAGGCTGCCCTATAGCTAGCTGTTTTAATTTTGCAGTTTCCAATTTAAACTGTTCCACATATCCATTGTCCATAAATTGATCTTGAATCTGATCAGCATAAGCAATAATTTCTGCTTCAGCAATTTCTGGATCTAGGGTACTGATAGCATAGAATCCAGCGAGATTCGGATGTTCTTTGGAAAAGGCGACTGCTTTCTGTGTATAATCTTTTAATTCCGTTGAAAATTTCTGTAGATAAGCATATCTCAACGCATCAATTTCTGCAGCAGAGGCATCTGCGGTACGTTTTGCAAAATCCCCCTGTAAGGAATCTCTTAAGAAGTCACGTCGGTTACGTACGACGGCAAATTTTTGAATATCCTTAGACAGGTCAGACCCTTCGACTTTATATTTCTCCGGGCTATCCATCATATTCGTTTTAAAATTAATCTCTTCTCCGGGTTGAATAATCAGATCATACTTATTATTTCCAACACGTAGAGAAAGGAGACGCGCTTGTGTTGCGGGTCTTTCAAACTTAAAACGGCTGCTTTCATTTAGAAAAACAGAATCTAACTTCCGATCACCCTCATATAAAGAAACAACTTTAATATTACCTGCCTGTTGAATCTGTCCAGATATCACAAAAGTATCCTTATTATTACAGCCCACAAGACCTAAAAAAAGCAACCCAATTCCCGTTAAAATTCTGTTTTTCATTATATTTTATTTTAAAAATTCACTAGCACGTGCTATAGCTTTAGAAAGTCCTGCCGCATCTTTTCCTCCTGCAGAAGCGAAGAAAGGTTGTCCTCCTCCTCCTCCTTGGATTTCTTTGGCTAATTCACGTACGATATTACCTGCATGTAATCCTTTTTCTTTGGCTAATTCATCTGATACTACAATAGTCAAACTAGGCTTGCCTTCAAAAGCTGCGCCTAATACAAGGTATAGATTCGGAACAGCCCCTTTTAATGCATAAGCTAGTGCTTTCACGGCTTCAGCATTAGGTAGATCAACTAAGGTGGATAAGAAGTTCACCCCATTGACCTGCTGAATATTCGCAATTAAGCCATCTTTTAGGGCTAAAGATTTTTCTAAAATACTTTTCTCAATTTCTTTTTTGAGCGCTCCATTTTCTTCAATAATCTTCCCTACTGCAGCAACGAAATCCTTTGGATTATTTAATAATTCTTTAAATTTCTGTACCAATTCAAATTGTTCGCGAATAACCGCGGCACATTTTGTTCCAGTAATAGCTTCAATTCGGCGTACCCCAGCAGCGACAGCGGATTCAGAAATAATCTTAAAAAATCCAATCTGTCCAGTAGCTTTAACATGTGTACCTCCACAAAGCTCTTTAGAATATTGATCGTCAAATGTGATGATACGAACATAATCGCCATATTTTTCACCGAATAAAGCCGTTACTCCGGAATCGATTGCTTCTTGAAAAGGAACCTCACGTTCTTCTTTAAGCGCAATATTCTCCCGAATTTTAGCATTGACGATATCTTCTACAGCCTTAATTTCTTCCTCCGTAATTTTTGAGAAGTGGGAAATATCAAAACGTAGAATATCTTCATTCACCAACGATCCTTTTTGATTCACATGATCTCCTAAGACTTCTTTTAGAGCAGCATGTAATAAATGGGTTGCCGAGTGGTTATTTTCAGTATCTAAACGTTTCTGTACATTGACCTGAGCAGTAAATATACCCTCAAAAGAATGAGGTAATTTAGGTATAAAATGAACGATTAATCCATTTTCTTTCTTGGTATCTGTAATGACTATTTTTTCGCCTGTAAGTTCAGAAATTAAAAGCCCTGCATCTCCCACTTGTCCACCTCCTTCGGCGTAAAATGGAGTTACAGAAAGCACTAATTGAAATTGATCTTTCCCTTTGGCTGTAACTTTTCTATATTTTACAATTTCTGTCTTTGCCTCTAACTGGTCATAGCCTACAAATTGTACTGCATCATCTTCATGAACCAAAATCCAATCTCCCGTATCTATCGAAGTTGCTGCTCGAGAACGCTCTTTCTGCTCTGTCAGCGCTTGATTAAATCCTTCCATATCTACAGCAAGATTTTTCTCTCGAGCTAAAAGCTCCGTTAAGTCGATTGGAAAACCATAGGTATCATATAATTCAAAAGCGAAGTCTCCAGCAATAGCTGCATTCGTCTCGGCATAGTTTTCGAAACGCTGTACTCCAGTAACTAAAGTACGTAAGAAAGAAACTTCTTCTTCGAGTACTACTTTTTGAACAAAGTCTTGTTGCGCGAATAGTTCGTCAAATACGCCTTCAAATTGTTGAGCCAGTAAAGGAACCAATTCATTTAAAAACGGTGTTTTAAAATTTAAGAACGTATATGCATAACGAACCGCACGACGTAAAATACGACGGATTACATAACCCGCCTTATTATTCGAAGGAAGCTGTCCATCGGCAATAGCAAAAGCAATGGCCCGAATATGATCCGATAAGACACGCATAGCGATATCTAACTTTTCATCCGTTCCATAAGTAACGCCTGCTTTAGTAGCGATATATTGAATTAAAGGTTGAAATACATCGGTATCATAGTTGGATGTCTTTCCTTGAATAGCTCGAACTAAACGCTCAAAACCCATTCCAGTATCCACATGTTTGGCAGGAAGAGAAACTAAAGAACCATCTTTAAGGCGTTTGAATTGCATAAAGACTAAGTTCCATATCTCGATAACCTGAGGGTGATCGGCATTGACTAAACTCTGCCCACTGACAGTAGCACGTTCCTGATCAGGACGCATATCGTAATGGATTTCAGAGCAAGGACCACATGGACCAGTCTCTCCCATCTCCCAGAAATTATCCTTTTTATTGCCTAATAAAATACGGTCTTCTGGAATTAAAGCTTTCCAAAAATTAAAAGCTTCCATATCTCTTTCTAACCCTTCATGAGCATCTCCTTCGAAAATCGTTACATAGAGACGGTCTTTATCTAACTGATATACTTCAGTCATTAATTCCCAAGCCCATTGTATGGCTTCAGCCTTAAAATAATCCCCAAATGACCAGTTTCCCAACATTTCGAAAAGCGTGTGGTGATAGGTATCAATTCCCACCTCCTCTAAATCATTATGCTTCCCAGAAACACGTAAACATCGTTGTGTGTCCGCTACTCGAGGAAATTTAATGGCTGATTCACCTAAAAATAAATCTTTAAACTGATTCATCCCCGCGTTTGTAAACATTAACGTCGGATCATTTTTAACCACTACGGGTGCCGATGGGACTATTTGGTGGGCTTTACTTCTAAAAAATGCTAGAAATGCCTCACGAATTTCTCTACTTGTCATGAAACCAATATATAATAATATTCCTTGCAAACTTACTTAAAATTGGATTTCTATGCAATCAAAACCAAGGATAACAGTAGATAAATTACATTTAATAAACCGTTTGAACCAATTCCTCCATATCGCTATGACAACAATCACAAAAATTCATTCCTATACACATTTGTCAGACCAACAAAAATATAGAGTTTTGGCTTAAACAAACTTGATTTCGTACATTTATACTATTACTAACAAGTTATACTTATAATAACATGAGAAAAACAATCCTTGTACCAACGGACTTTTCAAATAATGCGTATTCTGCAGCCATATATGCCGCACATATTGCACAGAAAAATGGTTGGAACCTGCATATCTACCATAATTATACGGCGCAGTCCTCTGCTTTTTCCCCGAATGAAATGACCGAGGAAATCAAAAATTCAGACTTGCTAAAAGCTGATCTTTCTATTCAGGAATTTAAGGCTAAAATTCAAGCTCAATTTCCGGAGCTCGAAATTCAGGCCAATTGCGATAATGGACTATTGGTCGAACGTATTCCTCAGCTTGTAAAACAAGACAGCTATGCGCTAGTGGTGATGGGAACCAAAGGTGCTACGGCCGATCGAACAGCTTTTATTGGAAGTAATACCTATGCCATAACACAAAATTCCGTTATCCCCGTATTAGCCATTCCACTCGGACATGAAGTTCCAGCTTTAAAAACTGCCGCATTACTTTCAAATTTTAAAGAAGAGGAACTGACCGTTCTCCGAGAATTTACGGGCGTATTCAATCAGAACTACGAGCTGAAACTTTTACATGTAAAACATGAGGAAGAAGATAAAGATGAAGTAGAAAGTAATCTAGATATCTGGAAGTATGCTATAGAGAAACGGTATAACTTTGAGGATGTGGATATAGAAATTAATTCCATTCAAAAAAGAATTAAAGAATTAGACAGCATTCCAGAAGTTATCAATGAGATGATTTTAGAGGAGGAAGTAGATATCCTGCTGGTAACAAAAACTAGAAAATCCTTTTTTAATCGAATATTCAATCGCTCAGTTTCCAAAGCAATTGCGTTAAATCTTATAGTACCTACATTTTTTGCTAAAGTATAAGTCATGAAAAAACTTCTCGTACCCATCGATTTTTCTGAAAATGCCTTTGTGGCAGCATCCTATGCCTGTCAAATAGCTTCAGAAAAAAAAATAGATATTACCCTATTATATATCTATACCTTACATACCAATCAGTATATCAATTCTTCTGAAGAGCTTATCGACCCTAGCATCAGCGAAGCAAAACAGGAAATGGAGAAATTTATGGCTAAACTGCAGCAGCAATTTCCTCATCTTACTATTCAAGCTGCTTATCGTGACGGGGTATTAACGGAGGAAATTGAAAAACAACTGCAAAAGGAGTCCTATCTCAGCATTGTAATGGGAACTAAAGGATCTTCTGGCCTGGAATCTATCTTCTTAGGCTCAAATACCTATGATGTTATACTCCGTGCTTCTGTACCCGTATTAGCGATTCCAATAAATGCGACACAGTTAAAAAAAGATAGCATAGCCTTATTATGCAATTTTAAGGAAGGCGAAATAGAGGTGCTTAGACAAGCAGTTCAACTCTATGGCAGCAATTTTCATTTAAAACTGATTCATATTAATACAAACCGTGTGGACATCAAAGAATTAGATCAAAAATTTAAACTTTGGATATCCAATATTATTGCGGAAACGCAAATTCAAGATATTTCCTATACGGTGAAGTCGACTGCATACTTTGCTAATGCTAAAGAAAGCATCACCAAAGGCATACAGACGCTACTGCGTGATGATGAAGTTGATATTATTCTCATTACGAAAAGTAGGAAATCATTCTTCCAAAAATTAATTTCGGAGAACGTCGTAAAATCTATGGCATTTGAAATTACAGTTCCCAATTTATTTGCACGTGTATAGTATTTTACCGTTTTGTATAGTCTTCAAGAGGGTTAGCATCGGGTAAAAAAAAGAATTTTTATAGGGAAAAGAAAAAAAATTAAATTATTTTAAAAAATTAATTCATTGTAAATCAATACGTTGAATACTTGTCCTTAAAAGTCAAAAAACAAATGGCTCGATTTTTATGTATTAGAGTACAAATAACATATTGTTCATCATAATAATTAAATATATGAAATTCAATTTTACAAAACCTGGTTTAATGATTGCTGCGGCATTGATTACAACTACATCATTTGCTCAAACAACTAAAACAGGCTCTTACGAAGGGACTACACCATTTGGTCCAAGCACTCAATACAGAACATGGTCTATTGGAGTGAATGCAGGTATTTTAAATCAAGGAAATATTTTCGGTTTCAACCGTAAGGATTTCGATGATTTAACAACAAATTTTGGATATTCAGCTTACATTAAGAAACAATTCTCTCCTTCATTTGGCTTAAAAGCTCAATATATGGGTGGTAAAGTTGAGTCTGCATTTAAAGATGGTTCACAATCTTTTGAGGCAAAATTACCTTGGTCAGCTGCAGTTTCTGGAGAGTTTACATTAGCGAACACAAACTTCAGATTAATCAACAGCTTTATTAAGCCTTATGTATCGATCGGTTTAGGGGTTTTAGGAAATGAAACAACTAATACAGTAGGTGCAACTTCGGTTACGCATGATTCTCAATCTAAATTATTTATCCCTATGGATGCAGGTTTAAAATTTGCAGTAGGTAAAGGTATTAACTTAGATTTAGGTTACCAGTTAAACTGGGCTAACAAAGGATTTGACGGGGTGAACACAGGAACGTTCAAACATGACTTATTCTCTTATGCTCACGCTGGTTTAGAATTTGCTTTAGGCGCTTCAGACAAGCCTGCATTAAACAACTCCAATCCAGTAGCTACTTTAGTTTCTGACTATACAGCGAAATACGATGAGTTAAAAGCAGAACGTGATGCATTACAAGCTTCAAACAATGCACTTAAATCTCAAGTTGATAAGTTAAATACAGACTTAAATGACGATGATGGTGATGGTGTTGCTAACAAATTCGATAAGTGTCCTAATACACCTGCTGGAACAAAAGTAGATGGTTCAGGATGTCCACTTCCGGAAATGAAAAATGAAACTAAAGTAATCGAAAAAATCGTCGTTACTGAAGAAGATAGAAAAGTAGTTGATGAGGCTATTAAAAACTTAGAGTTCGATTTAGGTAAATCAACAATTCGTGCAACATCACATTCTTCATTAGATCGCGTTGCTGCTTTATTAGTAGAGAAAAACTTTAGCTTAAAATTAGCAGGTCACACAGATAATACAGGTTCATTACAAACGAACTTAAGATTATCTAAAGAACGTGCTGAGTCAGTAAAAGCATACTTAGTTTCTAAAGGTGCAAATGCATCTCGTATTGAAGCTACAGGTTACGGTCCAAACCAACCGATTGCAACGAATGCAAACGCTGCTGGTCGTCAACAAAACCGTCGTGTAGAGTTTACTTTATACTAGTAGAAATTAATCATAAAAAAAGGTTGCTCCAAGTTGGAGCAACCTTTTTTTATTTATATCAAACCTATTTTTGATTCCAACCCCAAGGCAGCTCTGTAAAAGCAATGGGTTGAGTTAAATCAAAGCTTACTGTAAAGACCCGATCAGACCCTATCCTTCTGAGGTTATAGCTATAGCTGGTATCCGAAATCTCTACCCACCATACATTTGTTGCTGCTGCAGGAATTATTTCCACCGTTTCCTGATCTGCCGGAAAAACTTGTAAGTTTGCCGTGCCTACATTGGTTGTCGTTCCACCATAAAAGGTCACTTCATCGGGATTACCATCAGCTTTTCTATGGTCATGTTTTAAGGTAATTCGGTTATCTTCTAAATTAAAAATCCATGTTCTAGAATAATCATCTCCTACATAGAAAGGGACTTTCACTAGATTGTCTTCGGCCTGAAGTATGGTCATCACAAGTTTCTTTCCTGTAAAGCCATCGCCTTCTTTACCTCCAGCGGTAATCTGACCTTCATAAGACTTTCCTAGATGATTTTTCAGGAGTTCTATAAATCCTGTGGGGCCTGAATTAGTCTGTGCTTTCCCTGGAAGATACACAGCTAATAGCAAAATACTAAGCAATACATAATTGGTCTTCATCTTTTTTTCTTTAAATCTATTAAAAAATAAATACAAATTTAGCAGTTTACTCGCGCTATTCTTACCATATTCGAAGTAAAACACTCATTACTAGATTATCTGACAAAAAACAAGCAAAAACAAATATAACTTATTGATAATTATGATTTTTCAATATTTTTTCTTACCTTTGCGGTGCCTTAGGCAATAGAGCCTATTGTATAATTTATTTCATGAACCCATTTTTAGAACTGGGAATCCGTGAGGAAATTGTTAATGCCATCT
>DAIQRP010000068.1:0-4946 GCA_036786125.1 Sphingobacterium sp.
TCCTTCTGAATAATGGCGTCGACGAAATTTTCCATATGTCGCTCCAAGCCATGATCTAGAGATTTTTGGAAAGGAACGGCTTCCATTTTTCCTTTCTCGGGAACAACTTCCCAACCTTCTCTATTTAGAATTAAGGTTCCATTATTTCCTATAAATGCGACTCCATGAGTTCGATTATAGGGACCTTGACCCAATCCTACAGCATGTTCCCATTGTATATTAAATTCCGGAAATTCGTATACTGTCGTCAGGGTGTCCGGAGTCTCCGCAGCAGTATGGGGGTCGGCAAAATTGCCACCTGAAGACATCACAGAAAGTGGAGTCGAAACTTGCATACCAAGCAGCGCATAATCCAACATATGTACCCCCCAGTCCGTCATCCGCCGGCATAATCCCAAAACCAACGGAATTCAAAATGAAATCTATTTGGGTTAAAAGGTCTTTTTTGGGCAGGCCCCAGCCACATATCATAATGTACATGAGCAGGAACAGCTTCATCTGGGCGTACGGAAATAGGTTTCTTCCAATCCACATAAGACCAGGCTTTAACCAATCTGACTTTGCCTAAATGCCCTTGATGTAAATAGGCTATAGCATCCCGGAAATGCTGTTGGCTACGTTGCCATTGCCCTACTTGGATGATAGTGGAACTTCGTTGAGCACGTTCCAACATTAGCCTACATTCTTCAATAGAATTTCCTATAGGTTTTTCAATATAGATATGCTTGCCTGCATCTACAGCATCCATCATCTGTAAGCAATGCCAGTGATCTGGGCTCGCAATAATAACCGCATCGATAGCCTGATCGGCCAGCAGATCCTTATAATTAATATAGGTAGCTACATGTATTCCACGATCATATAACTCGGCAGCTCTACGCTGTAATACATTTTCATCCACATCACATAAGGCCGTACAGATAACTTGCTTATTTTTTAATAAGGCGTTTAAATTAGTCCAGCCCATACCATTTGCTCCAATAAGGCCAACTCTAATCAATCCGCTTGAAGAAGCTAATAAATTTGATCTGCTAAAAATAGATGATGCAGCAATAATTGCCGAACTTTTTAAAAAATGCTTTCTATTCATAAAAATAAATGCAGAAGGCTACAGACCTTCCTATTTAGGTTATCCGATAATTGATTATAGACACACGTCCCTCAGTAGAAATCTGCTGAGAAAATAGTTAAAATATAAAGTTATAATCAAAAAGGATTATACAGGTTTATCATTGGGTATTCCAACAGACTCTTGAATCTGTCTGATTATCTAAATATAAAAAAATTATATATCATTCTGAATATCAAAAAGAAATAAAATAAAAAAAAGAGGGAATTCTTATTCAGAATTCCCTCTTTTTTGCTCTTATTCATGTCTTAATCTACAAATCGTAGTTCCCCTTGAAATAATACCACTGCATCTGTAAGGTTATAATCCTCATCATACATCGGTGAGTACATAAATAGGTATATTTTACCTTTAAATTTATCTAAGTTGATTTCTCTCTGTCTATTGATATCCTGTAATTTGCTAATGGTACGTTGACCTTTCCATTGCTTTACTGTACCTTTAGCTCCCTTATTCATACGATGATCTTGCGCATCTGTAAAATACCAATAGCTGGGCGCATCATTTGAAATAATTAGCTTTTTATGAGGATTAAAAAGCTCCTCGGCCATTCCTGACTCTTCAAACCAATTAACTTCTAAATCTGCCTCTCCTAAAGCTGAGCGATAGACATCTTCATCTAAAGTCGCACCGATTAGAAAACCTTCGATATTATGACCTGTGAAATTAAAATCAAATGCTCCTGGCTTTAAGGTATAAACAGCATCCTTAGCCTGAATGGTTTGATTATTTTGGGTAATAGTCACATCGAGTTTCATGTGCTGCGCAAAAGAACTTAAATAAGTGATGGCTATTAAAAACGTAAAAAATAGTTTTTGTTTCATATGCTCTGGTATTATTGCCGTAAAATTAGCTGATTTAAGATAAAGCTATATCACTGATTTCAGGTATAAATAAAAAATAATCTGCTCTATCTATAATTAGAGAGAATTAATCAGTTAATTAAATTTCTAAATTTATTGAAACATGCAATTCTAAAAATAATTATATTTCATAATAATTAAATTCATTTAAATAATGATATCTTTGCAAGCAGGTCAGGTCAGCGCAGGGTAAGTAGGGAAATGATAAAATCTACTTTTCCATCTATTTATTTTAATACCTCCTATAGATTCATTAATATTGAATAACTTAAAAAGGGATTAATTATATATAAATAATGACACAGACTTCTATTTCCAAGGTATATAAGCACATATTTTCAATTTTATTTCTATTGACTCATTTCACCCTTTATGCACAAAAGATTAGCAGCACTAGAGAAATAAATTCTGCTGCATTAAACTCCATTATGGAGGCGAATAGACCATACTATAGGGATGGGAAAGTCGCCGATTATATCCCTGAATTAGGAAAAATGGATCCTCGGGCTTTAGCTTTTGCTGTAGTCAACGAAGATGGAAAAATTATTAGTGTAGGTGATGTACATCATAAATTCACCATGCAGAGTATTTCAAAAACCATTGCTCTTATGCTGGCTGTTATGGAAAGAGGTGAGCAGGATGTTTTTGATAAAATGGGATATTTCGGAACAGATAAAGCTTTCAATCATTTCGCTAATTTGGAGACTATGGGCAAGCCATTAAATCCGATGATGAATGCCGGAGCGATTTTAACGACCTCCTTAATTTCTGGAGCTGCAGACAGTGCGTTTATTCAAATTTTAAATATGGTCAGATATATCTGCCATAATCCCGAAATTACCTATAGTGAATCTGTCTTCCAATCTGAAAAAGAAACTGGGCATCGTAATCGCGGAATGTTTTATATTATGAAGAATGCAGGGCTGATTACTGGAACGGAGGAGCAACTAGACAACTATTTCCGGCAGTGTGCTATAGAGCTTACTGTGGAGGATCTCGCCAAAATAGGCTACTTTTTCGCCAATCAATGTGTACGTTTTGATGGTGATTCACGCTATAAAAATGCGGAGATTTCTAAGCTTATACAATCTCAAATGTTAATTGCCGGAATGTATGAATTTTCTGGGGAGCATGCTCGTACGGTAGGATTACCGAGCAAATCTGGTGTAGGTGGAGGTATTATGGTGAGCATCCCTTATCAAGCAGGCATAGGAACTTTTAGTGCTCCATTAGATAGCCATGGAAACTCTTTAGTTGGATACCATATGATATTGGATTTAGTTCAAGAATATAACTTGGGATTATTCTAAGTTATGGCGTTTAGAATAGCATTTATACTTTTTCATTTTAATTAAAGGCAAAAGATACTTTTGCCTTTAATACTTTATAATATGAGGTATAAATCTACTTTTATCGGTTGTAATCGGCATATCTGACTCTCGAAAGGATATACCACAAGGCTCCTGCCCTATAATCCAGCTGCCAATAATAGAAAATCCCGTTTCCTCGCGATGTAATACGGCTAAATCCTGATAGATATATCCTTCTTCTCCATATTCACCTTCCGTAGCATAAATCATTTCCTTATCGTAATACATTTCGATATTAGCCCCTTCTCTGGAGAGAATAGGTTTTTTTACAAAATGCTTTAAGTGAGCTGGCTCTTTACTATAGGATGCTAACAGATTTGGATGATTTGGGAACAGCTCCCAAAGTATCGGAAGAATTGCTTTATTGGACAATAACATTTTCCAGGAAGGCTCAATCCATTGTGCTCTATGCACATCATTTATAATATGAACTCCAAAATCCTCTCTACTCATCCATTCCCAAGGGTATAACTTAAAGATGGATTGAATCTCTTCACCTTCTAAATCCACAAAGTAGGAACCTGTCCACCCAATATCGTCTATATAGATTAATTTTGTTTCTATACCCGCTTGTATTGCTGTATCCCTTAAATATTCTACGTTAGTTAAATCTTCCAGCGTCTCCTTGGTACAAGAAAAGTGAAGGATCTTACCTTTCAGATAAGGTTTAATTTCCTTCCAGCTCGATATTAATTGTTCATGAATACTATTATACTGGTCTGTAATTTCTGGAAAATAGTGATTTTTCCAATACCACTGCACAATACCGGATTCAAATAAGGAGGTCGGCGTATCGGCATTAAATTCCAACATCTTAAGCTCCTTCAATTCTGCATCATAGGCAAAATCAAAACGACCATAAATAGACGGTTCATCGTGTTCCCAAGAATGTTCGATATGAGGAATCATAAATTTTGGAATACGGAATACATCATATTGTTTATTTTTTATGATATAGTCCACAGCTTCCAAACACATCTCCCATAAGTCTTTTGTCGCCTGATAGATGAGGTCAGCATCTTTATTTCGGATTTCATAGTAGTAATCGTCCACCCAAAAAGGGACATCTCCCAAGCTGTGGTAGCCAAAACCTATAGCTTCTAAACGTTGTTGCCAGTTGGGGTCAATACGTAGTTTTTTAATCTTCATTAGGAACCTGCAGATGAACGATTAACCGTATTTCCAAAACCTCCACGTTGCGCCTGCACTGCCGCAGCTTTTCGCACATTGCTTCCTGCTACAGAATTGGGATGGATATTATTATTGGAATATCCTAATGCTCCTCCCATATGGCGAAATGCCATAAACCACAATAAAGAGGAACCCATTCCTCCGGCATGTGAAGATCGGTTATTATAGTTATCCGTTACTTCTGTATAGGTTGCCGTAGAATCTGCTCGCATATACACCCTTTGTTTAGGTTCGGTATTCTGCTGTGCTACTTGTCCACAGGAGGCTAACACTGAAGTGATAAGGACTAAATGAATATTATTAGAAACTTTTTTTCTCATATCTATTGAACAGTTACAAAAATTGGAACATGACGCAAAGAACTTGTATCTGATGCATTCCAAGTATTGGGTT
>DAIQRP010000068.1:5123-10783 GCA_036786125.1 Sphingobacterium sp.
GATGCCTTTAATAAAAAACTAAAAAATGTCATTGCAAAAAAGGCTATTGTATATTTCATTAACCGTAATTATACGATTTTTATCGCATAAAATCAGCAAAAAGCTTCAAAAAGCGTCTATTAGGTAAAAAAAAGGGCTTATTTCAATGGTTATAATTATGGGATCCATTAAAACTAATTGGCCCATTAACTTGTTGACTCAGTATAGTTTCATTTAATATAAAATATTATGAGTACTGAAAATCTAAATAAAAAAGAAGGGATAGAGAAATTAAGAGAAATGGTCGACCAGATAGATATCGGAATGATGTCTAGTTTTTCCGCCGATCAATCCTATCCATATGTGGTACCGATGAGCCGGCAAGAAGTTGATGAACATGGCGATATCTGGTATCTATTTTCATCAGATAGCCAATCATTTCATAATTTCCAAGCGGACCCCAGAGTTTCCATCTCCTTTGCTAATCCGAGCAATTATGAGTTTTTAACTTTAGATGGTACCGTACAAATTTCTAGAGACTCCGAGCGAATTGAAAAATATTGGAACAAATTTGTGGAAGTTTATTTTGAAAAAGGGAAAGAAGATCCGAGTATCCGCGTGCTCCAAGTTACTCCAAAAGATGCCCACTATTGGGATACCAAAGGAAACAAGCTAACCAACCTCCTGCAGGTAGCGGCAAGTGCTATTACGGGACAAAAGATGGACTTAGGGCGTGAAGGTGATATTCAGTTATAATAAAAAAGGAGGTCTTCAACAGGCCTCCTTTTTTCTACCAGCTCCTCCAAGGGAATTTCCCATGGCATCTGCAGGAATCTTTACTTAATTCTTTGAGCTTTTCTTCGGCAAATACAAGTTTGTATCTACCTTTATCTTCCGTAGTATAAGCCAAAACTAAAACAGACTCCTTAGCCGAAATAAGCTCATAATCTGCGCCCATCAGGGAAATGACCTTTTTCATTTTCATCCCGATTTTCACTTTTTTTATGCTGTTTTCTACGCTTTTAATATCTTTAGCATTAAGGATATTGATCGACAAGCAAATCATTAATAATAAAAAAAACTTCTTCATATCATGTCATTTAAGTGATATTCCTCTTCCCATGTTTTGGGTAGAGATTTTAGATAAATATCACTCTATAATAGCGTGACAGAAAAAGAAATTGATAGCTGGTCAATAGCAATTGACGGATGGCCTTTTCCAAAGGTCTTAACCTTCTATTAACTGGAATACGTTTTCTATCGGTCTCCCAATGACAGCTTTGCCATCTTGGATAATAATGGGTCTTTCTATAAGTATAGGAAAAGCTAACATCGCATCGATCCACTCCTCATCGGTTAAGGATTTCCCTTTAAATTGTTCGATAAAAATGCTTTCCTTCTGACGGATTAATTCCAAGGGTTTTATTCCTAATAAATCCACTATATGCTTTAATTCTTTTCGGCTTGGAACCTCCTGCATATATTCTTGAATCACAATCTCCGCGCTATGCTCCTGAAGATAGGCCAAAGCCTGACGGCTCTTACTACATTGACTATGGTGGTATATTTTTATCATGGTATGAATGTATATAGCAAAGCTAATTAATTCCATTTGGACAAGCCAATTAATTCCTTAATTTTGAGTCTATATGGCATTCAAACATCAATTTAAAGCAGACTTATCCTGGTCCAAAGAAATCGTACAGGCAGACAGAAAAACCTATGAAAGAAGCCATCAGGTAAGTATTCAGGGAAAATCGACCTTGGAAATTTCAGCGGCGAAGGCCTTTAAAGGAGACCCTAGCAAGTACAACCCCGAAGATTTATTATTGAGCAGCCTTATCTCCTGCCATATGATGTCATTTCTATATGTCTGTACCCAAAATAACATAGATATTCTTTCTTATACAGATCATGCTGAGGCCATTTTGGAAAGCTATCCCGATGGATCTGGCAGATTTATGAGTGCCACATTAAATCCTAAAATTACTATAACAGATCCCGAAAAAGTTGAACTTGCGAATCTGCTGCATCAGCAAGCTCATCAGCTCTGCTTCATCGCTAATTCCTGCAACTTCCCCATTCAGATTATTCCGGAATGTACCGTTATCTAAGCTAACATTAGCTACCTTTCTTCCAGCCTATAGTTTCAATTAACTCTCTGGCGGCGCTATTTCCCGCCCGATTAGTCCCAATTGTTGATGCCGAAGGTCCATATCCGACCAGATGTATTCGAGGTTCTTTCGCCACCCTGGTGGCTAAGCGACCATCTATCAATATACCGCCTTCAGGTTCTTTAGGGACCACATGTTGCAGGTGATTTAAATCTCCGCGAAAGCCCGTATTCCATAAGATGACATCGGCCTGCATACTTGTTCCATCTTCCCACTTAACTCCAGTTTCAGTCAGCTCAGCAAACATAGGTAGGCGCTTGAGCACGGATCTACTTTGCATCTCTCTCACTTCAGCAGTTAAGGGTAAGCCCGTTACTGAAACGACTGATAATGGTGGTAGACCACGGCGCACGCGGTCTTCCACAAGTGCTACGGCATGAGATCCAGCAGCCTCATCGAAAGGGCCTTCATGAAATTGTGGAACTTTTCGCGTTACCCAGGTGGTGCTTGTCACTTTAGAAATCTGATCCAATAACTGTAGAGCAGAAATTCCTGCGCCGACGATAATAACATGCTTCCCTTTAAAATAATCGGCCGTTTTAAAATCGCGGGTATGAAGTTGTTCTCCCTGAAATAATTCAGCCCCAGGATATTGGGGAATATAGGGGTTATTCCATGTTCCTGTCGCATTGATAATACCTCGAGCGGAAAAAGAATAGCTATCGGTATCTATATGAAATCGCTCCCGAATCTTTTGCACATCATAAACCTTAGCAGGTCGGAGCACTTGAATACCAAAATTCTTTTCATAGATTTCATAATAATGCGGCACAGCCTCATTTGCTTTGACCTCCTTCATATGCTCAGGCACGCTATCCTCAAAAGATAAACCTGGAAGATCATGAATTTTATTGACCGTACTTAAGGTGAGGGAATCCCATCGATCTTGCCAAGCTCCACCCGCATGAGGAGATGCATCGAGTATAACAAAATCTTTCCCTATTTTCATGCCTAAACGCAGCAGATGATAAGCTGAAGATAGTCCAGCCTGCCCTGCACCGATAATAACGATATTAGTTTTATATCTTAATTGAACCGACATATGTATTTATGCTCTATTGACGTTATTTAGGATATATCAAACGCGTATTTATTTTTTTAGCATGATAAAGGCATTAATAAATGCGATATCTATTAGATTTCCATTTTATTAATGCCTATACATTTTTATCTTATTGGATTTGAGACTTTTAACTCATATAGATTTTCAATTGCCTATTAAAACTTTAAATTTTGTGCTTTAACATCTTCTATAATCTGTAAAAACTTAGGGCCAATTCGGATTTATTATATTCGAATCCAAAAAATTCATGCATGCCATTCTGAAGGATTTATATTTGACCATGCATAACATTCAAAGAGATAAAAATCAATATCTAACGATAATAAATATGTATCTATAATCAATAGCTATCCATAGGAAAAATGTATCATGGGAAAATATAAGTTTTATAGATTAGCCATGCTTAACGCCAACCCAATTCAGGGGCTATATATTTTAAAATGGATGACATAACATGAATATTATAATCTACCCCTAGTGTATTAGGAATAGTTAGTAACAGCGTATCGGCTTCTTGAATAGCCTCATCTTCTGCTAATTCTTTAATAAGCTGTTCAGGCTCTGCAGCATAACTTCTCCCGAAAATTGTGCGCACATCTTCAATATTTCCAATCTGATCAGCACGAGCGGCCTCCTGCCCAAACAGGTAGCGATCATCATCATTGACCAAAGCAAAAATAGAGCGACTGACAGAAACGCGAGGTTCATGAGTATGTCCAGCAGCTTTCCATGCTTCTCTATATAAGCGAATCTGTTCTGCCTGCTGAATATGAAATGGCTTACCATTTTCGTCAAATTTTAATGTGGAGCTTTGCAGATGCATACCATTTTCCGCAGCCCATATAGCTGTACTATTGGAAGCTGCACCCCACCAAATTCTATTTCTTAATCCTTCAGCATAAGGCTCTAAGCGCAATAATCCTGGAGGGTTAGGAAACATGGGATTGGGGTTAGGCTGTGCAAAACCTTTACCTTGCAGTTTTTCTAAAAACTCCAATCCTTTTTTGCGGCCCATATCTGCATCGCTATCCCCTTCTTGAGGTTCATATCCAAAATGTCTCCATCCATCAATTACTTGCTCGGGAGAACCTCGACTGATACCCAACTGTAATCTACCACCAGCAATAAGGTCTGCGGCACTTGCATCTTCCACCATATATAATGGATTTTCATAACGCATATCAATTACTCCCGTACCAATTTCTATGGTCGATGTTTTTGCTCCTATTGCCGCTAATAAGGGAAATGGAGAAGCCAGCTGATTTGCAAAATGGTGCACCCTAAAATATGCGCCATCAATTCCTATCTCTTCGGCAGCTACCGCCAAATCTATAGATTGTAATAATGTATCACTTGCCGTCTTTGTTTCGTAAGCGGGATGGTTCGCCCAGTGACCAAATGATAAAAAACCAATTTTTTTCATAAAATTATGCCTTTCTATTGCTTTAGTAAGTTAAATAATTTTAAGCAATAAGTTGTGCATAGAAAAAATTTGACATTTAAATTAAATGTCAAATTTAGTTATCCTACTATTAGCTATGCTACTATAAAAAATTATACATCCTATAGAATCAGAATAATTGATCATAACCTCGGATATTCTCTAAATAAATAGCTATAAAAAAAGGCTGTCTATATGTAGTCCAACACATGGATTTTATGCAATCTAAAACTTGAATTTATACAATCTACCACATGGATTACCCGAAGTTTATCACTTGGATTTTATGCAATCTAACACATGGATGGATATTATTTATATTCCCAATGAAAGTCTCCATTTTTATAATGCACATACAGGCGTCCTGGTTCCGTACCTTCATAATTTCCATTCCACCAATTTCCGGAAACAGCCCCTGCAGTAATAAAATTCACTCCTTTAACATAAACTTCCTCATAGAGGTGCATATGCCCTTGAAGCACTAATTTCAGATTATGATGTTGAAATAAATTAAATACCTCATGTTGATTTGAGAATGTATCTGCATCGGTATATTTTCCGGTTAGAATTGGATAATACACTGAAATAAAAGGGACATGTGTACTGATAACAATAGGTTGCTTTTTATCGGTCTTTTGGAGTTCATCTTTTATCCATTGCAGCTGTTTGTCTCCAATAGCATATTTATGATCAACCTGCTGAACGGAATTTAAAACGATAAATTTGACGCCATGATGTTCAAAGCTATAGTATGTCTCACCAAATACAGCTTCAAAGACGGAGTCAGCCTGAAGACTAATGGATTTTGGCAAGCGGTCATGATTACCTATACTCGGAAAATAGCTTATATTTTCTTGAGCAAATAGATCCTTCAATTGATGATAACGCGCAATTGCCTGAGGTAAAGACTCTGCAGACTGATTATCAATATCGATATTATCCCCTCCCAGCAATACAAAATCGACTAGAGGTTTAGACTCCTTTAATTTCTGATGAACGATAT
>DAIQRP010000068.1:10793-13409 GCA_036786125.1 Sphingobacterium sp.
CGATATCTAACGTGCTATCATTATAGATATGCATATCTGTAAAAAAAGCAAAACTAAAATCTTGCGCTTGGGATTTCGATCCAAAGAAGCAACAAACAAGGGTTAAAAAGATTACATTTTTCATATTACCAGCCATATATTTGGGTTAAATTAGGGTTTAATAAAATTTCTGAAGCAGGGATTGGACGATAGTAGTATTTGGGCTCTATAAATTCACCTACACGATCTATAACATCTACATAGCCTTTATGGCCTTCGGATAAAAATACGGAAACATCTTCACCTATACGTCCTACACGATAGTAGCGAATAAGCTCACCTTTCGCATTCAACTCACGCTGCTCTGGAATGGATTCCGTAGCAGCAATTAATTTAATATCCGGCACAGCATCTCCAGTAAGATCATGCAGACCTAAGCCATTAAAATAAATTCCCTGAGGTTTCTGTTCTAATAATTTCCCTGCCTTCCATCGCATCAAGTCATTAAATCGAAATCCTTCGAAAGCTAGTTCTACCCTTCTTTCCCTACGGATTTCCAAGAGAACATTTCTTTGCATACCGGAAACTAGAGGGTATTTCTGTTGGAGGACGGGATCTGCGGTGACCTGTAAAAGTAAGGGAGGCATATCTACTCGAGAGCGGAGGATATTTATTGATATATCTAAATCTTCTTGACTTAGGGTACCTAGCTCTGCTTTTGCCTCAGCGAAATTCAGCAATACCTCTGCATATCGATAAAGCGGAATATCATTATTTCTCCGACGTTCAATATCTAAGGTATTTAGAAAACCTTTAATTTGATGATATCCGGAAAAGTTTTTCGCCAGCTGCTGCACATATATTCCTGCGCCTTGGGTATAGGTACTGGAGTAGATTAACTCCCAGCCTGGAAATGCATAGCTCTGAAGTAATCTCGGGTCTCGATTTTGAAATTCTTCAACAAAAGATTTCGTTTCATATCCCTGCTGATTGGTATAAGGAGTGCCATCTTTCATCAAGTAGGATTGTAACAAATCTCGCAGTGGATAGTACTGGTAGTTCCCGAACATTCCAGGCCAATCTGAGCCATTTAAAACTGTATTTGCAAAAAATCTACCAAAGATAATTTCAGCATTATTTTCCAAATTTTCATTATAAAATAAGGAGAAATAATCCTCTTCAGGCCTTCCAGTACTATGAATTTTAAAACCCCCATGATTTATAATTTCCGTAGATAATTCCAGCGTTTTTTGTAGGAATGCATTGGCCGTAGCTTCTAGGTTTAGCTCCTCATGGTATTTGCGGAATGTTCCTTCGTAGAGCGTAAAACGGCTAAACTCTTGTAATACCAACCATCTGTCGACGCTGCCTTTGGCCGTTTTGGCGAAGACATGTTGAGCGGCAAATTCGAAATCTTCCATAATCTTTTCGACTACAAAATCACGAGCATCACGTCTGCCAAGTAGATTTTTTTCATCCGTAGGTGTAATGACCTGCTCTACCCAAGGGACATCAGAAAAGCGTTGCACTTTATTGACATAAAATCGGGCTCTAAAATATCTTCCCAAGCCTTTATAATGGTTTAGCTGCTCTTCAGAAAGTCCTGATTGAGGTAAATTTTCGAGTAGAAAATTGATATCCCTTAAGCGAGACCAGCTCCAGCCGGAGGTCATAGTCGCTGCAGATACATTTCCCAACATAATATTTTTGAGCTCCACATTTCCCGTAGTACTTGCATTATCTGTGGTGGCATCGAGCTCATAAAATTCTGTAGACGGATAATTATAGAGGTTATAGATATACATGTCTAAATCATTAGCCGATTTAAAGAAATTCTCCTTGGTAATGGCAGTTTCTGGCAGGCGGTCCAAGTATTTGTCATTGCAGCTCAAAAAGAGCAATATGCTTAGCGTTAAAACAGCCCTATTAATATCGTTTAATTTTATTTTCATGGTTAAAAAGTTAATTGCATACCTATGGAATAACTTCTTTGAAATGGATAAGTCAAGCCATTTCCGGCACGTCCTGGACTACTTGTCGGGTTCGTATATTGATTTTGGTTAATGGTTTCTGGATCAAAGAACTGCTTTACCGCAGACCATTCCGTTAGATTTTCAATACTCATATACATGCGAAGCCCTTTTATATGATATCTATGCAGCAGCTCATTGGGTAAGCTATAGCCTATAGTCAGATTTTTAAATCTGATATAAGCTGCATTTAGCAGATAATTGCTTTGCGGAATTGCCAGACCTTGCGCTTGGTCGATGCGGGTACCTAAATTCCTATCTGCCAGCCAAGACTGCAGTATAGGGTAAGTTGAATTTAAATTTTGATCGGCAAGTCCTAAGTCTAAATACGACTGAGCATGTTTTGCACGATCTAATTCAGAATCATTATCAGGCCTATAAAAATCTAAGAGATGCTGATACATATTTCCATACGGTTGCTGGAAAACTCCCCAGTATAAATAATCTATGGGATAGTAATCGCGTTTTCCTATACCTTGAAAAAAGGTACGCAGGTCAAACCCCTTATAATTCAGGTTTAAATCTAGGGCAAACTGGTATCTGGCGGTGGAATTTCCTATAACTTTCAGGTCCTTCGTATCTCCCAGAACATATCCTTTTTCAATCT
>DAIQRP010000068.1:13441-14338 GCA_036786125.1 Sphingobacterium sp.
CCATCCCGGAACAATAGATAAGGCACCCCAAGGGATTATAGCACTTTGATCGAGCTGCTCTATCTGATTACTATTTTCAAATAAACCATCGGATTCTAAACCCCAGATTTCACCTAAGCGCATACCCTTATAATACTGTAAAATTGAATTATTGGGATTATCGAATTTCGTAATTTCACTATAGGAGTCGGACAATAAGATTCTGGCAGAAATTTGGAGCGGGCTATAGGCTAATTCATAGCTTTTATTAAAAGCAATAGATACCTCCCAGCCTTTAGTAATCAGATCAGCAGCATTTTCATTCGGCTCTCTAGCCCCTAAAATCGTAGGCAGCTGTCGGCCCAAGGTTAACATCCCTATCGTTCGACGTCTATAAATATCTGCAGTCAGGGAGATGCTATTATTCCAAAAACCGAGGTCTATGCCCAGATTGCTCGTATTTACTTTCTCCCAAGTATAATTATCAGAAACCAATGCTGGGCTATAAATAGATAATGGTCGCTTTCCATCTATTAGATAATTCATTTCATAAGTACTCATCGATGGTATATATCCATAATTAGATACTGATTGATTACCAAGCTGCCCATAGGAAGCTCTAATTTTCAACATATCCAGCGATTTCCATTGATCCAAAAAAGCTTCCTGATCTAAACGCCATGCTGCCGATGCTGAAGGGAAAAAGCCAAATCGATTTGATTTCGGAAATCGAGAAGAGCCATCGTAACGACCATTAAACTCGAGGATATATTTATCATCATATATATAATTCAGCCGCATAAATGCGCCACGTAAAGCATAGGTATTAATTGCTTCACTGACTGAAGCCTGACCTGTGGCTAAGGTAATTGTAGGAAACTGATCTGAAATAAGCCCTTGTTTTTCCGCAACAAAAGA
>DAIQRP010000069.1:0-3254 GCA_036786125.1 Sphingobacterium sp.
AGCTTTGGATTTTCTATAATCTATAAGAAAAATATTATAGGCGATTGCCTTAAGTTAAACTTTCCTATCTTAATATTAAGTTGAAAAAAAAACAAAATTTTTCCGAAAATAGAAAAAGCCACTGAATTTCAGTGGCTTTTGTCGGGGTGGCAGGATTCGAACCTACGACCTCCACATCCCAAATGTGGCGCGATACCGGGCTACGCTACACCCCGATTATTAGGTATCACCTTTTTTATTGTGATGCAAATATACAGCGAAAATTTGATTTCGCAAATATTATTTTACGGCAAATAAATAATCCATTGATTTTCTGAATAATAAAATTCAAAACCTAAATAGTTCAATAAAAAAATGTCCATAAATACAATTTATGGACATTGAAAAATATACTATAGTATTATTTTAATAGTTAGCTAAACAAAATTAGCTATATTAAATACATTCAGCAAGCTTCAACTTAACGAAATCGTTTGCGTAATTTTATAATAGCTATGGAAAGTAAAAATCCTTTTATAAATTTAACGAAAAGAAAGATATGAGTTTAGATTCTTTTATCCAAAACATTCAGAGGTATAGCGCGTTAAATGAAGAAAGTTTAAGGCTACTCACTGATTTATGCCAGAAAGAAACCATCGCTAAACATACAGAGCTGCTGTCCATTGCTGTAGTCCCTAAATATTATTACTTTGTGGACTCTGGTTTATTTGCTTATTACTACTTAACCTCTACTGGGGAGAAGGTCATTAAAAAGTTTTTTACTGAAAAAAGCTTTATGAGTTCCAGTTCGGCCTTACTAGATCGAAAAGCTTCAGCATTTGCTATAGTAGCGTTGGAAGATAGCGCTGTATATAAAATTTCGGCCGAGCAGTTTCAAAATCTGGTACAACACAGGCATGATATAGCTCTTTTTTATATTAAGTATCTAGAAAAAAATTGGGTTATAGATAAAGAGTATATGGAAATATCTTCAAAATATGAAGATGCAAAAATCAGGTATATTAATTTCTCTTCAGCATATCCCAACTTATTACCTAGACTAAAACAACATCAAATCGCTTCTTATTTAGGCATAACAGCAACGCAGCTCAGCCGAATAAAAAAAGAGATAAACCCTCAACATATGTAAACGTTTTCATATTTAGCATACTATAGATTTGCAGGAATTAATGCAATTCTTTATGAAAACAAATAAAATAAATGGAGTACTATATGTGCTCGCGGGAGCGATAAGTTATGGCATATTAGCTTCTATTGTAAAGTATGCGAATATACTTGGAATACATACCAGCGTCCTAACATTCTTACAGTTTTTTATAGGCTTTATATTTTTGCTGATATTAAATACTTTTTTAAGCCAGAAGATTCCTACTCAAGCAACAAAAAAATCTAAATTTAAACTGATTATTTGGGGACTATCTTTAGGTCTGACAACGACCTTATATTATCTGTCCATACAATATATTCCTGTTTCTGTAGGAATAATATTGCTGATGCAATCCATCTGGATGAGTATCGTCCTGGAAGCTATTCTGCAGCGTAAAATGCCGAGCCAGATCAAAATTATAGGCGCCATCATTTGTTTGCTAGGAACTATATTTGCTACTGAGCTATTTAATAATCAGTTGGATTTAAATTGGAAAGGGATGCTCTTAGGTTTTGCAGCAGGGATGTCCTATACTCTATCCATCTATTCTTCTAGTACGATTGAAAAACAATATCCGAACTATTTGAGAAGCATGTATTTAGTTTTAGGAGGGCTCATCCTGATCACTGGATTTTGGAACGTACAAATTATTGAACACCTCTCGGTACATGCAATCTATTGGGGTGCTATATTAGCTTTATTTGGAACCATCCTTCCCCCCCTACTTTTTACTGCGGGAATTCCAAAAACCGGAATTGGTATGGGAAGTATTATCTCCAGTATAGAGATTCCAGTATCCGTACTCTCAGCTTACTTAATACTTCAGGAAAAAATCTCCTATACCCAATGGTTGGGCGTAATTATTATTATCAGCTCAGTAATTTTGGTCAATATAAAATCTTCAAAACAATAAAAAAGGCTTCCTACCAATGGTAGGAAGCCTTAAATAAAAAATTATAAATTAGAAACCTGGGTTTTGGGGCAATAGATTTGGATTTAAATCCAATTCTGTTTGTGGAATAGGAAATAATAAATACTTATCATCTAATTGAATCTGATGAATAGCGAGCTGCTGTTCCTTCATTCTATTGAGTCGTAATAAATCATAACGACGAATTCCTTCTGCCGCAAATTCCCATCCGCGCTCGCGCACCAATGCATCGACAAAAGCCTCTTTTCCAGAAACCTCTGAAAGCATAAGTGCCGAGAGGCCTGCACGCTGACGTACAGCATTTATTCCCTCAAGCTTTTTAGGATCTGCAGCATTTAATTGATTTAAAGCTTCGGACTGCATGAGTAGTACATCGGCGTAGCGCAGTAAAACCTGATTATTACGTGCATTATTTCCTTGGCGCTGAGGGTCATAAAACTTTTTATAGTAATAATTAGATGAACCTGGAACGGCGGCTAAGGTTAAGTCTTTTCTCAGATCTTCTGCGGCATATGATTCTGCAAAAACATTTTCCACAAAGAAAGCCTCATTTCCATCTCCAGGAGCGACATTTCTAGGCAGGTGCATCCTTGGAGTTATATTTCCAGTATTCGGAGGAAGACCAAATTGCACGGCAAAAATCTCTTCCCTATTATTCGCTTTTTTATCCACATCAAAAACATCGGCAAATGGAATTAGAGCATATTTGCCGATCACACGGTTACAGGCTTCTAAGGCCAGCTGGTAGTCTGAATTTTCAGAGGTTTCGGTCGTCGCTTTGGTTAAATAGACTTTAGCTAATAAAGCAGAAGCAGCTTCCGCACTCACGCGCCCTCTATCCGAAGAAGGAATTTTATCGGCAGCTAGGCAATTGCTTTCGGCATATTTCAAATCTTCAATAATAGAGGCATAAATTTCTGTTATAGAAGACCTAGGCATACGCATATCTCCCCCCGCTTCCGTAGGTTTTAAGCTTAATGGTATAGCTCCAAAGCTACGTACTAAATCAAAGTACCCTAAAGCGCGAAGGAATCGGGCATTCCCGACGATATTATTTCTCTTCGCCTCATCCATATTTATCTGTGGCACATACGCAATCACATCATTGGCTCTGTTAATCATAACATAGAGATTATTCCACCAGTTAGCAATCTCCCCATTGGTACCTGTAAAAGT
>DAIQRP010000069.1:3264-4856 GCA_036786125.1 Sphingobacterium sp.
ACCAACTTTCATTAAGTCACCTGTTAGATCCATGAGTATCCAAATCGTACGACCATATAATTGTTGAATTTGCATTATATTATATGCTCCGTTAAGGCCGGCAATGGCATCTCCTTCAGTTTTATAAAAATTAGATTTAGAGATAAAATCATAAGACTCCTCATCCAAAAAGCTTTTGCAAGATCCTACCAACAATGTCATCGCAGATAGGGTATATAGTATTATTCTTTTCATAATGTTCACTATTATCTGTTCCAATTAAAATCCAACTCTAAGCCCTAAAATAAAAGTACGTGCTGCAGGATAGGCGTTATAATCAGTATTTAAACTTGAATTATCTGTTCCAAATGAGTTCACCTCGGGATCATACCCAGAATAATTTGTCCAGGTTACTAAGTTTTGTGCCGTCCCATAGATGCTTGCCGATTTCACTGTTTTGGAAAGACTACCATTTCCTAGCGGTAACTTGTACGCTAGAGAAACAGTTTTTAGGCGGATAAAACTTGCATTCTCGACCACATCGGAGGTAATTCCTGTTCTTCTACGTAGCGTAGAATTGACTTTAGGCAAGGTATTCGAGGTACCTTCTCCAGTCCAACTTTCACTGACATAAGCAAACTTATTTGTCGTAGGATCTCCACTTTCCAACTCATATCGATTTAAGTTTAACACATCAACTCCTTGAACCCCCTGAATAAAGAAATTTAAATTCACTGGACCGAAATTGAAATCATTCGTAATGCCATAAATAAATTTAGGTTGTGCCCGACCGATAATCTGTCGATCATTACCATCGATAATCTGATCGCCATTTAAATCTTTATATCGCGGATCTCCTGGCAGTACACCTTTTATTCCTGAGGCATCAATCTGCTCTTTAGATTGCCAGATGCCATCAAAAACATAACCATAGAAAGAACCTATAGGCTCCCCTACACGTAAGATATTCGTTCCCCCACCAGTTCCTGAAGGAAATAAACTACCACTGGAAGAACCGATAAAACGCTCCTTCTCTCCGGCTAGATTTAAGACCTTATTTCTATTGATAGAGAGGTTAGCATTCGTCGTCCATGTAAATCTTTCCTTTTTAATATGCTCTGAATTAATAGCAATCTCAAAACCTTTATTTTCCACAGAACCGGCATTAATTAGCTGGCTCGCAAATCCCGTAGAACGGGGAATGGATACATTCAATAAGAGGTCTTTTGTTTTCTTATAATAAACATCTGTCGTGACCGTAATTCTATTGCCCAAAAATCCCAGATCTAAACCTAAGTTGGTCGAAGCTGTAGACTCCCAGCTTAAATTTGGATTAGGAATATTATTTACCGTAATTCCAATTACCCGATTTCCTCCTAAAGTATATCCATTAGAACTATATCTAGCCATAGAAGCATAATTAGCAATCTCCTGATTACCAATAACCCCATAACCTACTCTCAATTTTAAATCAGAGAACGTAGGCAGCGCTTTCATAAAAGATTCATCGATAACACGCCATGCAAATGCACCGGAAGGGAAATAACCAAACTTATTATTATCTCCAAAACGCGAAGAACCATCGGCTCTAAAGGTCACAGTAAATAGATATT
>DAIQRP010000069.1:4866-5942 GCA_036786125.1 Sphingobacterium sp.
AGCCCGACCAAAATAGGATAATAGGGAATTCTTAGATCTTCCTGAACCTGGAACCTGCACATTCGCTCCAATACCGATATTCTCATAACCTAATAAGTTCGTAAAGAAATTGGTATTTGTAATATTGAAATTGGTATTGTGAAACTCCTGAGCGGAAACCCCGGCAACAATATTTAAGGCATGGATATCTTGAAATACTTCATCATACGTTAATGTATTTTCATTTACCCAACTGACTGAATTTCCGGAATCGCGTGTTGCAGATCCATTACCATTTCTTCCCAAAAATATATCTGAAGGAATAAAAGAAGAGCGATTAACATAACGCATATCCGTACCGGCACTGATCCGTAGTTTTAACTGAGGAAGGAATTCATATTCTCCAAAAGCATTAAGTAGACTACGTAAAGCACCAAATTGATTTTTAGACCTCTCCGCATAGGCAACTGGATTACCTAAAGTAGATACATAGCCTAAAGGAGCATTATCAAAGGTATATTCTCCAAATTCATTGCGTACAGGAACGGCAGGATTAATACGTAAAGCATCTAGAATTACTCCTCCAGCGCTACCTCCCGCGGTATTGACTAAAGCTTGATTATCCCATGAACGGGTCAGCTGCGAGGTAAATCCGAAATTTACCTTTTCAGAAACCTTTCTATCTAAATTAAAGCGAACTGATGCACGCTTAAAACCTGAATTTATAACAATCCCTTGTTGATCGAAATAATTCATACTCAAATTATATCGGGTTTCCTGATTTCCTCCAATAAAATTCAACTGATAATTTTGCATCGGCGCAACGCGAAAGATTTCATCCTGCCAGTTGGTTCCTTTGCCAAGCTGAGCAAGCTGCTCTTCGCTATAGGGCAATGCTTTTGCAGAAGAAGGAGTTTCTATATTATTCAATCGCTGTACTTCATTTAGGTACTTCCCAAAAGCTGTAGCATCCATTAAATCTAATTTCTTTCGTACAGCCTGCGCGCCATAATAAGCTTCAAAATTGATAGCATTACTTCCTGGAGTACCTTTTTTGGTGGTAATTAAAATAACACCATTTGCTCCTCTACTTCCAT
>DAIQRP010000069.1:5952-14206 GCA_036786125.1 Sphingobacterium sp.
GCTGTTGCAGAAGCATCTTTCAAGACTTCTATAGATTGAATATCCGATGGATTTATCGTATTTAAATCTCCGGCACCCGGAAAGCCATCTACGACAAATAAAGGTTCATTTCCAGAGTTAATGGAGTTTGTACCTCGGATTCGGATACTTGTCCCTCCTCCAGGTTGAGAATTCACCTGACTGACTTGAACGCCACTCATACGTCCTTGAATCATCTGATCGGCACGAGCAATCGGCACATTTTCCACATCCTTAGCGCTCACAGAAGCAACTGATCCGGTAAGGTCCCGCTTTCTTTGGGTTCCATATCCAACGACGACCACCTCATCCATCTGCGTATCCGACTCATCTAAGGACACCTGAAGCTGACTTTGATTTCCGACAAGCACCTCTTTTCCGGAAAGTCCAATCAAACTAAAAGTCAGTACCTCATTCGGCTGTACCATTAATTCAAATTGCCCTTCCTGATTGGTTGCTGTAGCATCCTTCTTGCCTTTGATTTTTACAGTAACTCCGGATAGCGACCTCCCGTTCGCATCCGTAACTTTACCTACCACTTTTCGTGCATCTTGCCCATATAAACTGGACACTAAAAACACGAGTGGTAAGGAAGTCATCAACACTCGTTTAAGTTTGTTGTTCCTCATCATATTTAGTTTATAAATTGGTTTTATTGGTGATATAGCTCTTTAGGTGGAACTATTGATTGTTATAGCGTAATAATGCTTCTAGATAATAGTAATCGGCATAATTTAAAGGGACATCCACCTCCGATTGATGTGCTTTCGAGCCCGTACTATGATTTAAAATAAAGCCCTTCCCCTCGCCAATTTTAAAAGTGTAATTCGCATATAAATTGCTGATTATAGTAGAAGCCTTCTGCTTATAATCTTCTCCCGCTGTGCTGTATTGAGCTAATTCATATAAAGCAGAGGCAATGACCGCCGCCGCAGAAGCATCTCTAGGCTCATTGGGTATCTCTGGCGCATCGAAATCCCAATAAGGAATTAAATCTTTTGGCATATGAGGGTGGGAAAATAGAAATTTGGCGATATGCTCCGCCTGCGCTAAATAACGTTTATCCTTGGTATATCGGTAACATAAGGTATATCCATATAAAGCCCAAGCTTCCCCTCTAGCCCAGGTGGATTCATGCTGATATCCCTGATGTGTATGTCTATTGACTACTGCTCCGGTTTCCGGATCATAATCGACAACATGGTAGGTGCCATAGTCCGGGCGAAAATGATTTTTCATCGTCTCATCCGCATGGCTGACCGCAATCCGATAGTAGGAGGAATCTCCGGACATTTTTGTCGCCTCAAAAAGCAATTCCAAATTCATCATATTATCTATAATCACCGGAAATTTCCATTTATCGGAATTATGGTCCCAAGAGCGAATTAACTTTGTCTTAGGACTAAATCGGCTACTTAAGGTTTTTGCTGAAGTTAATAGCACGTCTTTATCCGCGGCATCTCCGCTCAGGCGGTAAGCATTACCATAGGAACAGAAGATTTTAAATCCCATATCATGGGTTCCTGCATTATTCTTCTCCCCCTCGATTAGACCGGTGTAATTTCGAGCTTCTTCTTTCCAGTGAGCTGCTTTTGTAAAATCATATAGATACCAGATTACTCCGGGGAAGAAACCGCTGGTCCAATCCCGTGCGCGAACTAATTTTAAATGTCCATCTTCTAAAGTACGCGGAGAAACGAGCTCTGGATGATTTTTTCTCTCTAAAGCAGTATTTTTAATCAGTAACTGTGTTTGTTTTTCCGCATGTGCAAAGGCCTCCTTCACGGGAACATGCTGCGCAGTTGCCGGAAGAGTCAAACCTAAAAAAAGGAGGACAGAAAGAGTAGATTTATATTTTATGAAAGCCATAATAAAGGGTTTTTAATCGGTAAATTTCGGATCACTTCAGGAGTTTTTGGAAAATGCTCCAGCCCCCTCCAAAGGGTAAAACAAGGCCTATCTTGATAGGCAAAAGCGGCAAATAACAGAAATGGCTGTGCAACAGGCCAGTCTTCCCAATACATCACATCGGGCTCCAAAGGCCATTTATTTTTATCTCGGATATAAGGTTTTAAGAAAGCTACTGCACGATACATTGACCTGCCGTCAGCCAGCTTAAACTCCCAAAGATTATCCTTAGGACTGCTTAGAATCTGACATAGAGTAGCCATGGCATCTAAATTAAAAATAGAGTAGCCATAGGCTTTCGTACGTTTGAGTTCTAGAGGAAAACTTCCATCTGCAGCCATTTGATTGGGCATCAGCACTTCGGTAAACTGTCTTCTACAGAAGGATAGTAACTCTGTATCTCCGACCAGTTTAGCGAAACTCGCTACCTGCATCACAAAACAAGTCCCATGGTTATTTTTAGCACGCATCTCATCCTGCCCATAGGGATGTGTCATCAACCAATTCAAATATTCGGAAAACCAGCTTTTGGATGCCTTTACTACCTCTGGATTGATTTTATCCTGAAGCCTATAGATACTTTGGGCGACTTCCATAAAGTGAATGGTATCAATAATCCCGATTCCACGACCAGTATGTAATCCTTGAATCGCCTGAGCATATAGTAGATGAGGATTCATCTTTGTCTTCTCCGCAACAAACCAAGCTTCAAGATGCTGCGTTATCCGATGTAGATAACGCTGCTCTTGAGTCAGTAGATAAGCCGAAGCCATGATACCTACCTGTTGACTAAAATCTATCATCGCCTCCCGATGTGCCACAAAATTGTCGGGATTGGTCATCCCATCACGTTGGATATAAGGAGCCTTCGCATCTGCAGGATTCGGCCACCAATAGTCGCCTTCCGAGTAGAAATCATGAATTCCTCCAGTAGAAGCTGAGGCTGGGAATGCTGTAATAGTTATAATATCGGAAGAGTAAGCTACTGCTGCCTCTTTTAAAATATCTGCTCGCAAACTTTCCTGCACGGAACTCAGATCAATACCTGCCTTAGAAAAGGCAGCAAAGGGCATGCTGCAAAAACCAATAGCCGCAGTGGCAGAAATATTTAAAAAGGCTCTTCTCTTCATTATTTAAGTTTTAATAATTGCGTCTCTAAACCTTCAGACTTCACAGAAACAACCGCATTTCCTTTAGAATTTTCTACAGAGATTAAGGCACGACCATTATACATTCCCACTCTTCGGGAAGCACGAGAGGTACCCATATTGTCAATCAGACGTCCATCTCCTGTAAAACCGAATTCCACAAAATTCTGCGCATCTAAACAAGGAACTCCCTGTGCATCTAATAAAGTAACCTGAACAGTCATAGTACCCTCTTCATCGGTATTCAACTGCTCCAGCTTTAAACTTGCGGGTTTTCCCCAAGTTCGAGTTTCATAGTACTGTTCAATTTCATCCGTTACGGTAACTTTTCCTTTTTTGGCTACTACACGAATGGAATTTTTTCCCGACTGAAAAGGAACTTCCCAAACTAATCCTGAAGCTGGAAATTGCTTTACATTTCTTTTTCGAGTTCCTACAGATTTTCCATTTAAGAAGAGCTCTGCCTCATCACAGTTAGAAAATACTTTCACCATTTTTAATTCTCCCTCTTTACCCCAACGTGTAGGCCAAGAGTGTCCGTAGATATGCGCCATAGGTTCTTCCGTCCAGTAGGATTGGAATACATAGAACGATTCTTTCTTTGTAAAATCTCTTTCTATAACCCCTTTTTGATTCATATAAGGAACCGGGTTCTCTGGTCTTACAGGTGTAGAAAAGTCTTTAAATGGCCAGTAGGCAGTACCCGTTAGATAAGGCATTTGCTCCTGCTCTTTCAGGTGCCAATCGATTAGGTTGACAATATAACTTTCGCTCCAGTCTCCATCTTTAGAAACCCGAGGCGCTCCTCCTACTAAAGAGGCATCTCCAGCACGCTCATCGCCCCCTTCTCCAGTCTTAATTTTTGTCAATGCACGATCGGGCTCTTCAGAATGGCGTAAAGCATGAGAATCACCACCCCATTCTACATGCAGAAAATGATTCACACGTTTAATTTCTGCATCAGTAATATCTTTATATTCGGTATATACCCCACGATACCAACCAGCCCAAATAGACGGAGAATAGACATCTACAATATCTTTACAGAAATCACAACGTCGGATGGCCGTCTTACGGTTTGGATCTAAGCGATGGGACAGATCATTGATTTCCTTCATAAAGGTTCTAATCTTCTGCTGATCAAATTCTGGGAAATCATTGGGCCAGTCATTTTCATTACCCAATCCCCAGATGATAATGGAGGGATGATTATAATGCTGCTCAATCATATTGGTCATCATACGACGGGCCATGTCCTTATAGCTATCGCCTCCTAAACCTCCCCGACACCAAGGCTCCTCTTCCCATACTAAAATACCTAAGCTATCGCATAAGTCTAAAATAATACGGGACTGCTGATAGTGACCCAAACGGATAAAGTTAACCCCCATATCTTTCATCATCTGCATCTCCTGGCGCATCATATCCTCGGTCATCGCTGGACCTACTCCTGCATGATCTTCATGACGGTGTGTCCCTCTCAACAGAAGTCGCTTTCCATTTAACTTAAAAGGACCTTGCTGAACAAATTCAAAATGTCGAAATCCGATTTTCTCCGTTTTTTTATATGGCTGACCATCCACCTGCATCGTATATTCTAAAGTATATAATTGGGGCTTTTCAGTAGACCATAAAGCTGGTTTTGGAATTTCAAATTGCGCAAGCTGCATATCTGCATTCAGTTGAGCGAGCTGTACCTGCTCTTGGAATACCAGCTTACCCTGAGGATCCTTAAGACTTACAGTACCTTGTACTTGACTGCGATTATGGGGATTTAAGAAACGTGCTTTAAGCAAGAGCTCTCCCTTTTTACCCGCAGCATCTACTGTAGCCGTAGCAAATAATTTATCCACTGCAACGGCAGGATTATAAACTAAATTCACATATCTATAGATACCTCCATACAGGTTAAAATCGGATAGATCCGAAGGAATAATTTCTAAATCACGTGTATTATCGGTACGTACACTTATGGGTATCTCCCCTTTGAATTGACTCGTAAAGACGGGATTTTTTTTAAACTCTGCAACAGCTTCAGTAATATCTACTGACCATTCATCATATCCTCCCACATGCTCTCCCACTAGCTGATCATAGACATACACTTTGGCCTTCTGTCCTACACCTTCGAAATGAAGTAAAGTACGGCCCTCCGTATAGGGGTTATCAATTTTAAAATTACTTCTATACCAGGCTGCACCTTGATAGTAATTTAAAAATGGATCTACTGCATCGGAAGCATTATAAGAATGTGGAAGTTGAACCTTCTCCCAGATGGGTACAGTTTCAGGAGCTCCGGGCTTGCTCGGACGTATAGCTTCCCAGATGCCGCCCAAATCTTGTCGGACGAAATCCCAAGACTGCTCTATCCGTTGGACTTGCTGTGCTTTGGCAGGTAAAAAATTGGTTAGGAGCATCACAGCTCCAACTACAAAGGTTTTGGAATTAAAGTATTTTCCCATCGCATAAAAATTAATATCTGAATGTATAATAAGCTATAGAGATATAGCTCATACTCTGCATTGAAATATTTATAATTGGTTAGGCTAAAATTACAGTTACCCCAGCGTACAAAAGGGGGATAATCTGAACTTTTTTAGGGGATAATCTTAAATAATCGCGTTTTAAACAACTTTGGAGCGTTCTTTTTGATAATGCGATGGTAATACCTGATATTGCTTTTGGAATTCTGTTCTAAAATATTTGATATCATTAAAACCGACCATAAATGCAATTTCATTAATGGAATATGTTTTGGAAAGAAGCAATTCAGCCGCTTTTTTAAGGCGGATATTTTTAATAAAATTATTGACGGTAAGACCTGTTAAAGCCTTAATTTTTTTATAAAGGACTGGAGTACTCATTCCAAATTGCGCGGCAAAAGTATGGACATTCAAATCTTCATTCAATAGATTATCGCTAATATAAGCCACTAATTCATGTACGAAATCCTGATCTTTGGATGTTAAGGAATGCTCTTGCTCAGCGGCAGAGACTTTAGAAATAGGCTGTCCTTGCAGCGCCATTTGTTGCAGATATTGCTGACGTATATTCTCCTGAAGTTTGAGCAAATTCTCTATCTGCAGAAGCATCTTACTGATGCGAAATGGTTTTGTAATATATAACTCTGCACCAGATTGTAGTCCAGAAAGTTCGTGGATCTCTCCCGTGCGTGCCGTCAATAAAATAATTGGAATATGCGAGGTTTGAATATCTGATTTCAATAATCTGCTCATCGCTATACCATCTAATTCCGGCATCATCACATCGGAGATAATTAAATCAGGCATTTCCTGCTGAGCAATATAAATGCCCTGCTGACCATTTGAAGCCTGCAATGTTTTATAATACTTCCCTAAAGAATTACAGATAAAGTCCCGTAATTCCTCATTATCCTCTACAATTAAAATTTGTAGGTCTGAAGCGGCAGAACCCAATATAGGCTTGCTTTCCACAACTGATAAGGATGCTACAGACAGCGGCAGGCGTAAGCAAAAGACAGTACGATACTCCTGATTTATAGCCTCCTCTTTTAAAAAGAGTTGGCCTTGATGCAACTGCGCTATCTTCTGTGATAATGCTAAGCCTAGGCCTGTTCCTATATGCTCATATTGAGCACTATTCACCTGATAAAACTCCTTAAAGAGGTTTTTTCGATTCTGCTCAGAAATACCAATACCGCTATCTGCTACCAAAATATCCACTGACTGCTCTGTATTTAACTCCATATACAGATGAATCTTTCCAGCCGTAGGGGTAAACTTAAAGGCATTGGATAACAGGTTATACACTACTTTTTCCAATTGTACAGTATCGATAGATACCTGTATATCAAAATCCTGAATATACAATTTATAATCAATGCCCTTCTCCTGCGCTAAAAGTTCAAAACTCTTGAAAATCTCCGCAAGAAAGGCATACAGATTCACCTGTTGAAAATGAAGGTTCATATGCCCTGAATCCACCTTTCGGAAATCCAGTAATTCTTGAACCAATTTAGATAAACGTGCTGCATTTTTATCCAGTATCTGTAGGCGTTGATGTAGCCAAGGCAGCGTTTTCGTTTCTTCAACAAGCTGTTCTATAGGCCCTACAATCAAACTGAGTGGAGTCCGTATCTCATGAGAGACATTTGAGAAGAAATCCAACTTCATCTGAAAAACTTCCTGATCTTGCTTTAATTTCGCTCGTATCCATAAAAATCTGCTGACCAGGAATATGACACTTATGATCCCTATAAAATACGCGAAATAAGCCCATCCTGTAGCCCAAAACGGCGCGGCAATAGAGATGGCTATCGATCGGGCATCGGCACTAAAGATACCATCGTTATTCGCCCCTTTTATATGCAATGTATAATGGCCTGCCGGCACATTGGTCAAGGAGGCCATACCCTGATCGGTATAGATCCAATCCTTATGAAAACCTTCCAGAAAGTAAGCATACTTGATTTTCTCTGATTTAATATAATTGAGGAGACTAAATCCAATAGAAAAGGTATTCTGCTTATAGGATAACTTAAGCTCGTTCATATAATTTAAATCCGCTTGAAGGATTTTTGAAGTATCAGAAACATCCACTTTCTTATTAGACAGATATAAATCTGAAAAATATACTTTTGGAATATATACATTCTGCTTAACGCGCTCAGGTTGAAAACTTACTAATCCATTGTATCCACCGAAGAACATTTTCCCGGCATGATCCATAAATGCTGAATTATAATTAAATACATTTCCGGGAAGACCATCTACCTTTCCATAATTGATAAATGATAGATGATTGAATTTAGATAATCCATCCGCCGTACTAATCCAAAGATGCGCATCTTTATCCTCCAGGATGCCAACAACGGTATTTGAAGGCAGCCCCGACTCTTTTGTATAGGAGCTGACGATTCCAGTTTTAGCCTGCACATGCAATAAGCCATGGGCATAACTTCCATACCATACATCTCCTTTTTTATCTTCAAAAATACAGTTGATATCTAAAAATAAAGGGTTCGACTTGCCAAAATCTACAGCTTTAATCTGAAGGTTGGAAAGCGCATAGATACCCGAATGGCTTGCAATAAGTACACTCCCGTCTTTACGTTTATAAAAATATCGAATATGCTGCAATTCAGGATGTGCAAGGCTCGGTGCAAAAGGCTCAATAGCGTCTGCATGTCTACGCAATTC
>DAIQRP010000070.1:0-13625 GCA_036786125.1 Sphingobacterium sp.
GCTCCTTCCTTATTCGTCTGTATTAACTGGGTTAAAATACTAAAATTATTAAATAGAAAATGAGGGTCCAGCTGCAGCTTTAAGACTTCCAACTCCGCCTGCAACGCATACTCCTTTAATTCATAAGATTCTATTAATAGGACTTTAGCAGCATAGGCCTCCGCTTTCCAGCGCTCAAAAATCACAAATGAATTATAGAAACTATTTAGAAAAGCCGCTACAATCATATTGACAATTAAGTAGTTTCTATAGGACTGCTCCATTTCTCTAGACTCCGGATAGTCTTCAGTGCAAAAATAGCTATATAAAAATTCTTCCAGATAGATTAATAGAAACATCGCAATCACGACCACAACCGTCGTCACAAAGAAATTGGAGAATAAATTATTTTTAAAGATCGACTTTCTATCCACCCAGCGCGAGAGGAAGTTAATAATCAAAAAAATCGTCCCATACATGACTGTACCAGTCAGGATGGCAATGCTTAATGCAAGCATATATCCATCATCTAGATTATTCCACCAGACATTATTTAAATCTAGGAAATAAAGAATACAATTCGCTAAAATCAAAGCCATAGGAATCCCTACCCACTTAAACATTTTAAGGGTTACTGACTTTTGCTTTTCATGTATTTGTGACTGCATAGATTAACTTCCTCCTAAGGATTTATACAAGGCAATATAAGCATTAATTTCTTTGAGCTTCACGGCAATAAAAGCTAATTCAGCTTGCAGATAACTCTGCTGCACGGTAATCACCTCTAAATAATTGGCTTCTCCCAGATTATATAATACCTGCGCTTCTTCAATTCCATGCGAAAGTATTGATTTTCTTTCTGTCAGCTCTTCCACCTGTTGTTTTACAAAATCTATGCTAGCCATCGATGTGCTTACCTCTTCTACGGCATCCACAACAGACTTCCGAAACTGATGAACCGCAGATTCCCGTTGATGCAGCGCTTGTTGGTATATGCTTTCAATGCTTTTACGGTTAAAGATCGGCTGGGTGATACCGCCAGCAGCATTTCCAAATAAAGATGCTGGAACGGTAAACCAGTTCGAGGCTTTAATACTATTTAAACCACCCTGACCGGTAATTTTTAAGCTCGGATAGAAATTACTTTTCGCAATTCCTACTCGGGCATTAGCCGCTTTTAATAACAACTCATATTGCTTGACATCGGGACGATTTGTTAAGGATTCTACTGGCAAACCATCTTGATATCTAACTGAAAAAGAAAGTTTATTAAATGCAGCCGCCCGAAGTACGGTATCGGGATATCTACCGGCCAACTTTTGAATGGCATTTTCCTGAATTTTAATACTTTGAAGAATATCGACGATAATCGAGCGTGTTTCAGAAATCTGCGACTTCAATTGTCGAACTGCTAAGGCATTGGACTCTCCAACCTCATATTGAACCTCTATCATCTCTAAGGAAACCTTCATGTATTCCTCCACCTGCTGAGCAACCTGAAGTTGCTGATCCAAGGATAATAAATTATAATAGGATTCAGCAGTCTGTGCAATTAACTGCACTTGCAAAGCTCGTTTAGCTTCATTTTGAGATAAATAGTAAGCTAATGCTTCTTCTCTTTCTCTTTTCAACTTACCCCAAAAGTCAATATCCCAAGAAACAGTGGGTGCAAAGGAGTAATCTTCAAATAGGAAATTGGTTGCAAAAGAACCCATCATACTATTTTTCGATAAGCGTTGAACTCCAGCATTAATCTGCAGATTTACATCGGGCAGATAATTTAATTTCGCAGACTTTAAAACAGCATCCGAGGCCAATAGATTTTCAGTCGCTATTTTTAAATCAAAATTATGTGCTAATACGGTATCAATCAGGGAAACTAGATTTTTATCCTGAAAGAAATCTACGTAATTAGCTAACTGGAATTCCTGAGCTGTACTATCTATGGCTTGCTCCTGATAGAATGCCGGTAGCGCTAATTCGGGTCTAGCATAGTCTTTAGTGACTTTACATGCTTGTAAAGTCACTAAGGCTGCTAAACTTATTCCTATATATCTAATTGTGTGTTTCATTTTCCATATTAT
Organism: Sphingobacterium sp.; assembly: GCA_036786125.1. Taxonomy (GTDB): domain Bacteria; phylum Bacteroidota; class Bacteroidia; order Sphingobacteriales; family Sphingobacteriaceae; genus Sphingobacterium. The sequence goes on from DAIQRP010000070.1 coordinate 2,064, forward strand.
TTAAATTATTAGACAGCTTTTCCTGCAGATACTGGAAGATCATATATAAAACAGGAATAATAAAAATTCCTAAAATGACTCCACTAATCATCCCTCCGGCAGCACTAATACTAATGGATTTATTTCCTAAAGCCGTACCTCCCGTAGCGAACATTAAAGGAATTAAACCCGCAACAAAAGCAAAGGATGTCATTAATATCGGCCGCAAGCGCATGCGTGCCGCCGCAATTCCAGCCTCATAAATGGAGTTCCCTTCCCTGCGGTATTGTATCGCAAACTCAACGATAAGAATGGCATTTTTGGCTAATATTTTCAATTCCTACCATTCCAATGGCTAAAAATACCCCTAAGATACCTGTAGGCAGTGAGAACATCACAGCTAAGGGTAATAGATAGCTTTCATATTGGGCAGCTAATAAGAAATAGACAAATAGAATACTCAAGCCAAAGATAAAGACCATCTGTGCCCCAGAATTACGCTCCTGTCTACTTAAACCGGCATATTCAAAATTATATCCTTTAGGTAACTCCTCTTTTAATAACTCATCTACAAGTTCCATAACCTTCCCAGAACTAAATCCAGGTGCCGCGCTGACATTAACGGAAATACTGTTATATAAGTTAAATCGATTCACTACCTCAGGGCCCAGCACCTTATTTAAGGTTACTAAATTGGAGATAGGAACCATCTGTCCTCTATTATTTCGGATTAATACATTACTTAAAGAAGATTCATCCTTTCTAAAGTCTCCTTCAGATTTTAAATTGACCCGATAGAGTTTTCCAAAACGTACGAAATCTGCTACCTGAGAACCCCCTAAAAATAACTGTAGGGAATTCATCACTTCTCGAGGAGTTAAATTTAATTGTTCCGCTTTATCCTCATCTACAATTACTTCATATTGCGGGAAATCACTTCTAAAAGTAGAAAATGCGATAGCGATTTCGGGTCTGTTGTTTAGCTTTTCAATGACTTGATGACTGATCTGCTCAAACTTATCCAAATCTCCGGAAGTACGATCCTGCAATACAAATTCTACCCCACCCGTCGTACCAAAACCTTCTACTGCGGGATTTCTAAAGATGATAAATTCTCCATTGAGGCGATCGGCTACCGCATTTTGAATATGGACTAAAATATCATCGATATCCGATAAGTCTCCACGATCTTTAGGCTCTTTTAAGGTGATAAAACCCATCGCTGCATTAGGTGCTGAAGAGTAACTAAAGAGACTAAAACCTGATACTGTACTGAGGCTTCGTACCTCGGGCATCTGATTGATAATATCTGAAACCTTCTGTACTTCGGCATTGGTATACTGTAGATTTGTCCCTGCCTGAAGGGTAATCATAAAGGTTAAGTTATTATCATCCTCCGCTGGAACAAAACCTTTCTGAGAGGTATTCATCAGGAAAAATGCGGCTACAGAAACTAAAGCTAAAGCTGCTATACCGATGATCTTATTCTTCGCTAAGAAGCGTACTCCATGGATATACTTATCCGTTAATCTTTCAAAACCTACGTTAAAAGCATCGGCAAATCGAGCGGAGAATTTTTTGTTTTTCTGCTCTTCATGTGCATGATTTTTTAATAGCAAAGCACAGAGTGCCGGACTTAGGGTTAATGCATTGACCGCGGAAATTAAAATTGCTATAGCCAGCGTATAAGAGAATTGCTTATAGAAAATTCCCGCAGGTCCTTCCATAAATCCTACAGGTAGAAATACTGCAGACATGACTAAGGTAATGGAGATAATAGCTCCACTGATTTCACTCATCGCTGCGCTCGTCGCTTTCCTCGCCGACTCCCCTGTCTGCTGCATCTTCGCATGTACCGCCTCGACGACGACAATGGCATCATCGACCACAATACCGATGGCTAAGACTAAGGCAAATAAGGTCAATACATTAATTGAAAATCCAATTAAGTACATAAAGAAAAAAGTACCTACAATAGAAACCGGTACTGCAATCGCCGGAATAATCGTCGATCGAAAATCCTGAAGGAAAATAAATACCACAATAAACACCAAGATAAAGGCCTCTATTAAGGTCGTCTTCATCTGTGAAATCGAGGCATCTAATCGATCCTTCATATTTTGGATAATATCATATTTTATACCATCGGGAAGCTCTTCCTGAAATCTATCCAATGACTTTTTCACTTCTATAGCAATACTATTTGCATTCGAACCACTGGCTTGAATCACAGAAAGAATAACCGAAGGCTTTCCATCGGTATATGTATCACTAGCATAAGAAGAATTTCCAAATTCTATACGTGCCACATCTCTTAAACGTAAGAACGTGCCATCACTTTTTGCTTTCAGTGCAATACGCTCAAAATCCTCTGGTGTATTTAACTTTCCTTTATAACGCAATACATATTGTAAAGGCGCATTAGACTCCTCTCCTAAACGTCCTGGAGATGCTTCAAAACTATTATTGCTAATAGCTAATTCCACATCGGCAGGCACTAAACCATAGGATGCCAGCTTATTGGGATCTAACCATACCCGTACAGAATAATCTTTGGATCCATATAAATTCACATTTCCTACTCCGGGAATACGTTTTAGTTCAGGCACTAAATTAATCTTGGCGAAGTTTTGCAAAAATGCCTCATCATATCTATCTGGAAAGGAACTTACCACATTCACCAACATTAAATTACTCGTCTGCTGCTTAGTCGTATTAACCCCTAAGCGAATAACCTCTTCGGGAAGTTGAGCATTAGCCTGAGCAACTCTATTCTGCACATTTACTGCTGCCTGATCCGGATCGACATCCTGCTTAAAAATAATAGTGATGGAAAAGGAACCATCATTTGAGGAGGTGGAAGTGATATATTGCATATTTTCCACCCCATTAATTGCCTCCTCCAAAGGAGTAATTACCGAGCGAATCACTGACTGCGCATTTCCTCCCGGATAGACTCCATATACATAAACCGTAGGCGGAGCAATTTCAGGGAATTGTGTCATGGGAATTCGTTGGAGTCCAACCAGCCCTAATAACACGATAATAATAGAGATTACCGTTGCTAGAACGGGTCTCTTTATAATTTTATTTAACATGATAATTTTCTTAATTAGCCTTTTTTGAAGCTATAATTGAATTTTCAGGAATACTTCCTAGCTCTTTAGCAATAATTCTATCTCCCTCTTCAAATCCCGACTTCACGATATAATAATCACCCGATTTTAGGTAGTCTCTTAATTGCATGCGTTGCACTTGATTTTTAGCATCAAGCTTTCCAACAAAAATTTTATCCTGCAACTCATAGGTCGCTAATACCGGAATTTTAAAGATACCTTTGCTTTCCATCTTTAAAATGACTTTCCCCGTATTACCGGATCTCAGTAGATGTTCCGGATTAGCAAATGAAGCACGAAGTAAGACGGAGCCTGTATTTTTATCAAACTGCCCATCCATCATATCAATCTTTCCACGATGTGTATATAATTTTCCATTTGCTAGCTGCAAATCGATATGCTGAAAAGATTTCAACTTATCTGCTAAGCTCTTTCCGGCTATACTTTCATTGATATTTAGGATTTCTGTTTCTGGAATAGAAAAATAGACAAATACCTCATCCACCTGCGTAAAGGTAGTTATAGGCTGCTCGTCCGTAGCACTTACCAAGGTTCCGAGTCTTTTTGGAATTCGACCGATATATCCATTCGAAGGTGCTTTAATGCTTGTAAATCCAAGGTTAACTTGTGCCGAGCCCAATTCTGCTTCTTGCAGTTTGACTGCAGCCTTCGCACTTTCGTAACTTGCTCTAGCTTTTTTATACTGGAAATCCGTCACTACTTTCTTTTCTGAAAGCAATTCATATTTCTCTAAATCTAATTTTGCGGAGTTCAATTGGGATTTAGAAACCTCCAATGCCGCAGCTGCCGCATTTCGTTGTTCTTTAAATACACTGGAATTAATTTGAAATAAGGGCTGTCCAGCTTTGACATATTGCCCTTCATCGACAAATATCTGATCGATATACCCACTTACCTGCGGTCTTATTTCTACATTTATCTTCCCTTCAATACTGGCAGGATATGATTGTTCTACAAGAGTATTTTCTGCACTGATTTCTATAACCTCGGCTTGAACAGTTTGATTTGCTCCTTCCTGCTGCTGCTCCGCCTTTCCTTTACATTGCGTAAAAAAGACTGAGATTAGCATAACAGACAAAACCAATAGTCGTTGCTTTTTTTGTTCGAAATGATTCATGATATAATACTTTACCTAATTAATGCTGCAAAAGTATTTTGAATCCTTCTATATCTTAATGAGAAAATAACTGAACCTACCAAAATCAAAATTGAAGTGTAGGAAATAAAATTTGAAAGACGAGAACAGAAAACTCAATTATAGGAAAATCGAGCGGAGCTATACAGAGAAGGCCCTTATTTTAAGGGCTGTCTTTAGGGCTGTCTTAGGGGCTGTCCAAATAAGAGGCGTACCTGCCCTCCCCAAGCTCCAATGACCATGTCATCTATACCATCTCCATTGAGATCGCCGACAGCGATACCCCAACTTCTACCTCTGGTAACTTCAGGAATCACTTCATCGGTTACTAAACTAAAGATGCCAGAGCCATTATTTCGCAAGGCCTGCACCTGCATCTCTTCAAAGGGGGGAGTTTTTATGGCACTTAAAATAATATCGATATGACCATCATGGTCGAAGTCTATAGCGGTGGCGGCATAGGTGGAGAACAGTTGTTCAGGCATGCGTAATTCCGTTTCATCGACAAACTGGCGATTGCCCTGATTGATATATAAACGTGCCCGAGGGTCTTTATCCCATTGTCCGCCATTATTTGTTAAATTAGCAAATAGTAAATCGATCTTACCATCTCCATTTGCATCGAAAGCAATAACTTCTCGGGTATGTAAAGGAATATCTTGAGGTAGCCCTGTGGCATCTTCGATAAAATTCCCTTGTCCATCGTTAAATAGCAAGCGATTTGGCGGAAGTTCATTGCCCAATACCATATCCACATGTCCATCTCCATCAAGATCTATTAATTTGACCGATTGTGTCTGATCAGCAAACGGCGGAAGAGACTGCTGCGTATAGTCTATAAAGTATCCGGGCCTTTGGGGATCATTAATCCATAAGAAATTCTGAGGTTTATCTCCGGAATTACCGATAACAATATCTATTAGCCCATCTCCATTAACATCGGCAATATCTAAGCCATTGGCTTCACTCTTCCCCAATAGGCGTTCGGAAACATCTTGGAATGTACCATCTCCACGGCCTAAGTAATATTCATGATGCTGGTCATCCTCGGCAACAAAGATCAAATCTAAAAAACCATCCTGATTAAAATCTGCCGCACGAACATGTTCTGTATCGTGGTTTTTATTCACAAAAGCACCTTTCTTCCATGTAAACTTTCCTTGCCCATCATTTAGGTATAAGCGGTTGGGTTCAGATTCCAAAGCCAGCACCATATCCAAATCCCCATCTCCATCTACATCAATCAATACTATATCCAAAGCATGTGTTTTAGCATCTAGCGGAAAATGGCTATCTGTCACATCTTTAAAATATGCAGTTTGCTGCTGAGCATACAACTGATGTGTATAATTACTGCTGATACAGATTGCTGTACTGTAGAGCGCTATTTTTAAACGGAATTTCATAGGCTAATAATTGGAATCCCTTAATATACAAATAATGGCAAAAAATAAAGCATAAAATTATTTTTTTAACACTATAATTCAGCTAGTTAGATTTTTCAGATGCCCAAGAAATTGCATTCGAAAACATGCGTTTAAAATCTGATGAAGTAAATAAGGAGGCTGAATGGCCAAATAAGAAATATACATTTTTAGCTTTCATCTGCAAGTTAGTCCAGATCACCGGATGGTCTCCCATTTTTATAGCTGAATCAGGCTGATAGGTAGATTCATCGACATGTGCGATAACATGCACCTGATCGCGCGGATTTTTATCAAAAGTATACCATTCATCATCCGGTATTAAGAAAGAGCTATTCACACCTTTCATCACGGGATGCTCTTGATCCTCCACATAAACCGTAGCGGAAGCTTTCTCCGCGATATAGTTTTTAAACCGAATTCCGCCCATAAAGTTCGAAAACCAATTCCACATCGGGTAACCATCAAATTCGCCCAATAAGGTCGCATGATGGAAGCCTATCCATCCGCCTTTTCCCTGTTCTATATAGTCGACAAAAGCAGCCTCAGCTTCTGGAGTGAAGGTATAAGGTGGATAATCCAGTTGAATAATTAATTGGATTTGTTCGAGCAACTCCGCATTTATCAATTGGGTATTATGGAGTTCTATCCATTCAAAATTTTGGGTCTGAGCTTCCTGCTCCAACCATTTGATCGCTTGATCTGTAAAAGGGCCATGTTGACCACCGCGTTCCGTCAGCAGCAGTATTTTAAATGCCGGTTGTACGGCATGCGCGCTGGGTATAAAAAAAGCCAGCCATAGCAGAGAAATCTGTATCCATCTTTTCATCATATATAATTTTAATAAGCATCTTAATATTCAGCGACCAGCGACAACCATTTTCCGGCCGAAGTCATCCATACTTCCTTATAGGTTGCGTTATTCGCCTGAGGCCAATAAGGCAGATCTTCATTTAATTTCGTTTGAATTCCTACGGGAATTTCACCTACCATCTCTCCTGGCAAGGGGCAATACTGTTGGGCATAATTAGCACCCTCCCCATAGATTAAAGATTGGGAAAATGGATTTTTGCCGACAATCCAATATAATTGTTCTTGCCCAATCTGCTTTAACTGTTCATCTTTCAGATACTTTCCGGTCAGGGCTGCTGCCTTTCCGGTCGCCAGATGAATCGCCGCATTCCCGCGGAATGAAAACCATACCGGAAAACGCTTTAAATAATGCGTATCATCCAACTGCAACCCCGCTTGAAGTTGTCTGGTATAATCGGTTAATGCATCTTTTCCGGGAAATAAATGCTGCCGATGAAAACTTAAGGAATCCTGTGCCTCATGAATACCATAGACTCCTGAGGGTAACATGCCATAGGGATAGGTATACTGCGCGATATCTTTGAGATACTTCCCATAACGTTGAATCGCCTGATGCCAGCTTCCAAAATCTCGATGTTCAGCCTGAGTTTCACATAAGGCAATTAAAGCTTGAGCATATATCTGATCACGGGATTGATGGTTAAAATGGACAATAGTCTGATGCGACCGATCTCTATAGAAAAATCCGGAGATCTTATCCTTATCCTTCAAAGGTTCCACGCGCTGACAGGCTAAGGTATATTGGATAAATTCAGCTGCTTTTTCGGCATAATAGGGATCCTTGGTCAATTGATACAATTGGGAAGCTGCCCAGGAAGCTGTCGCCATAAATTGGCTTTGGGAGGTATTATAACTATGTTCCCAAAAGATCGGAAAATGGTCATATCCCGTCTCTTCAAATTTCTGTAAGGCAAATTTAAAATCCTCCTTAGCGATTTTTTCCAGGTATGAGATTAACATGGGGTCGCGGCTTAAGGAAGCCGCAGCAAAGGCTTCATATCCGGCATATAGAAAGTTATCAAAGGGACTGTTATGAACACGCGCTTTCATATCATCCATATTCCCGATTAATCCATCCGTCCAGATAACTATGCCAGCACTACTTGCACGATATCCATCTCCAAAGCGGGTTTTTAATATAAAGTCTATGCCCCATTCGGCTTCCTCCTGCAAACGCAGCGATAGCGCCGCGTTGGAGCTTTTGGTTTTATTGGCCATTTCCAATAAGGCAAAGGTCACATCTGCGGTCTGTAGCGACTGCTGGGACAGATCTCCTGCATCATGCCAGCCTCCCTGATAAGCCAGCTTCAGCCCTTTATGTTCAGCTATAATATCTCCATGACAGCTGCCATGCTTCCCCGGTACCGGATAACCGCAGCGCTCACAAAAAATAAAATTTAGTACACGCCAGACGGAATTTTCCCATATATCCGTTCCTATTTCAAAACTTGCCGTCTGCTGTCCATTAAAGTCTATTCGGAAGGTACCATTTTCCTGAAAATCGGAAAAATCAAGCTCTGCAAACTCCCCTATTGAAGACTGCACAGCCTTAGCCTTCCCCTCAAATGCTACGTTTCCATCTGACAGCCGAATTAACTGAAAAGCATGCCCTTGCAGGGCTTTTGGAGCAATCGCTGTCTTCTGTCCATCGCGCGCATAACCACTGCTGGAGTAAGCCAGTCGATTTTCCGCAGGAACCCATCCATGCATCACCTCCGGATCGGCAATCTGCTGTAATTCTAACCCTTTAATATAAAATTTCAATGAATCTCCGGTCGTTCGATCTCGACCAAATCCCGGAACTCCAAAAGCAATTTTATGAATAGCATCTCTAGGCAGTTCTGAAATTTCTATATAGCCCTGATTCCATTGTTTGTTTATTAAATTAATTTCATGTGTTCCCTCCCGATGGTATTCATCTGGAATTTTAACTGTTCCATCATTGCTATAATAGAGATTGAGATGCACATTTCTGGAGCCCTCACAATCCGGGTAGATTTGATAAAAAATACGGTTATATGCTTGCCAATCTTCCCGATCAACTGTTAATACAGCCGAAGCTCCGCCATAATTTGCATAATCTCCATCTGCTGCAGCTCCTGGAGCCCAGGAATCACGCTTTGTAGGCAGAGTCAGCAGCATAGTACCTTCCGGATCGATTGCTTTAGAAAATTGAATCTGCCCCACTCCTTCTGAGGTCCACCTGTTAAAATCCGAACTTAAAGCTCTGCTTTTTAACAGCGGTTTCCGCAGTCCTGCAGTTTCTAAAGAAAGCGAATCATCCAATCGCAAAGGCGCATGTACTATCCCGGAATGTAGGATATCAGCCTGCAGTTTTGCATCTTTAGCATATAGATGTTGCGCATGAAGACCTGTACTTAAGCCCAAGAGCATGCCTATACTTAAGCCTATTTGATATCTGATTTTCATTTCTATTTCGCGTTAAATGGTGCTTTAAAGCCTTTTCTAAGTGTAATAACTCCTTCCGAAGGAAAGTCTTTAGGAACTTCCTGCTTGACCTGTCCCGTTGCTACCCATTCTGCAGCACGTAATAGCATGACCTGAAAACCGGTACATTCCATAGCATAGCGCAGATTCGGATCATTTCCAACATGTCCCATTACCGTAGCAAATACCTTTCCTTGTCCATAGCCTACGGTCCACATAATCGGCTCATCTCTTCCTGAGCCATTTAGCTCTTTGGCATCATAAGTCGTGGCTAGGATTTCCATATGTTCTGCTGGTCCCCGTAACTTCGAATATAACTCATCTTTAAAATGCTCCCAGACCGGAGGCAATCCCTTGGTAATCGGATGTTCTATATTTCTATGTACGACAGTATACGGTCTTTGAAGAGCATGATGTCCAGCAGCCCCGGGGCTATAATCGTATACAAAACGGTCATTCTTCCAATACACGAAAGGTCCCGATTTCTCATTACGTCCATCCCAAGCTCCCAATCCGGTCATTTTATTGTATTCAGGCCAGTCTGCCATAGGAACAATTGAGGAATGAATAATCAGCAATCCCCCTCCATTATGTACGAAATTTTCTAAATTTTTTCGGGTCTGCGGAGCCCAGGTCTTTCCGCCATAAATTATGATGACTACATCATAATTTTTAAAATCCGGGTTAAAGCTACTGATATCTTCATCCATTGCCGGACTGACTTTTATATCTACAGAAAATAGATTAGAATGTTCCAAAATCTGTTGTACAGCATCCGAACTTCCCTTCCACCAATGATTGCCATCCTGCCCTGTAGCAATCATAGCTTTAATCTTTTTCTGTGCCTTTAATTCGTTTAGTCCAATCAGGGATATTAAAATCAGGGATATATATTTTATCATAAGTTTTTTTATTTCCATTCTATGCGATCATATCGCCATTCTGCTTTGAGATTATTGCCTTCTTCATCGACGGTAAACTGACCATCTTTTATGTATCTACGATATAATTCATAGATGCCATCTTTATTCCGATCTTCTAATAGAAGTTCGCGGCTATCGGAAAGAATGATATCGGATATATATTTCACCTCTTTAGAGTAATAACCGACAATTGCATAATAACATCTAAATAAATCAAAATATGGATAGTGTCCCTGATCTGCCGTAAAGAGAAAGACCTCTTCTTCTTCCGCAGTATCATCCATCTGAACAATTTTACTTTGATTTAATCCAAAGCCCCCTTTTTGAATTTCGGGTGGATAACGGCTCCAGGATTTAGACGCACTCACTTCAAACTGCGCCTGTGCGGAAATAGCTATAGAAAGCATTAGAATAAGAGAAATCACATAGTTCATAGGCATTTATTAATTGGGGTATAGATTTATTTTTTACTGCTTCGAATTTCGTCTTGTATACGTTTGTTGATATCTATTTTAGCCGTATTAAAGGTAAATATAGTCGTTCCACGTTCTCGAGCATATGGATGGGTAATGGAATCTGCAACGGCATAATGCTCAAAAAATGGAGCCGTCTCTTGGACTTCAGCAGCACTTTCCCACGCATTTTTAACGCGTATTAAATGCATATATGGCATACTTAAATTAAACCAATTGATATAATCGTCATTAAAAGATACCGCTTGAATAGCCTGTTTCGTATAGTAATTGATAGCTCCAGCCTGTCCATAATTATCACATAAAACCAAGGTCTTTTTCGGATTTGGAGATAAGCTATACAGACTATCCACTTTTCGAGCTAATTCTTTCCAGCCCAGCATATCCGCATAATCTTGAGGTAATGTATACTGCTTTCCATCCTCCCATCGTAACATATTATATTTTCGATATGCATCGGGGTTATTTTTGATATATTCAGGACTTCGATTTGGATATGAGATATCATAAAAGGAAATAAAGATCAGTACAGTCGCCCCTATTAATAGGGGTTTGAGAAAGCGACCGACTTTATTGTCCAGCAATTGAGATATATAGACAGCACCAAATGCAAAATAAATCGGGTAGATTCCTATGGCATAATAATCTTTGGCTTTGAATAGTAAAAATATGGCTAAGGTAAAACAGAAAGACCAAAAGAATAATCTATACTTTTCCCATTTCCTGGAGCTTATTAAGGCGATCCATCCCATGAGGATAACCAGATAAGTAAAAGGAAAAAATAAGGTTTGAGCATATATAAAACTCCATCTACTGACATGTACAAGTTGGGTTTCTGAAAGTTCCTTAAAATGACTGACCACCGGAAAATCATGCTTCAACTGCCAGATTAAATTAGGCGATATTATAAGGAAAGCTAATCCTATACAATAATAGAAATGTCTATTCCATAGCAGTTCCCTTTCCTTTGTCAATAGGACTGCCGGAATTAAACCCAAGAGTAAAAATGAAATATTATATTTATTCAAGAAACCTATAGCAAAAGCTATAGCCATAAAATATAAGTATTTCGGCTTTTTTTGTTGTAAATATTGAATAATAAAATAATAGGCTAAAGTCCAACTTAAGACATCAAAAGAGTTGGGCTGATATAAAATATTCAGCCTAAAT
>DAIQRP010000071.1:0-7541 GCA_036786125.1 Sphingobacterium sp.
TAACCGCTTTAGCAGATCAATTTCAAAAACCCGCTCCTTATATTAAAGCAAGCCCCCAAATACTAAAGTGGGCTGCAAAGGCAGCCGCGGTACAGGCTTTTTTCACCAATTCAAAACCTGCCTTAACAGCTGAGACAGCCCAGTCAGCCTCTAAAAAGTTAGCCTATTCCAATGATAAAATCGTGGCCCTAACTCAATTTAGATTTAAGCCGTTAAGTCAAACGATAGAAGAAATATCACTTAGTTACAATCAACATAAATAAATTAAACCTGTGAAGAACTATTACATCATTGATTTTGATAGCACCTTCACCCAAGTAGAAGCCTTGGATGAATTAGCAAAGATATCCTTAGAAAATCACCCCGATAAGGATGCTATCTATCACGAAATTGAACGCTATACTAATTTGGCTATGGAAGGCAAGTTATCCTTTCGAGAAGCGTTAACAGGTCGTGTGCAATTATTACAAGCCAATCGGGAACACCTCAACAAACTCGTAAGCCACCTAAAAAAGAAAGTTTCTACCTCCTTCAATAGAAATCGTGAATTCTTTAAAAAAAATGCAGATACTGCCTGGATTGTCTCCGGAGGATTCAAAGAATTTATCACCCCAGTTGTTACCCCTTACCATATTAAAACAGAAAATATCTACGCCAATACTTTTCGCTTTGATGAAGCCGGAAATATTATTGGTTACGATGAAAGCAATCCGCTTTCTGATGAAGGCGGAAAAGTTAAACTGTTAAAAGAACTGCAAATTCAAGGACGAATTTTTGGTATCGGAGATGGGTATTCAGATTTTCAATTAAAAGAATCGGGCTTAATTGAAAAATTCTTCGCTTTTACAGAAAATATTGAACGCAAATCGGTCACGGAGAAAGCGGATTTTATTACCCCCAGTTTCGATGAGTTTCTATATGTCAATGATCTGCCTCGAGCAATTTCATACCCTAAAAATAGAATTCTTTGCCTAATTGTTGGAGATGTTCCAGAAATTGCAGCTCATATCCTAAAAAGAGATGGTTTTTCCGTGCGGACTAAAGCTTCCTTTGAAGAGAAATATACCAAAGATGTAGGTATGCTGCTCTTAGGAAAAGATATCGTATTATCGGATGAGCAATTGCAACGTGCCGATAAGTTAAAAACCATTGGTTTTTTAGGAAATGCAAAGGATGCCATCAATAAGACGATTTGTAATGAAAAAGGAATCGTACTGTTCGACGATAAAAAGGAAAAAAGCAGAAATGCGGAGTATATCCCTCGTCGTATGGCAGATTTTATAAATAATGGAGATACCGACCAAAGTCGAAACTTCCCCAATATGATTCTTCCAAAAATTCAAAAGGCACACCGCTTATTACATATTCATAAAAATGTACCCGGTATTATGGCACAAATTAATCATGTATATGCCACAAACAACATTAATATTGTAGCTCAATTTTTAATGACCAAAGGGGATATTGGCTATGCAGTAACCGATCTAAGTGATGAATATGAAAAAGACTTAATCAAAGAATTAAAACGTATTGACAATACTATAAAATTCAGAATTTTATATTAATATCAGACAGCTGGGGTAGTCTTATTCCAGCTGTTTTTAATGTTTATCCCAAAATTCATAACAGGCTGTCGGGGTAATACAAGCATCTAAAGGAATATCAAATGGATGCGTATCAATACGTCCTTCTACAGGCTCAAAAATAGAAATTCCAACCTTGGGTACAGCCGCTCTACAAGTCCCGAGAAATCGATCATAAAAGCCTTTCCCATAACCTACCCGATTTCCATAGCTATCGCAGATTAGTAAAGGTACAAATACAAAATCTATCTGCTCTACGTTAATTTCAGCCGCCGTCGCTGGAGGCTCAGGAATTCCCCAGGCGGAGTCGATTAATGTATCCGCTCCTTCAAACAGGTGATGAGTTAAGCTAAAATCAGCTGGATTCGATCGGCTAATCACAAATTGTAAGCCTGGGTATTTAAGTTTAAAATAGCGGATCCAAGCAAAAGTATCAGGTTCATTAAATTTTTTAATAGGCAGAAAGATATGACAAAATTTCACAAATGACAGATCGACTGACATAAGCTGCTCAAATAATTTATGATTAAATTCCAGGAGCTCTGCGGCTGAAAGCAGCTTTCTTTTCTGTTTGAAGGTCTCTCGAAGACTATGTTTATCCAGCAACATATGTAAAAAATTATATCAGTTAAAAAAAAAACGGCCTTGTAGCGGAGAGCTAACAAGACCGAATAATCAACCTAAACCTAAAATCTTTATTATTTTACACGCTCCAAGTAATCACCTGTTGCGGTATCTATTTTTACTTTATCACCTAAATTGATAAAAAGAGGCACTTTAATTTCTACACCTGTTTCTACAGTCGCACTTTTTAATGCATTGGTAGAAGTATCTCCTTTTACTGCTGGCTCTGTGTATGTAATTTCTAATTCCACATTCTTCGGAGCCGAACCCATAATAGGCTCATCAGATTCAAATGCAACAATTACAGACATCCCTTCTTTCAAGAACCGTGCCGAGTTGCCGAACAATCCTTTTGGAATATTAAACTGCTCATAAGACTCATTATCCATAACAACGAAGAATTCTCCATCTTCGTATAAATATTGATAATCATTTGTTTCCACACGTGCAATATCTACGGCTTCGTCCACGCGGAAACGGTATTCTACTAATTTCCCTGTTTTAATATTACGCATTTTAGCTTGGTAGAATGCGCGTAAGTTACCTGGTGTACGGTGGATAAACTCTTCTACCGATACTAAATCACCATTAAATCTTAATATATTTCCTGATTTTACGTCTGATGCTTTTGCCATAACTATATTCTAAGGTTATTTTTAGAAGGACAAAAATACAAAAAATTATCCTTTATACAACCTTCGGAATAAAATTACTTTTTAAAATCAAAAACATGGAACTGCTCATCACAAAAAGAATATTCTTTAGGTTGATTGGAACATATAATAAACAGTCGATCAGGGGTTTTTGTTTTTTCTATTAAGGATAAATACCAACTTTCACCCTCTAGATCGAGGTTACTTGTCGGCTCATCCAAGAAGACCAGTTTATTATCGGAGCAGCAGGCGAGCACTAATTTCACCCGTTGTTTCATGCCGGAAGAGAAATGTCGAATCTGTTTATCGATGGATGCAGAAAGCCCCAGTAATTCAATTATACGCTCTTCATTATAACCTGGCAGGTAAGCCTTAAATTTAAAATGGAATTGAATATGTTCACGGAGTGTGAATTCTTCGATGAGTTCTACATATGGAGTTGCCATAGCTGTATGGGAGAAGATCTCTTCTACAGCTATGGTTGTTAAATTATCCATATAGGTAATTGTTCCCGCGGAGGGCGTTAAATTACCACATAAAACTTTTAGCAAGGTCGATTTTCCTGAACCATTAGGACCTAAAATAGCATAACTCTTTCCGGATTCGAAGGTATAATCTACCTGTCTAAAAATCCATTCTTTGTTAAACCTACGTCCTATATTTTGCAGTTCAATTTTCAAACCGACTCCTTTTATTTAGATACTAGATTTCCCTTGCGTAAATCCTTTGACGATTCCACGGTTGGAATTGCGAATAAAGGTTAAAATTTCATCCCGCACCTCTGTCGCTTCAAATTCAGCTTCAATAATATCGATAGCTTTAGACAGGTTACTATTTTGAATAAATAATACACGATAGATATTTTGAACCTCATTGATCTGCTCGGAAGTAAATCCACGACGACGTAGACCTACAGAATTAATGCCGGCATAAGCAATAGGCTCTCTTGCAGCTTTAATAAATGGAGGTACATCCTTACGGACTAAACTTCCTCCGGCTACAAATGCATGGGAACCAATGGTACAGAATTGATGTACGGCAACCATACCTGCAAGCACCACATAGTCACCTACCGTGATATGTCCGGCTAAAGTACTACTATTTGAGAAGATACAGTTATCTCCGACGAAACAATCGTGTGCAATATGGCTGTACGCTTGAATTAAACAGTTTTTACCGACTACGGTTTTATAACGATCTTTTGTTCCTCTATTGATGGTAACACACTCTCTAATGGTGGTATTATCTCCAATTTCAGCGGTAGTAATTTCACCCTCAAATTTTAAATCTTGAGGTTCTCCAGATATCACTGCCCCAGGGTAAATTTTGCAATTTTTCCCTATACGTGCTCCATCCATAATTGTCACGTTAGAACCAATCCAAGTCCCCTCTCCAATTACAACATCTTTATGGATTGTAGCAAACGGTTCAATAACTACATTCTGAGCTATTTTTGCTTCTGGATGTATATAAGCTAATGGCTGTATCATTTTATTTATTATAGACCTTTTACTTTTACGATCTGAGCCATTAACTCAGCTTCGCTAACAATTTTCTCTCCTACCATTGCGACCCCCTTCATTTTAGCGATACCACGACGGATAGGCTCTAACAAATCACAACGGAATATAACTGTATCCCCTGGGGATACCTGATTTTTAAACCTTGCATTCTCAATTTTTAAGAATAAGGTTAACCAGTTTTCAGGATCTGGTACGGTATTTAATACTAAAATCCCTCCTGTTTGTGCCATTGCTTCGATTTGAAGAACGCCTGGAAAGATGGGTGACCCTGGGAAATGCCCCATAAATAAATCTTCATTCATGGTTACATTTTTCAAGCCTACCACATGATTTTCCGTTAATTCTAAAATCTTATCGACCATTAACATCGGTTGACGGTGTGGTAAGATTTTCATTATCTGAACGGTATCATATACCGGTTTAGCATTTACATCGTAAATTTTAACTTTTTTTTGCTTTTTATCGCGTCGAATTTGCTCTTTAATTTTCTTCGCAAAAGCCACGTTAGCAGCATGCCCCGGACGTGCAGCCATAATATGAGCCTTTAAAGGTCTTCCTACTAAAGCTAAATCTCCCATCATATCTAATAACTTATGACGAGCCGGTTCATTTTGGTATCTTAATTCAATATTGTTTAAGATGCCTTCTTTTGCGACTGAAATATCATCGCGGTTAAATAAATGAGCTAATTTCTGTAATTCTTCATTTTTAACCTCACGGTCGACAATAACAATCGCATTGCTTAAATCTCCACCTCGGATTAATCCATTATCCAATAAACTTTCCAGCTCATGTAGGAAACAGAAAGTTCTAGATGAAGAAATCTCTTTCTCAAACTCTTCAATATTACTAATTGCAGCATGTTGAGAACCTAATACTGGAGAATTAAAATCAATCATACAAGTAAAGCGGTAGCCATCTAAAGGCATCGCCATAATCTCTACTTTACGATCGGTTTCTGAGTAATGAATATTAGATGAAATCTCATAATAATCGCGGTCTGAATCTTGATCTACAAAACCTACTTTATTAAAGATATCGATAAAAATTGCCGAGCTTCCGTCCATAATAGGAACTTCAGGTCCATCAATTTCAATTAATACATTATCAATCTGTAATCCTACTAATGCCGCCATTAAATGCTCAATAGTAGATACACTTGCCCCATTTTGTGAAATCGTCGTTCCGCGAGAAGTATCCGTTACATTATCTGCATCAACTTCTACAATTGGCTCCCCTTCAAGATCAACTCTTTTAAATTTAAACCAATGATTATCCTCAGCAGGTTTAACAGTGATATTAACTTGTTTTCCCGTATGTAATCCAACACCTGAGAACGAAACCTCTGACTTGATGGTTCTTTGTTTTACATTCATTTCTAACATATTTTTTTAGCGTAAAGGTTTCCCCATATCTTCTATTTTAAATCTTCTTTTTTAGCTAATAATTGCTCTAATTGAGCGATTCTTCTTTCTAATTCTGGAAGACGTGTATATACAACTTGCGATCGTAATTCACTTTGATAAGACATTGCCGGACTTCCTCCAAATTTCTTATCCGTCTCTTTAATACTACGATTAATTCCCGATTGAGCCTGAACCTGAGTCCGATCGGCAATCTGAATATGTCCAACCACGCCCACCTGTCCTCCAAGCACTACATTTTCACCAATCTTCGTGCTTCCAGAAATCCCTGTCTGAGCAGCAATAACGGAATTTTTACCAATATCTACATTATGAGCAATCTGAATTAAATTATCCAATTTCACCCCTGTATGTAAGACTGTAGCACCCATCGTAGCACGGTCAACAACCGTATTTGCTCCAATTTCAATATTATCCTCTAAAATCACATGACCGATTTGAGGGATTTTAGCATAAGATCCATCTTCTTGAGGAGCAAATCCAAATCCATCCGATCCTATCACTGAACCAGAGTGTATAATAATATTTTTACCTAAGACACAGTCGTGGTATATTTTTACTCCTGGGAATATCGTACTATTGTCTCCAATCTGTACATTATCCCCGATATAAACCTGCGGATAGATTTTTACATTATTCCCTAACACCACATCTTTGCCGATATAAGCAAAGGCTCCGATATAAGGATTCTCTCCAACAGTAGCCGATTCCGAAATATAAGAGGGTTGCTCTATGCCGGAACGGTCTAATTTTATTTGACTATATACATTTAACAAACTAGTAAATGCCGAATAGGCATTTTTCACACGTATTACGGTAGAATGAATCGGACTTGTAATTTCCAAGTCTTCATTAATAATCACAATAGATGCTTGTGTTGTATAGATATAATGTTCGTATTTGGGGTTTGATAAAAAAGATAACTCCCCCTCCTTAGCCTCTTCAATTTTTGCTAATTGATTTACCTCAATATCAGGATTCCCTTCAACGGTTCCGTTTAGTAATGTCGCTATTTGGCTTGCAGAAAATTGCATGTACAAATCTAAATTATTTTATTTATTATTATTCATTTACTTTTCTAGAATCTAAAAAAACCAATCTCTTTGGGATAAGAAATCCCAAATTTAGTGACTTTCTGTTCTAGAGCACTGGTATTTGTCACATCTACTGCCGACATAAAATCCTTAACTTCACCGTTTTTCATTAATATCATAATCGGATCTTGCTCCTTATTATAAGCAGAATTCTGTATGATAATCGGGTGTATAAAATAAGACAAATCGGAAGTATCTATTTTATAATACCTGCATATACTGGCTTCAATTTCCGCTTTTACTTCGGCAGAAATTTCTGTATTTTGCAATCTGGAGCGATATAAATCCCGCTTCATTAAACGCGTACATAACATACTCAGGATATAATCCGGATGGGATGTCCAAGTCTTGATCGCCGACATAATATCGGTATCATCCAGACGCGTAAACCAAGCCAGGTGATCCTCCTCTTCGAGAAAGTTCCCCGCATTTATCTTATGTTGCAAAAAATGAGCTAAGGCAGGCGTAGCAAACATCTGATGCCCTGTTGCGGCTAAGTATTTCGCTCGCTCCAATATTTTAATTAAAATCTGCTCCGCTCCGACCACCGTTTTATGCAGATATACTTGCCAGTACATCAATCGACGCGCCATTAAAAACTTCTCTATAGAATAAATTCCCTTTTCTTCTACCACAAGCT
>DAIQRP010000071.1:7551-11292 GCA_036786125.1 Sphingobacterium sp.
GCAATAATTCGGTCGTAAGAGATTACGCCTTCGGATACTCCAGTATAAAAGCTGTCCCGATTTAAATAATCCATACGATCGGTATCCAGCTGACTGGAAACCAGTTGATGAAAAAACTTCCTAGGGTATTTATTATTAAAAATTTGAATGGCAATAGTTAACTTACCGCCAAATTCCGCATTTAACTTATCCATTAATAAAGACGATAAAAGCTCATGTGAAACCCCTTCAATAATGGTATGTTCCAAAGAGTGGGAAAATGGTCCATGCCCAATGTCATGTAACAAAATTGCCGCCAAAGCAGCTTCCTCCTCCTCTGCAGAGATCTCAATCTGCTTAGCTTTTAATGTTTCTAATGCCAAATGCATTAAATGCATCGCCCCGATAGCATGCTGAAAGCGTGTATGTAAAGCACCTGGATAGACCAAGTGTGTCATACTCACCTGCTTAATATATCGGAGTCGCTGAAAATAGGCGTGGTTAATAAGATCAAATATAAACCCCGACGGAATCGACACAAAACCGTACACAGGATCATTAAATATTTTTCTCTTACTCACCTAATATATTTATTTTTATCTTTAATTATCATCCTTAAAACAGACCCGTATTTAAATTGTTCTGTTATTAAACTTGACTATACCGAGACAAAGATAAGCACATACTCGTTAATAAATGTTAAAAATAACAGGATAAAACGCTTTTTTCTATAAGTTAGGATAAATTCAGGAAGGTATTTTCAAATTTAATCTTAATTTGCCTGTTTAAAATGCAAAAAATAAGCACATTTCCGAAAATTCTTCAAACTCTAATTCAGCAATTCAGATGCAAAAAACTCATATACTTTGGGCCGATGATGAAATCGACTTCCTAAAACCTCATATTTTATTACTTGAAGAACGTGGATATAAAGTTAAAACCGTTAATAATGGTAACGATGCCGTAGATGCATTCAAAAACGGACTTTTCGATCTTGTTTTTCTAGATGAAAATATGCCTGGATTAACCGGATTGGAAACTTTAGCTATTTTAAAATCAATAAATCCAACCATCCCTACTGTCCTTGTCACTAAAAATGAAGAAGAACATCTGATGGAAGATGCCATTGGCTCTAAAATTGACGATTACCTGATTAAGCCCGTTAACCCAAAACAGATTCTTTTAACAATAAAAAAATTAACTGAAAACAAACGCCTTGTTTCCGAAAAGACCTCTATGGCTTATCAGCAAGATTTCCGCAGCTTAGGCATGGTGCTGAATGATAACCTGGACTTCGAACAATGGGCAGATGTATATAAAAAATTAATCTATTGGGAGCTTTCCTTAGAGAAATTGGAAGATGCGGGGATGCATGAAATCTTAACCATGCAAAAATCTGATGCGAATACACAGTTCTTTAAATTTATAGAAAATAACTATATCAAGTGGATGAAAAATCCCGAAGAAGGACCGACCCTCTCTCATCAACTTTTTAAAAAGAAAGTCTTTCCAGGCTTAAAAGAAGATCGACCGACATTTTTCTTTTTAATTGATAACCTCCGCTATGATCAATGGAAGATTATCAATGAAGTGATTACAGATTATTTCCGTTTAGAAGAAGAATCTACTTATTATAGTATCCTGCCTACAGCAACTCAATATGCTCGAAATGCCATATTCTCGGGGTTAACCCCCTTAGAAATGGAGAAAAGATTTCCAAAGCAATGGCAGAATGATGAAGATGAGGGAGGCAAAAACTTATACGAAGATGTCTTCCTTGCCGATCAGGAAAAACGCTTATACCGCCGAGAAATCAAACACTCATATACCAAAGTCCTCACCTTAGATCAAGGTAAAGATGTATTGGAAAATCTGAGTAATATGATGCAGAATGATCTCAATGTATTAGTCTATAACTTCGTCGATATGCTTTCTCATGCCCGGACAGATATGGCGATGATTCGAGAGCTGGCTAATGATGATGCAGCATACCGTTCATTAACCTTATCCTGGTTTGAACATTCTCCATTGCTAGAAGCCTTAAAATGGTTATCTCAGCGAAATGTCAGAGTTATTATTACCACAGATCACGGGACCATACGCGTGAAGAAACCGAGTAAAATAGTGGGAGATAGAAATACCAATACCAACCTGCGCTATAAACAAGGGAAGAATTTAAATTATGTGGACAAAGATTCTTTTGTTATTAAAAATCCGCATGATGCCCAACTTCCTAAACTTCACGTAAGTTCTACTTTTGTATTTGCTAAGGAAGATGTGTACTATGTATACCCGAACAATTATAATCAGTTTGTGAATTATTTCAACGGAACCTTCCAGCATGGAGGTGTATCCCTAGAAGAAATGGTCATCCCATTTGCGAGTTATACAACTAAATAATAATTTTGCCAGATGATTATTCGTATTCCTCAATTAGCCGATATTGCTGCTGCAGCAAAACAAGTGCTTGCCGCATTTCCACAAAGCCGTGTGTTCCTCTTTTATGGACAGATGGGCGCTGGAAAGACGACTTTTATCAAAGCCTTATGTGAAGAATTGGGGGTTACTGAAGGTACATCGAGTCCTACATTTTCCATCGTTAATGAATATGAAGGCCGCCAAGGCCCGATCTTTCACTTTGACTTTTATAGATTAAAAGAGGAACAGGAGGCCTACGATATGGGCTATGAGGAATATTTCTACTCCGATAGTTACTGCTTTGTAGAATGGCCTGAAAAAATTCCTAATCTACTTCCCCATGACGCCAAGACGATCCAACTACGTGTAGATGAAGATTTTCAACGCACACTAGAGATTACATAAAAAAAAGCCGCAACCCATGGGAAGCGGCTTTTTTCATGACGTTTAAAAAATATATTATTTTTTTTATACCCCCATGCAACCCTTTTCTTCAAAATAACGTCTTGTATATAAAACCTAAACATTTTGAAAGAGAATTTATACATCATTAACGTCTGGAAAGGCTGCCTGTCAGGAGATAGAAAGGCTCAATCAGAATTGTATAAGCTATTTTCGGGCAAGATGTTTGCCGTATGCCTCCGTTATGCTAAAGATCGGATGGAGGCCGAAGATATGTTACAGACCGGATTTATAAAAATTTTTAGGTCGGCCTCAACATTTACGACGGAAGGCTCTTTAGAAGGCTGGATTAGAAGAATAATGGTCAATAATGCCATTGAAATACATCGAAAAAATAGAGTCACATTTATTGATATCGATGAGATTCCTTCCGTGGATGAGCATAGAAATGCAAGTTATGATACACAACTTGCTGTAAAGGATTTAATGCAATTGATAAACGCATTACCCATTGGATATCGAACGATATTTAATCTATATGCTATAGAAGGTTATTCCCATGTAGAAATTGCAGAATTACTGCAAATTTCTGAAGGAAGCTCAAAATCACAGCTCTCTAGAGCCCGAGCGAAATTAAAAATGAATTTATCAAAAATGGAAGGAATAAGTTATGAATGATCAAGATTTAGATAAATTGTTCAAAGCGCAATTAGAGGATACCGAAGTCAGTCCTCCCGACTATATCTGGGAGCAGATTGAAGCGGAGCTTCCTCAGAAAAAGAAGCCTTTACTGATGCCGCTGATATCCATTGCTGCATCCTGTATATGTATTGGATTTGGACTGTTTTTTATATTAAAAAATGAAAAGCCTAGTCCGTTACATAAACCTTCATTGGCCGCAACGCCACCAAAGGAACCCATAGCAGAACCGGCCATCAGCGA
>DAIQRP010000071.1:11302-13598 GCA_036786125.1 Sphingobacterium sp.
GGAGAGCAAGCATCTCCGAAAGAAGGATCAGAATGGTCTCTTGCAGCTGAACTGCCTTCCCGCAAAGCGCAGACTAAAGTATATCTGTCTGCCGTAGAGCAGCAGCCCCTGAATGATGCAGACTCTCGAGAGGAAGAGCTGTCCGAAGATAGAGAAGCTGTATACCTGGCGCAAAATAACTTATATGTCAGTCAGATTAATTCTATTTCCATAGCTGATCATATAGATATTCCAAACATTGAAGACATACAGTTGGCAACCGCAGAAGCTACTGTACAGCTTGAAGATAGACAGAGCTCCTCCTCTTTAAATGCCGGAAGAATCTTAAATTTCCTGATTGGAAAGGTAGATACATATCAGCAGAATATTCGATTTAATACAGACGAAGAAGGATCCTTAAAACTAAATATATCAGAAGCAATAACGAAAAAATAATTATGAAAACATATTCTACAAACATGTTAAAAACGGCATTCTTGACCGTAGTGATGGGCACTGCAGTATTATCTGCTCAAGCTCAGCACACAGAAACTGAGGTTTTACAGAAAGATTCATCGAAAACACGTTCGATAGATATCGATTTTTCTTTAGGAAAGAACGATAATCAGCAAAAGAAAGTTTCGAAATATCCGCGTACCTTTTATGGTATTACATTCTCCCGTATCGACTGGGGCTTTTCCAGAATGATAGATCAAGGTAGTTTTAACCTTTCCGAAGAAAATGAATTCTTAGACTACAAAAGAGGTAAAGCGACAAACTTTGGCTTTGATGTCCTACAATTCGGAGTACGATTAAATGATAAAAATAGAATTTATGTGTCTACAGGTTTCGAATGGAATTACACGCGCCTCAAAGGAAATATCCTCCTCGATAAAAACTCAGCGCCTTTAACCTATGTGACTTTAGATAGAAATGAAGTGAATTTTCAAAAGAATATTTTAACTTCCACTTATTTACGTATTCCGTTAACCTATGAAATTAGATCCAATCCAATGGAGAATGGGAAACGTTTGAAATTAGCCTTCGGACCGATTGCCGGCGTACTTCTAAAAGGTACTCAACGTGTGAAGTCTGAAGAATTGGGTAAGCAAAAGTATAAGGATGATTATAATTTCACTCCTTTCCAATATGGCGGGTTTATCAGAGCAGGTATCGGTGACTTTGGTCTTTTTGCAAAATATTATAGCAGTGATATCTTTGAAAAAAGTCCTAAACAGCGGGACTTAAAGAACTTTACTTTCGGGTTAACTTTCTTCATGTAAAAATTCTTATTTTAGTGCCATTCAAAATTGAATGGCACTTTTATTTTTAACCCTATGCAAGCATCTTCCTGTTCATATATTCCAACAGATACACATCAACCCAATCTTCCGCTGATTTATGGCCATCAAGTTTCCTGCTCTTTTACAGGCAAACACACCATAAAAGCCGTTGATCAGGTCACATTTGGAATTGAAGAAGGAAAAATTACTGCTATCATTGGCGAATCAGGCTCCGGAAAAAGTACTTTATTAAAACTTATTTATGGGCTTTTAGAGCCTGAAGAGGGGGAAGTAAGATACCGTGGCTGGCAGGTTCCTACGCGTAAGGATAAGTTAATCCCAGGACATGACGCGATGAAACTTGTCTCTCAGGGCTTTGATGACTTAAATACCTATGCGAATGTTTGGGATAATGTAGCCTCTCAACTTTCCAATACCAATTTAAAACGTAAAGAAGAACGTACCCAGAGTATTCTCCAAAAATTACGTATAGATCACTTGGCCAAACAGCGTGTTGCCGACTTAAGTGGAGGAGAAAAACAACGTGTAGCTATCTGTAGAGCACTCATTAACGATCCGGAAGTGCTGCTTATGGATGAACCTTTTAATCAGGTGGATGCTTCTTTTAGAGACACCTTACAACAGGATATCAAATCCATTGTGGCGGAAACAGGCTTAACGATTATATTAGTCTCTCACGATCCTACGGAAGTCTTAGCTTTAGCGGAAGAACTTATTGTGATGAAGGCGGGGAAAATAGTAGATCAGGGAACGCCGCAAAAGCTTTACCATCAACCTTCACATGCGTATACCGCCCAACTTTTGGCGAAGTCTAATATTCTATCCCCTAATCAGGCAGCTCTATTTAATATTCAGGCGAGTCAGCAGATTATTGTGCACCAGGAATGGGTGCAGGTTCAGAAAGCCGCCAGCCCCTCCAGCATGAGCATATTAGATATCCGCTTCCGTGGTTTCTATAATGAACTTGTGATCGGAAATCAAGATATCCAAATCCATGCGATAGACTTCCGCCT
>DAIQRP010000072.1:0-5297 GCA_036786125.1 Sphingobacterium sp.
ACAGCAGCTTTCGATTACCTATAGACATTTACCTTTTGAACAGCAGCTTTCAGGGAATATATTATCGGCTCGAACTAACTTCTATTTTCCAGGAATAATCAGCAACCACAGTTTTCAGGTCCGAGCTTCCGCACAGGACGGAAAGCAGATTTATCAATATAGTCAAGACATTCCTATGGTTAGTGCTTTTGGATTTTTCAGGTCTCCACGCATTAAAAACACCTTACTTCTAAACTATAGATTTCCGATTGCCTATCCGGATTTAGCCCTCGGAGGCATGGCTTTTATCAAAAGGATAAAGGCTGGAATTTTTGCAGATTATCAGAATATAACCGATGAAAAATCCTGGGCTCCAAAGACTTTTGGAATCTCTGTATCTGCAGATTTAAATGCTTTTAGATATGTTCTTCCCAATATAGATATAGCTTATAAACTCAGCTATATTAACGATGCTTCTGCGACACAACGCATAGTGCCTGCATTTTCCATCAGTTATCAATATTAAAAAAAAAAGGTGGAGTTAAACTCCACCTTCTTATATGATTTGGGTATTATCCTTGAATAGCTTTTACACCAGGTAATACTTTACCTTCCATATATTCTAATAAGGCTCCACCACCTGTACTTACGTAACTCACTTGCTCGCTCATACCAAATTTAGAAACTGCAGCAGCAGAGTCACCTCCACCGATTAAAGAAAAAGCTCCATGAGCAGTCGCTTCAACTACTGCATCTGCTACAGCCCGTGTTCCTTTTGCAAATGTATCCATTTCAAAGACACCCATCGGACCGTTCCATAAGATTGTTTTCGATGCTTTAATAATTTCAGCAAATGCTGCTGAAGAAGCTGTACCGATATCTAATCCCATTCTATCCGCTGGAATTTCGTTATTTAGTCCATTATATACCTCTGCATCATTAGCAAAACGATCGGCAACTTGACAATCTGTAGGTAAAATCAATTGCACACCTTTTTCAGCTGCTTTTTTAACTAATTCATTAGCTAAATCCAATTTATCTAACTCACATAATGAAGTTCCAATCTCGCCACCTTGTGCTTTAACAAAGGTATAAGCCATACCTCCACCGATAATTAAATTATCCACTTTATCTAAAAGGGCTTCGATTAATTCTAACTTATCAGAAACCTTAGCTCCCCCCATAATTGCAGTAAAAGGACGTTCAGGATTATGTAATACTTTTTCAGCATTACCTACTTCTGCAGCCATTAAATAGCCAAAGTATTTATCTTCTCCGAAAAATTGCGCAACAATAGCAGTAGAAGCATGCGCCCGGTGAGCCGTACCAAATGCATCATTCACATATACATCACCTAATTTAGATAATTTCTCAGCGAAAGAAACATCTCCTTTTTCTTCTTCTTTATAGAAACGTAAGTTTTCTAATAATAAAACCTCTCCAGCTTGTAAGTCAGCGGCTAATGCAACTGCTTGATCACCGATACAGTCATCAGCAAATTTCACTTGAACTCCTAAAACATCCGAAAGATGCTTTACAATATGCTTTAACGAATATTTATCCGTAGGTCCATCTTTAGGTCTACCTAAGTGAGACATTAAAATTACTGAGCCACCGTCAGCTAAGATTTTTTTAATAGTAGGTGTAGCTCCTTGGATTCTATTATCATCTGTGATGTTAAAATCATCATCCAAAGGAACATTAAAATCAACTCGAATTAGGGCTTTTTTACCTGAAAAATTTAATTTATCTATTGTTTTCATATGTTCTAATTTTGCAATATATAGCTAAGCTATTTCAAATATTCATTTGAACATATAAATATAAAAAAAAGGCTCTTATATTATGATATATAAGAGCCTTTTTTTCAAAATCAATCTATTAATTGATATTTATTTCATACGGAAGTTTTGCTTGTATACCGGAATTTTCCGTTACTGATTTTAAGGTTTCAAAATAACGGTAAGATTCACCTAATTGTTCTTGGGCAAACCACACTTTAATTTTTTCTACAGAGCTACCTAGGAAATTCGCAAATGGATCTTTTATCGCTGGGTATTCCACAAGTTTATAATCTGAAATTTTAGCTTTTGAAGCTGCCGCAGCAATAGCCGCATCGATACCTCCAATTTTATCCACAAGTCCCAAGTCCAATGCTTGACGACCTGTCCACACTCGGCCTTGACCTACACTATCTACATGAGCTAAGCTAACCTTTCTGCCATCTGACACTCGTTGCATAAAAGTCTGATAAGTGCTATTCACCTGCGTCTGTATAATTAATCGTTCATCAGCAGTCATCGGTCGATCTACGTTCGATAATAAATCTGCATACTTTCCAGTTTTTACTCCATCGAAACGAAAGCCAATTTTATTATTTAATAAATTCTGTAGGTTAGGGATCATTCCAAATACACCAATCGAACCCGTTATCGTATTATTTTCAGCGAAAATAGAATCCGCTGCAGCAGCGATATAATAGCCTCCCGAAGCAGCCACATCTCCCATAGAAACTATAACCGGCTTCACTTTCTTCAATAATTCTACCTCTCTCCAAATCACATCTGAAGCTAGGGCTGAACCTCCTGGAGAGTTCACACGAAATACCACAGCTTTAACTTTTTGATCATTTCTAAGTTTTCTCAATTCTCGAGAGATGGTCTCTGAACCAATCTTGCCCATAACGCTCTCTCCTGAAGTAATTTCACCTTCGGCATATAAGAGCGCAATGCGGGTATTATTATCTCCTGAACTTGGAATATTGGGCTTATAGTCGACTAATGAAACGGCAGAAATATCCTTCTTTTCATCAACATTTAATCTCTTTTTTAATTCGGCCAATAATTCATCTTTATACATTAACGCATCGGCAAATTTATAATCTACCGCATCTTTGGCTGCTCTAATTTTATAGTCATTAGCAATTTCCGCTAAAGACTCCACAGAAATCTTTCTAGATTCTGAAATACTCGCTAAGAAAGTCTGGTATATGCTGCCTAAATAAGATTGAACTTGTTCTCTATTCGGAGCAGACATCTCTTTGAGGATAAAAGGTTCTACAGCAGATTTGAATGTTCCCACTTTTACAATCTGCATCTCCACGCCCATTTTATCCAGTGCTTCTTTCATAAACATAGTGGAAGAACTTAGCCCTTTAAAGTCTAGAGCTCCTTGAGGATTTAAATAAATCTTATCTGCAACAGAAGCTAAATAATATGCTTTTTGTGTATATACTTCTCCATAGGATACAATAAACTTACCTGACTTTTTAAAATCAACTAATGCGTCTCTAATTTCCTGTAATGAAGCAAAACCCGTAGAAACAGAGGATAAGTTTAAATAAATACCTTTAATATTATTATCTGTTTTAGCATAAGAAATACGTGCTAAAATATCATTTAGCCCAATCGACTTACTCGCTTTGATACCTTGAAAATCAATCATTTCAAATGGATTCTTCTCCGAGCGATCGGAGATTTGATGATTTAAGGTCACATATAAAACCGAGTTCGCAGGAACAGCAACTTCCTTATCGGAGCTCACGGAGCTAATCATCGCTGCAAAAATTCCAAGTACGACGAAGATTCCAATTATTCCTGTAATAATTAAACCTGTAATAGTCGCTAGGACATACTTAAAAAATGATTTCATAATATTTTAATATAAGCTATTGACATGACTGCAAGCAGAATGTTTTGATAACGTTAAGAATTTAGTTATAATTTCTTTAAAAATCGTAAAAAATAATATGAATCCAAGAATAAAGAAATATTTTTGTCTATATGAATAAGGTTTATATATTACTGGGTGCCAATCTTGGAGATCCTCTGGCGCAGCTTGCCGCAGCAAGAGCGGCCTTAGCACAGCAGGTTGGAACTATACAACAAGAATCTGCCATTTATGAATCCGAGGCTTGGGGACGGACGGATCAAGCGCCTTTTCTAAATCAAGTGCTACTTATCGAAACAGCGCTAGAGGCTATGGATATATTGGATAAGACATTAGCTATAGAAGATCAGCTCGGAAGACTTCGAAAGGAAAAATGGGGAGCACGCATTATTGATATAGACTTATTATATGTTAACGCTGATCTAATTGACCATCCTAGACTACAGATTCCGCATCCTTATATCCAAGATCGTAAATTTACCTTAGTACCTATGGTCGAGCTGGCGCCTTCATTTATTCATCCAGGCTTAAACCAAAGTCAATTAGAATTGTTAAGTAGCTGTTCAGACCCCTTATCCGTAAAAAAAAGAATTTAAAATGGAATATACCTTAATAAATAAACAGGCAATTGAAGAAAATATGTTTTCCGATAAAGGTATGATTAAGCAATTTATTGACTTATATATCTCTCAAATTCCGATTGATTTTCAATCTTTATTTGCCGCCATAGATCGCCAAGCCCTCAATGATATTGGAAATGCGGCACATCATATTAAACCTACAATGGTATATATCGGCGCTTTAACCATTAAAGATAAACTGCAGCAGATAGAAAGTCTGGCACGTGTTAGTGCGGATATAACAGCTATAGCCGAGCTGTATGCGGATCTAAAAACTACCTACGAGCTTTTAATTCAAGAGCTAAAAGCATATTATGCCACACTCTAAAGTAAAACTGCTGCTTAACAGAAAAGGTATCTCTATGGAGATACCTTTTCTGTTACTGCTACATTTCTAAAGTGTAGAAATGAAAATATAAAATAACTGATTAAGATAATCGGAATAGCTATAAACTGGAAGCTGATGAGTAAAATTACCGTCAGTATTAAAAAGATATATTTAAACTTATTATCCTTCCATCCCAGATTACTTAATTTCATCGAGAACAAGCGAATTTCACTGACCAACAGGAAACTAGTGATCAGGCAGGAGGCAATCAGAAAATAGCTATTCAAGATGAACTGAGGAAATGTCATCGCGATAAAAGGCAATGAAATAACATAAAAGGTATTCATCGGCGTATTTAATCCAATAAAATCTGTACTCTGACGTTCATCGATATTAAACTTAGCCAAACGTAATGCGGAGAAAATACAAACGATAAATCCAATATAAGGAAGGTACGGCATCCCTACAACCGTTTGTTTGATCAACATATACATGACCACGGCAGGCAGAAATCCAAAACTAACCATATCGGCTAAGGAGTCTAACTCTTTCCCTATGGCCGACTTAACATGTAGCAAGCGCGCTACCATGCCATCAAAAAAATCAAAAATACCTGACGCCAACACGCAATAAGCTACTGCGACAAAGTCTCCTTTTAAAGCCATTAGCACTCCGATACATCCGGAGAATAAATTTAAGCA
>DAIQRP010000072.1:5307-13537 GCA_036786125.1 Sphingobacterium sp.
ACTAAAAATAGAAAAGCCATCATTTCGCTTTCTTGGAAAGTCGAATATGATGGCTAAAATATTAAATATTACTGGTATTAACCATTCATACTTATCAAAAATTCTTCATTGTCTTTAGTATGACGCATTTGCGTTAATAGGAATTCCATAGCTTCATTTGAATTCATATCCGCCAAGTGATTACGCAATACCCAAATACGTTGTAGATTATCTTTATCCATTAATAAATCATCTCTACGTGTACTTGAAGCTGTTAAGTCAATCGCTGGGAATACACGCTTATTCGATAACTTACGATCTAATTGTAATTCCATATTACCCGTACCTTTGAATTCCTCAAAGATTACTTCATCCATTTTAGAACCAGTCTCTGTCAGGGCTGTAGCTAAAATTGTTAAAGAACCTCCATTTTCAATATTACGCGCTGCTCCAAAGAAACGTTTCGGTTTATGTAAGGCATTCGCATCCACACCTCCAGAAAGTATCTTTCCTGAAGCTGGAGCTACGGTATTATACGCACGTGCTAGACGTGTAATAGAATCTAATAATACCACGACATCATGTCCACATTCAACCATACGTTTTGCTTTCTCTAATACGATATTAGCAATCTTCACATGTCTTTCTGCAGGCTCATCAAAAGTAGAAGATACGACTTCTGCTCGTACCGAGCGCGCCATATCTGTTACCTCTTCCGGACGTTCATCAATTAATAAGATAATCAAATAAACTTCAGGGTGGTTTTTAGCAATGGCATTAGCCACCTCTTTCAATAAGTTTGTCTTACCGGTTTTAGGTTGTGCAACAATTAATCCACGTTGTCCTTTACCGATAGGAGTAAATAAATCCATAATACGTGTCGAATAATTATTCGCACCTAAGTCTAGATTTAAACGCTCGTTCGGGAATAATGGAGTTAAAAAATCAAATGGTACACGATCTCTAATTTCCGCAGGGTTTTGACCATTAATAGCCTCTACACGTACTAAAGGAAAATATTTTTCGCCTTCTTTTGGAGGACGAATACAACCTCTAACGGTATCTCCTGTCTTTAAACCAAATAATTTAATTTGAGATTGAGAGACATAAATATCATCCGGAGATGTTAAGTAGTTATAATCTGAAGAACGTAAGAAACCATAACCATCGGGCATAATTTCTAACACACCTTCATTTACTATCACATTATCAAAATCGGTATTACTTGTCGTCTCCGCTTTTGCTGCTGGAGCAGGAACCTTTGTAACAGGAGTTGCTGGAGTTGACACTGGAGTTTCAGGGGTATTTTCGGATTCTGGAGTAGCTACTGGAGTTTCTACTTCACGTTTACTTCGAAGAGTAACTGGTTCTGGTGCTTTGACACTTCTTGTTCTCTTTCGCGGAGCATGTGAAGCTGAATCATCAGTTTCTTCTTCTGATTTATCACCTGAGTTTACCTCATTATCTTCACCAGTTTTTACAATCTTCTCAATAAGTTCATGCTTTCTTAGCTTTTCAGCATCAGCAATACCTATTAATTTAGCAATCTCGCGAAGTTCGGAAACGAGCTTACTGTTTAATTCATTAATATCCATTAATTATTTTTATTATGAGATATAGGATTTTATTATTATGAAATTTATTTCGTGACTTATTAACGGATAGCGTTAATATTTATTTTCGGGATATAAGAACTAAGTGATTTCTTGACACCTGACACGGAATAAATTTTGAGAACCATGACAAAGAAAAAGAATAGAATTGGAAAATCAAAGTAAAATAGAAAATTTTATTCTTTTTTAACATCCTATTAACGAGGTAAAACGTTTTAACGTACGCGAAAGTCCACAAATTAACGAAAAAAAATAATCAGAATTCAAAATTTATTTTATAAGTTCGGCTCCAAATAGTAATTTAACACAAACTTACATAAAACTATTAACTATATGCAGGATTCAAGTAACAAAGGTTATACCTCGGCGTTATATACGCTAACGATGGTATTCTTTTTTTGGGGATTTCTATCAGGAGCGAATGGAGTATTTATTCCGTTCTGTAAAACTCATTTCGACTTAACACAATTTCAATCACAACTTATCGACTCCGCATTCTACGGAGCTTATTTTATTGGGTCATTAGGTTTGTACCTATATTCTACACGTGTGGGATATGACTTTTTAAATAAAATTGGATATAAAAAAGGGATTATCTATGGATTATTATTATCGGTTTTAGGCGCGTTATTAATGATTCCAGCGATTAATAGCTCGGAGTATATCTTTATTTTAATGGCTTTCTTTGTTATTGCTTTAGGTTTCTCTTTACAACAGACTTCAGCGAACCCATTTGCTGTTGCTTTAGGAGATCCTTCTACAGGTGCTCACCGCCTGAGCTTAACAGGAGGAGTTAACTCTTTAGGTACTACTATCGGTCCGATTATTATTACTTTAATCCTTTTCGGAACAGTTGTCGCAGATGAAGATGCTGTAAAAGATGCTCCTATCTCCTCGATTAATATTTTATATTTAATCTTAGCGGGTGTATTTGCTTTAGTTGCGGCTATTTTTGCGATTAAAAAAATGCCGAATGTAACCTCTTCAGATGAACCTGAACGTTCTTCAAAATTAACCAAGGCCTTATTGACCATTACCTTAGGTTTAGTAGGTATTATTGTCGTAGGAAATTTACTTCCTGACTCTGCGGGAGAAGCCGGAACATTAGCTTTATTATTAGCGGCATTAGTATTAGTTATTGGAACATTAATTTATGCCAATACTGCGGCTCAAAAAAATCCAGAAGGCTGGGGTGCTTTAAAATACCCACAATTAACATTTGGTATGTTAGCTATCTTCGTCTATGTAGGTGTTGAGGTAACTATCCAAAGTAATTTAGGCGCTTTATTAGGAACGCCAGAATTCAACTCCTATAATGAATCTCAAATCTCACATTTTATCTCTTTATACTGGGGTTCATTAATGATTGGTCGTTGGATGTCAGCAGTAACAGTATTTAATGTTAGCAAATCTATGCGCCTATTATTATCTGTTGTCGTTCCATATATCGCATTTGGGGTTATTCTTTTTGTCAACTATATTTCTGGAAATACCGTTTCTGATTTATTTATTTACGGAATCTGTGTGGCTGTATTAATTGCGGCTAACTTCTGGGCACAAGCTCGTCCAGTTAAATTATTAATGGCATTAGGATTTTTGGGTATTATAGCGATGATTATCGGTCTATTAACGACAGGTACATTAGCTACTTTTGCTTTTATCTCTGGAGGTTTAGTATGTTCTATTATGTGGCCAAGTATCTTCTCTTTAAGTATTACAGGTCTAGGAAAATATACTTCTCAAGGTTCTGCCTTATTAATTATGATGATTTTAGGGGGAGCGATTATTCCAGCTTTACAAGGTGGTATTGCCGATATCTTAGAAAATATTCACTTGTCTTATGTAGTTCCAGCATTAGGATTTGCTTATCTAGCATTTTTCGCTTGGAAAGTATCTGGCATTTTGAAAAAACAAGGATTCGACTTAGATAAAATCGAAAACGAAGGCGGACATTAACCAAAATGTCCCATTTCTAATTGTATTTTGTACACTATTGCAAAAATAATACAAGTTTGGAAAATGTTTGTTTAAACCTTATTAAACAAACATTTTCCAAACTTGTTTTCATTTAGGGAAGAAATTGTCAAAATTATATTGGTTTTAATTCTTGTTATAGTAGATAAAAATTGTATTTTCGAGGAGCGAATTGCATAAGCCTATTCAACAAATTAACACGATATAAACACATCTAAAACTACTCACTAATGATAATCATTGCTGACGGTGGGTCAACGAAAACAAACTGGTGTTTGTTAGATGACTCGAATAAAAAAATTTATTTTAACACAGAAGGATACAACCCATACTTCGTGAATAGCGATTATATTGTTTCTTCTTTAACAAAAGGTTTGCCTCATGACCTACCCTATGAAAATGTAACTGAGGTAAATTATTACGGTGCTGGAGTACATAACCAAGAGAAAGCACAGATCGTAGTAGATGCATTACAAAAGGTATTTCCTAAATCTAAAGTAGAAGTAGGACATGATTTATTAGCTGCTGCACGTGCTTTATTAGGTAAAGAGACTGGTTTTGCAGCCATCTTAGGTACTGGTACGAATTCTTGTATCTACAATGGCGAAGAGATTACATTTAATATTGATTCTTGTGCTTATATCTTAGGTGATGAGGGTTCAGGTAGTTATATCGGTAAAAAATTATTAACGGATTATATCCGTGATTTAATGCCTGCAGATGTACGTGAAGTATTTTACAATACCTATAAAATTACTCCGGATGAGATTATGGATGCGGTATATACCAAACCATTAGCGAACCGTTTCTGTGCTAGCTTCAGTAAATTTGTTTACGATAATAATGTAAATATCCAATATACTAGAGCTATTGTAGAAGACGCTTTTGAAGCATTTTTCAAAAACTTAGTTAGCAACTACCCAGAGTATCAAAAATATACATTCAACTGTATCGGTTCTGTAGGTTATAACTTCAGAAATGTACTGGAAGAAAAAGCAAACCAATATGGTATGAAAGTAGGAAAAATCTTACGTTCTCCTATTGACGACTTAGTACAATTCCATATTGATAGAGCAAAAGCCTCTAACTAAGGAATTCCTTTAACAATAAAAAAGCTGGAAATTTTTTCCAGCTTTTTTTTGCTTTTAGCTTTTTTTAACCTTCAGCTATATTTTATCTTCAGCTATATTGTATATTCAACCTATATAGAGATTTTATCGGAATGGATAAAACTATAAGGCAATGCTCTCTCCTACCTTAGGCAGAGTTAAGCTCAGACCCGCAGCTTTAAATTTAGCTATAGCTTCTTGATGATCGATGCTAAT
Organism: Sphingobacterium sp.; assembly: GCA_036786125.1. Classification (GTDB taxonomy): domain Bacteria; phylum Bacteroidota; class Bacteroidia; order Sphingobacteriales; family Sphingobacteriaceae; genus Sphingobacterium. Next base: position 10,199 of record DAIQRP010000072.1, read on the forward strand.
GGGAGGAAAGGTATCAAAATGCACCCCTATAATCTGCTTGCAGTTGATCAAGTCTGCAGCAATAATAGCATCGTCAACTCCCATTGTAAAATGTCCTCCAATAGGCAGAATAGCATAATCTAAGTTTAGCGAAGCTAATAATTTCATCTCTAAAGTCAATGCTGTATCTCCAGCCACATAGATCTTCTTATCGGCTACGGTAAAGACATAGCCTGCTGCCGTACCTCCATACTGACCATCTGGGGTCGAATTAGAATGTAATGCATAGACCATCTTTACCTCTCCAAAAGAAGTTTTTACTGTGCCTCCCATATTAAACTGAATAATTTTTTCAGCAGGCACTCCTTGTCGCTCTACCCAAGCTGCCGTTTCTACAATGGCAGCAACTTGTGCTTCAGCATTCTTTTGTATCGCAGCCATATCCGCTACATGGTCGCCATGTGCATGCGTTAAAAAGATATAATCTGGTTTTAAACTTTGGATATCAATATCTTTGGCCAATGGATTATGGCTAATAAAAGGATCCAATAACACCTGAGAATTCCCAAATTCAAAGCTTAATGTAGCATGTCCTAAATAAGTTAATTTCATAATTTTCTATTTATTGAATAAATTTCCTAATCCGCCCAGTCCACCTAACATTTCTTGTGAAGCAGCCTGCATTTCAGATTGACTAATATTTTCTGCCTGAACAATGGCTTTATTTAATGCTACGACTAGTAATTCCTCCAACTCCTCCTTATCAGCATTGGCCAGAAAAACCGGGTCTATAGTAATCTCTCGGATTTCTTTATTCGCTGTGGCTACCACTTGAATCAATCCACCTTCCGCATCAGCAGACACGGTAATAGAGTCTAACCTTTTTTTAATTTCTTCGGCTTTTTGTTGTGCTTGAAATAATTTATCGAACATAATTTCTATTTTTAAAATGCGACTAAATACTATGCAAGTTACTAAAAAAGTTAATTTGTTAATAATATCTATAATGCAGATTTACATTCGTTTCTTTGGCCGAAGCTTATTAAATTTGCGCTATGCAAAGTCAACAAACTTTATTAGAAAATATTTTATCCATTTTATCTGTTGAGGTTTCTTCAATCACTCCAGAAATGCAGGAAAAAATCAACCTGTTAGCTACTGATTTCGATGCATCTTCAGATATTTTAAACTATATTGAACATATTGCTCGCATTACAGGTAAGCTACAATCTCCTGCTCTGGAAGACTTTATGGATGAGATTAATATCATTATACATAAATTAAAATTTATCAGTAAAGAAGACCGTCCTAAAGTAATCTGCATAGAATTAGATGACTATCTATCGGTTATAAAATCGGCTTATCTCTTGGATAGCATAGCTCTGACTGGAGGGAATCCTTTGGAAGCAAAAAGCACGGAAGTGGATCGGATTATTGTTATCGATCGCCATCAACAAGCCTTTTCAAAACTACCTTCTATCCTAGCTGACCCGATATTGGCTCATAGCCCTGCTATCGAAAAAAATCAAGTGTATATTATTAATAAGGCTGATTTTGGAAACTGCCCAGGTAAAGATTATCTGCAGGAATTGGAAATCCTAGCAGAAATTATTCAACCGAAATATTTTATTTTTGGACATGAAGGAGCCTCTTGGTTGAAATTTGAATTGGCATAAAATAAGATCGCATAATTTAGATCTATAGATATAAAAAAAGCAGGAATTGAAGTTCCTGCTTTTTTTATGCTTTCTAATAGCGCTTAAAAACGTTTGCGTAAGATGGCATAAAATTTTTCTACAGTAGCCGGCTTATCAGCCCAGTTATTTTTTAAAGCATAATTCGTTTGTAGGAATGCATCTGCTTCAGCAAAATCTGAATATCGATTTAAAATTTCTATCGCTTCAGAATAGCCCAAGCTATATCCATTAAATAGATCTTTAATAAATATTAATTTGTCGTTTAAACTTACTGCTGTTTTAATGTCTGCAATTTTTTCAGCTGCTTCAGGCTGCTGCTGAGTTTGATTCACTGCATTAGCCTTACGCTGTTGAGATAAAATTTCATTAAGACTTAAAGGTCTGCTAGGTTCGGCAACTTTTTCTTCAATAATAACTACTTTTTCTTCCTGAATCACTTCTTGCTTCTCCGCTTCGATTGTTTCATTCTGAGCTACCGGTTTTTCATTCTGAGCTTCCGGCTTTTCTACTTGAGCTTCCGGTTTTTCATTCTGAGCTTCCGGTTTCTCAATCTGAGCTTCCCGCTTTTCATTCTGAGCTTCCGGCTTTTCTACTTGAGCTTCCGGCTTTTCAATTTGAACCTCCGGCTTTTCAATCTGAACCTCCGGTTTTTCAATCTGAGCCTCCGGCTTTTCTTCCACTGTTGTATTGTCTAGCACTTGCGTTTCTTCGACTTGATGTTCAGAAATTTCAGGTTGAGTGGTTACAGTAGCTTTATTATCGATATGCTGTGAAGGGGGAGTAAAATATTCGGCAAACTGAACTTTGGGCTTTTCTGATTCAGCAAAATTCGAAGTTTTAATTTCTTCGGGAAACACCTCTTCAATATTATATAAGCTTTCCAACTTTGCGGCAGGTTTTTCGGCCTGAACTGTTTTATTAAATACAGCAATATGGGCAGAAAGATAATTCGAACTCGCTTCAAAAAGTGCTAGTTCAACTTCTTTATCTACAGTACCCGAAGTAGATAAGGAGGTATACTGATCATTTAACTCTTGAAGTAAGATTCCTATTTTCTCAAAAACGTCCTGTTTGTTTGCCATGCGTTATATATTTTAATGGGTGAAGTCTAAATTAAATCGGCTAATTGCTTGTCTATTACCTGAGAAATATCAAACAATTGATAGCTAAAGAATTAATAAGTTTTTATTAAATATTAAACCAAATTTAATATTTAATTTCGATATTCGCATGCAGAAAGCTCCTATAATTTGTCCTTAATTGACAAGATTCTAATTCGTTTTTCTAGTAGTTAATAATCCTCAAATTTGTTACATGTTATTTTCAGAACATAATTTTGCGCAGAGAAATCCCAATTACGGAAGTATTGAAGTTATTTGTGGATCCATGTTTTCCGGTAAAACCGAAGAGCTTATCCGTAGATTACGTAGAGCACAGTTTGCCAAACTTAAAGTTGAAATTTTTAAACCCTCTATCGATAAGCGATATGATGATGAGTTAGTTGTTTCTCACGATAAAAATAGTATTCCATCCACGCCAGTAGATCACTCCTCTGCCATTTTATTATTGAGTCATGATACACGCGTAGTAGGCATCGATGAAGCGCAGTTTTTTGATGAGGAATTGCCTGAAATCTGCATCAAATTGGCCAATAAAGGCATAC
>DAIQRP010000073.1:0-2125 GCA_036786125.1 Sphingobacterium sp.
AAGGCTAAACTAATTGCCTTAGGTGGAGTGCAGGAGTCTAATATTCATTTGCTAGATGACTTTGACGAAGTGGCTTGTCTTGGGGCTATCTGGGAAAATGGTCATCCTCTGAAAAATTATCAATGCCTGAAAAAGCAATTAGAAAAACATGAAAAAAGAAATCGCTAAGATTCATTTTATCACCGATCCCAATCAAAAAATTGGACTATTAGATCAGGTGAAAATCGCCTTAGATGCCGGTTTAGAGTGGATTCAGTATCGACATAAATATGCGACCGACTTAATCGCTAAGAAAGAACTGCAGGAACTCAGGAAGCTTATTCCTGCCTCCGCAAAATTAATTATAAATGATCGTGTGGACTTAGTCTCTTTTATCGATGCTGATGGCGTCCATATTGGCAAAGAAGATGCTCCTCCGGCAATTGTACGTCAGCTGTTGGGTGAAGATAAACTTATTGGATGTACTGCCAATCAGCTTTCTGAGGTCAAAATGCTGCTGCCCTTGCCTATAGATTATATTGGACTGGGGCCCTTAAGATTTACCCATACTAAAGAAAAACTTAGTCCCATTTTAGGGTTTTCAGGAATTCAAGAAATAATGAACCTGCAGCCGAAGCTACCTATTATTGCTATTGGAGGCATTATGCAGACGGATATCTCTACATTAATGGAAATGGGGATACATGGTGTTGCCGTTTCGAGCCTATTGACACAGGCTGAGGACATGTTTCAGGAATGCAGCCATCTGATACAACAAACTTATACAACAACATCCATCTAAAACTTGCATCATCATGAATAACAGCTTAATTATTGCCGACCGCATCATGGAATCTCGTTTGTTCTTAGGAACGGGCAAATTCTCCTCTTACCAGCAAATGTTAGAGTCCATTCGGGCATCTTCTTCAGAATTGGTGACCTTAGCTTTAAAACGAGTAGACCATAAGCAGCTTGAATCGGATTCCTTATTCGATTATGTTCAACAATCTGGAGCTCATTTATTACCCAATACCTCGGGCGTTAGAAATGCTCAGGAAGCCATATTTGCCGCTCAGTTAGCGCGGGAAGCTTTTGAAACGAACTGGTTAAAATTGGAAATACATCCGGATCCTAAATATCTGATGCCTGATCCCATAGAGACCTTAAAAGCTGCGGAAGAACTTGTGCGCTTAGGCTTTGTGGTGCTGCCTTACTGTGCTGCAGATCCCGTACTTTGTAAACGCTTAGAAGAGGTCGGTACTGCGGCGGTTATGCCTTTAGGCTCTGCCATCGGCTCGAATAAGGGATTAGCATCCCTAGAATTTCTAAAGATTATTATCGATCAGGCGAATATCCCTGTTATTGTGGATGCTGGCATTGGCGCACCTTCGCATGCCGCAGAGGCGATGGAAATCGGAGCAGATGCCGTTCTTGTCAATACCGCGATCGCTACAGCAAGAAACCCTATAGCTATGGCAGATGCCTTCCGTCTAGCCGTACAAGCGGGACGTAAGGCCTATGAAAATGGACTTGCTCAGCCTGCTAATCAGGCCTATTCATCCAGTCCATTGACGAGCTTTTTAAACTTTTAAGATGTTTAGTACTCAATTTAATACATTATCCTGGGAACAGGTAAAGCAGGATATCTATGCGAAGTCCAAGGCAGATGTCGAGGCGGCACTTACTAAGGAAAAGCGAGATATAGAAGACTTTAAAGCCTTAATTTCTCCAGCAGCTTTTCCCTATTTGGAGCAGATGGCGCAGCTGTCACAGCAGGCTACGCAAAAGCGATTTGGGAAAACAATTCAGATGTATGTACCCCTGTATCTCTCCAATGAATGTCAGAATATATGTACCTATTGTGGATTCTCCGTAGATAATAAAATTCCGAGAAGAACGCTTAATTCTCTCGAAATTTTAAAGGAAATAGAGGTGATTAAAGCCATGGGTTATGCACATATTTTATTGGTTACTGGAGAAGCTCATCTACATGTAGGCATGGACTATTTTCGCAAGGTTATCCCATTAATTAAACCCCATTTTTCACAAATTGCCATGGAAGTCCAACCCTTGGATGAGGAGGATTATCGAGAGCTTAAAGAACTTGGAGTACATAGTATACTCGTATACCAGGAAACTTATCATG
>DAIQRP010000073.1:2135-9923 GCA_036786125.1 Sphingobacterium sp.
GTATCGATCACATCATCCGAAAGGGAAAAAATCGAAATTTGATTATCGCTTAGAAACGCCAGATCGGATTGGGAAGGCTGGCATGTTTAAAATTGGCTTAGGAGCTCTTCTAGGTCTGGAAGACTGGCGTACGGATTCGGTGTTTACAGCCTATCATTTGAATTATCTGGAACGTCATTATTGGCAGACAAAATATGCGATATCTTTCCCTAGGTTAAGACCACATGTGGGAGGGCTTGAACCCAAAACTGTCATTAGCGATGCGGAGCTGCTGCAATTAATTTGCGCCTGGCGTTTATTGAATTCGGAATTGGAGCTCTCCATGTCGACGCGAGAGTCGGAAAATTTTAGAAATCATATTATTCAGTTAGGTATTAATTCCATTTCTGCAGGTTCAAAGACCAATCCTGGAGGATATGCCGTAGCGCCACAAAGCTTAGAGCAATTTGAAATTGACGATACCCGAACGCCCCAAGAAATTGCAGAAATCATCCAAAATGCAGGCTATGAGGTCGTTTGGAAGGATTGGGAGTATAATGCCTAAGTTATCTGACTTTGGTTTCAATCATCATAATGGAAAATACTAATGTGGAATAGAGAAAAATATTTTGATCGACAGACAAAACTTAAAGATTTTGGTACCCTTGGACAAGAAAAATTAAAACAGGCTAAAGTGCTTATGGTCGGAGCCGGGGGACTCGGATGTCCTTGTCTGTTATATTTGATGGGAGCAGGGGTAGGTCGGATTGGTATTATTGATGGAGACCGCATTTCCATATCCAATCTGCATCGGCAGATTTTATATACAGCCAAAGATCTAGGTCTATATAAAGCGGAGGTCGCTCAGCAAAGACTGCTTGAGATGCATCCCTTTTCTGAAGTGTTAGCTTATCCCTATACCTTAACGGCAGAGAATGCATCGGAGCTTTTTAAGGACTATGATTTTATTATCGACGGTACAGATAATTTTGAAACACGTTACCTGATTAATGATACTTGTGTCGCTGGGAATAAGCCCTTTCTTTCAGCAGCTATCGATGCCTATGATGCGCAGATTGCTATTTATAATGTAGAAGGTTCTGCAAGCTATCGATGTGTATTTCCTCAACCTCCTATAGATTGCTACTCCTGTGCTGAAGATGGAGTGATCAATGTTTTACCAGCCGTAGTAGGCTCACTTATGGCTACAGAGACATGGAAATTTTTGGCAGATTATACAGATAATTTAGTCGGAAAAATGTTATGTTATAACCTCCTAAGTACGCAATTTCAGGTACTACAACTGCCCCCACGACAGATGGATATCTCCGTTACAAAGGAGCAGTTTCCTATTATTAACCATCTCACAGATTATTTCGATAATAAGGAGGCCGTTAGTCAGGATACACTTCTGCTCGATATCCGCGAAGAATGGGAATTTGAAGAATATGCTATAGGAGGGATTAATATCCCACTTTCAGAGCTAGCGACGCGGAAAGCTGAATTTTCAGCGTATAAGCAAGTTATTATTATTTGTAGTTCTGGAAGTCGATCTTATGTTGCAGCCCGATTATTAGCCCCTTATGTGGAGACAATATGGCGTTATACCTTATCAGGTTAACTTCAAGATTATACGATTTTTGAATATTTTCGGTCAAAAAGTTCCTATCTTGGGATTGCGATTCACAAACCAACGAATCATAAACCAATAAGAGAACCTAATGAACTATTACCTATTCAAAGTCTGGCTTTGTAGTATTTTTATGCTATCTAACTTCTCTGCTTTTACTCAATTGAAATATAGCAATGATCTGATTATAACTGGGGCAGATCAAACGGAAAAATACCTACCCTTAATTTCTGGGAAGCGGGTAGGGGTATTAGCGAATCCGACGACTATTATTGGAACCGTGCATTTAGTCGACTCCCTGCAAAAATTGGGAATTGATATCACACGAGTATTTGGTCCTGAGCATGGATTTCGAGGCAATAAAAGTAATGGCGATGATGTACATGATGAAATTGATGCGCAATCAGGGATTAAAATTGTATCCTTATATGGCAATAAACATAAACCTTCTCCTGAGGATTTAGCTGCAATAGATATTATGATATTTGATGTCCAAGATGTTGGATGCCGATTTTACACCTATATTAAAGTGTTGAGAGATGTGATGGAGGCCTGTGCTGAAGAAGGTAAAGAACTGATTATATTAGATCGTCCTAATCCAAACGGCTACCTGATCGATGGGCCTATTTTAGATATGGCTTTAACTTCTGGTATCGGGCAATTTCCTATACCTATCGCCCATGGCTTGACTATAGCAGAAATGGCTCAGATGATTAATGGGGAAGCTTGGATGGCTACAAATCTACCTTGCAAATTAACGATCATTCCGGTAGCCCATTATACGCATGATATGTTGTATAAATTGCCCGTTGCTCCTTCACCGAATTTAAATACAGAAGAAAGCATTCTTTTATATCCATCCACCTGCCTGTATGAAGGCATAAGTTTAAATCATGGTCGAGGGACGGATTCTGCCTTTACGCGAGTGGGCTCTCCTTGGCTAAAAGGGATTTATGAGTTCTCTTATATACCGGTTTCGAAACCCGGAATGAGTGAATCTCCAATATATATGAATCAGCAAGTCTGGGGTAAAAACTTAGCTTTAGAGGATTTGGAAGCTTTGGTTTTAAGTCGAAAAATTAATCTATCCTGGTTAATTGAACTATACCAAAATTATCCCAAAAAGGAGCAATTTTTTGACCGTTCAATCAGTAAGCAAATTGGGAATATTGATTATCTAGCTGGGGTATATGATTTTAAAAAACAAATTATGAATGGCGTTTCAGAAGCTGAGATTCGAGCTAGTTGGGAACCTGGTTTAGAGCAGTACAAAAAGATGCGTCAAAAATATCTTTTATATCCCTAAGAGGATCTATTAAATATATGATAAGACATATGCTAAAATACCCTATAATAGGTATTTTTTGCAAACTGTATTGTCACTAATTTTGAAGAATTAATAAACCAATTAATTCTTTAAAAATGCTCAGGATAATATGCTGTTTAATTTTACTGATAATTCTCGGTTGTATGTCAGGTCGTAAAGAAAGTTCTGTTTATGCGCCTAGAAATGAGTTAAGTATGTTATTTTTTTCATTAAAGAGTTTGCGGCTTAGTTGGATAGAAGGTACGATATTATGTATTTTAATTATTATAACGATTAATTAGCTCTTCATTTCTTCCCTCCATAATTATAGTTTAAATTCTGGTAGAATTTACGTAAGTAGTGTGTAAAGGTTAAGTGTCCTACTTAACCTTTTTTTTAGCAGAAAAAAAAGGCTGTAACCGAAATTACAACCTTCTCATAACCATTATAAAACTAGTAATTATTCATCTCTTAAGCTATCGATGGGTTTGGCATAAATTGTTTTTAAAGCTTGAAGTCCAGCTGTTAGTAAGGCTAAGCATCTAATACCTACAGCTGTTCCTAAGAAAACCCAAAATGACAATTGAATGCGATATGTAAAATTGCTTTCTAACCATGCTTTAGTAATATAAATACAAATCGGAATGCCAAGCGTAATGGCTATAAGAATAAGCTTCATATATTCTGCAGAAAGGATTTTAAAAATCCTAAAGTTAGATGCGCCGATTACTTTACGGATACCAATCTCTTTCTTACGTTGCTCCATACTAAAAGCGACTAATCCCAATAGACCTAAACAAGATATCAATATCGCTATGGCTGAAAAGTAGCTGATTAATTCTGCCAGGTTCTGCTCTTTAATAAATTTCATGCGATAACTTTCATCTACAAATTCATAAATTAAGGGGTTTTCGTGCCCAAAAGATTTAAAAATACGGTTTAAGTTTTCCAAGTTTTTATTGGGTTTATGCGCAGGATTTAACTTTATCGTAAAGAGTCCTAAATACGATTTAGCTCCAGCAATAATTAAAGGCTCTATTTCTTGATACGGAGAGTTAATAATAAAATCTTCTACAATACCCACAACTGTCCATTGAATAAAATTATCTTCAATTATTGTACCTATGACAGGCTCCTGAAGTTGCATTTTCTTAACAGCAGCCTGATTCAATATCATACTTGTACTATCGCTAGGAAATTTAATATTATCCAAGTCCCTTCCTGCGATAATTCGGACGCCTGTGGTTTTACTCCAATCTCGGTCGATGGCAAATCTGTAGATGGAACTCCTATCATTGGGGTCTTTTCCAGGCCAAGATATTGCAGAGGAATTGGACCAAGATCTGGACATTGGACTGCCTGTTTTGGTAATGGAAAGCGCCACCCCTTCATCGATTAACTTTTGTCGAATAAGCTCTTGATTGTTGGGAGCATCCTGATCGATAAATACAGTCAGTAATTGATCTTTTTCATAACCCTCATTTCTGGAGCTGGCATATTTAATTTGCTGTACAATAAATATGGTTCCTGTTAATAAAACCATAGCGCAGGAAAATTGAAATATGACTAATATTCTTTTCGGGGCAAATAAGCTTTTTGGGGCCACGAAAGTTCCTTTTAATATACGAATACTAGAAAAGGAGGATATATAAAAAGCAGGATAGGCACCGGCTAACAGACCTGTACTCACTGTGAATAGTATATACAAGATCCAGAATTTGGGTTCCTGAAATGGAATAATCAACTGATCATGGATTAAAGATTCATAGGCTGGTCTAAAAATCAAAACAAGACAAAAAGCTAGTAGGCTAGCGAAACTCGTAATAAGGATGCTTTCCACTAAAAATTGACAGACTAACTGCAGTTTGCTCGAACCAGAGACTTTTCTAATTCCAACTTCTTTAGCTCTTTTCTCCGAAGCAGCCGTCGTGAGGTTCATAAAATTAATGCAGGCTAATAAGAGGATAATTACACCTAATGTTAACATCGTTAAAACTTGGTTAATATGTCCTCCTGAAGGCAGCCCATTTTCAAATTTATTGTATAGATACATGCGGCTAAACGGATATATATATACATCCATATAGGAAATCGCATCATGGTCTTTACTTATGCTCTTAATTTTTTCACCAAAAGCCACCGGGTCCGTTCCAGGTCGCAATAGCACAAAAGTTTGAACATAACTATTGGTCCATGGATGATCGGAATAATCATAATAATCTAAAGCTTCACGTGCATTCCAATCCATCAGAGTTGAAAAATTTAGGCTCGTTTCTGGTCCCAAATCTTTGATTACAGCAGTAACTTGAACTACTAATTTCGATTGTATTTTTATCTCCTGCCCTAAAGCGGGTTTTTGTCCAAATAATTTCTTAGCTGTAGTTTCATTAAGCACGATACTAAAGGGATGGGCAAAGGCCGTTTCGGCTGAGCCAGAAATAAATTCAAAATCAAAAAGAGAGAAAAAATTACGATCAGCAAATTTTACCATCTCATGCTGTTTGAGCCCATTCACTTCAAAAATAAGTTGATTTTTATAATCTAATCTACTTGCGGCTTCCACTTCAGCATAGTCTGTGCCTAGAGCAACTGCTAGGGGTTCAGAGGTAGAATTATTTCGGCTAATTTTTCCTTGATTATCAATTTGATGTTGTGCGATATATAATCGGTCAATATGTTTAAAAGACTGATTTGTACGAAATTCTTGAGCTACCCAAAGAAATAGATAAATTGAAGCAGTCATACCTACGGCCAATCCGAATATATTGATAAACGAATAGACCTTGTTCCTCATAAGCGAACGAATGGCTATTTTTAAATAATTCTGTATCATTATATTTGTTTATTCGTCTCTTAAGCTAAGCACAGGTTTCAATCGAATCGTTCTCCAGGCCTGAATGCTAACCGTAATGAGGGCTATCAGAACTGAAATCAGTAGAGCTATTGCAAAATAAGACCAGGTGATATCTATATAAAAAGTAAAATTTTCTTTCATCCAGTTTTGCATGACTTGAAAAGCAATAGGAGTAGCAATAATAAAAGCAATGCTAACCAGCAGGATAAATTCCTTTGTTAATAGAATGAGTAAAGAATTGGAGGAAGCACCTAATACTTTTCGGATACCGATTTCTTTAGTACGTTGGTAAGCAAATAGGGTAACTAGACCAAATATACCTATGCAGCTAATAAAGAGGGTGATAAAAGCAGAGAAATTAATTAACCTCGAGGTGTTTTTATCCGCTTCATATAATTTACCAATACTTTGATCATAAAACTCATAATTAAATGGATCTTGAGGATAGATTTTTTTCCATTCTCTTTCAAGTACTTTTAAGCCTTTGTCAAAGTCTGTATCCGCAAATTTGACCGTTATATTATTGTAATTTTTATGGTCTGCCGAAGGCAATAATATCGTCGGCGGGATAGTGGAGTGAAAAGAGAAATTATTAAAATCTCGAATCACAGCTTTAATTTCAAGGGCTTCGTTTTTGGAATTATAAATATGCTGTCCTATAGCTTCTTCAGCATTTTTAAAGCCAAATTTATAAAGAACCGTTTCATTAAAAATGACGGATTTAGAAGATTCATTATCCTTAAATATATTTCCGGCAACTAATCTCATCTGATATAAAGGAATATAATCCTCATCTATAAATTTCATATTTGTACTGAATCGAACCTGCCCAGTATCAGAAAGCCTAGAAAAATTATTCCCCAACATACTACTACTCATAGGCAGATGTCCTAAAGATACCTGAGTAATCTCTGGATGTTTTAATAAGGACTCCTTAAAGGTATGGGGGTCCGTGGTATTTAAGGATTGATAAGGAATATTTAGGGTCACTAAATTCTGGTAGGTAAAACCTACATCTGCAGTCATACTATACTTAAGCTGTCCGGACATAATTAACATACAAATAATAAATATCTGAGCGATACTAAACTGAAATACAATCAGAATACGACGTAAATTAAGTCCTTTCGCAGGGGATAATTTTATTTTTGACTTAAGCACATCCACAGTTTTAACTTTTGTCGCTAAATAAGCAGGGTATATACCTGATATTACTGTCATAAGAAGTACTAATAACAATAGGATAAGACCATAGCGCTGATAGTCTATATGATGTTGCACCTCTTCAGGTATAAAATCTGAAAAACTATAGTTAAATAGTGAAATTAATGGAATTGATAAGAGTAACGCCATCAAAATTACAAGGCTAGTTTCGCTGAGAAACTGCCAGATAATACTTTTAGATCCTGCACCCAAAGTCTTACGCACACCGATTTCTTTCGCTCTTTTAGGTAATTGAGCCGTCGTTAGATTGATATAATTAATACAAGCCAATAGCAGTAAAAACGAACCTACTAAAGTGAGGGTATATAATGTCTTCACTTGAATCGTTCGATCTCCTGTTGCATATTGAGGTTCAAAGTGCTTTTCAGGAAGTGGCAATACAGAATACCAGGAAGAGTACTTAAAGGTTTCTTGTAAGCTTTTAGTATGTATATTAGACTTTTCGGTAATAAAATTACTCACTCCCTTACCTATTTTTTCATTTTGAACCTTAATAAATAGGGTATAATTAGAATTTAGACTTCCCCAGTCTTCATTCAAATATTCATTGCTTGGAACGGTAAAAAACTCCATCCCATAATTAAAAGAGGATGGATACTGCGGATCTTGAACAATTCCAGAAACATGAAATACTAAACTGTCATTATACACTAAAGTCTTTCCAATAATAGATTCTAACTGTTCTTTGGGAAAATACTCTTTGGCTCGAGATGCCGTTAATACCACTTGATTCGGTTCAGATAAAGCCTCTTTTTTCGACCCCGCTAGCCATTCATAAGGAATCACATCAAAATA
>DAIQRP010000073.1:9933-10496 GCA_036786125.1 Sphingobacterium sp.
CATTAATTTTAACATGATCATAGTAGCGTAGGTATACCGGAACGACCGCTTCAAGTCCAGCTATCTGAGCATCTATTAAGGTTTTTGCTACAGGTAGCGGCACCCCTCCAAAGCCACTTTCTTTGCCTTCGAATTCCGATCGGGAAACCAGCTGATAGATCTGGTTAGCCTGAGGAATATGTTTGTCATAAAGCAGCTCAAAATCTATAATTCTAAAAATACAAAAGCTTCCTGCTATTCCAATAGCGAGTCCTAAAATATGGAGGAGGGAGAAAAACTTCTGCCTCCAAAGCTGTCTTAATGCAAATTTAATCATCTTTTAAGCGTTATGTTCTACGAGAATTTCTCCATCGATCATGCGGATTATGCGATGAGCAAATTTGGCATCATATTCAGAGTGAGTCACCATAACGATAGAAGTTCCTGTTTCATTTAATTCGGTCAGCAATTGCATAACCTCATTTCCGTTATTCGAGTCTAAGTTTCCGGTAGGCTCATCGGCTAGAATAAGTTTAGGTTTATTGACGACTGCTCGAGCGACCGCTACACGCTGCTGCTGTCCT
>DAIQRP010000073.1:10506-12918 GCA_036786125.1 Sphingobacterium sp.
AGAAAGCTGTTGAGGGAAATGATCTTTTCTATGCATAATCTGCACTTTTTCTAAGACTTCCTCCACACGCTTCCGTCTTTCTGAAGCAGGGACCTTCATATAGATTAAAGGTAATTCTACATTTTCATAAACGGTTAATTCATCGATTAAATTAAAGCTTTGAAATACAAAACCAATATTTTCTTTACGTAAAGCAGAGCGATTTCTTTCTTTAAAATCTTTGACTTCTACTTCATTAAAAAGGTAAGAACCCTGATTAAAATCATCCAAGAGGCCGATGATATTTAAAAGGGTAGATTTCCCACATCCTGACGGTCCCATAATGGCTACAAATTCACCCTTTCTAACATGTAGATTAACCTGATTTAAGGCTAATGTTTCTATCGTTTCTGTACGATATGTCTTTTGGAGATTGCTAATGTTGATCATAATTTTTGAGTTGCTATCCTGAGCCAGGGCTTTCTAAGCTACTAAGCTAAGGATACATATTTTATTTTTTATTAGTTGGATAGATTTAATTCTTGTGCCTTTTCAAAACTTTCATAACTGGAGATGATTACCCGATCGCCGACCTCTAGACCCGAAATAACTTCATAGAAATTTGGATTTTGTCTTCCTAATTCTATATCTGTTCGATAGGCTTTCTTTCCATCGGCGCTGAGTTTAAATATCCAATTTCCTCCGGTCTGTTCATAAAATCCTCCTTTGCCTAACTGCATTGCTCGTGTGGCTTCGCTTAGGCTAAGTTTTAATGGTAAAGTCTGCCCGCGACGAATATCAGGTGGGATATTAGACGTAAAGGAGAGGTCCACTTGAAAGCGTCCGTCGCTGACCTGAGAGTAGACTTTTTTAATTTTTAAAGTATAGCGCTCATTATTAATAAGCACTTCGGCAAGTTGGTCGGGATAAATTCTGGAAATATAATGCTCATCTATGGCTGCACGAATTTTAAATCCACTTAAAACATCAATTTGTCCCAAGCGCTCACCGACAGTTTTATTTTGGCCTATTTCTGAATCAAAAGAAGTGAGCCGCCCATCGATTGGAGCACGGATAATTAAATCCCCAACTTTTTGACGTAATAAGGCTAAGGCAGCCTGAGTTCTTTTATAGAGCTGTAAATCCTGACCTGCCTTTTGATGGGTCGATAAGGAATCTTGTTGAAGTATTTTTTTGGTTAATTCCATACGTTCCTTTTGATAGTTATATTCATTAAACGATTTGGTATACTCCTGACTTCCTATAGCTTGCTGACTGAGTAACTTCTTATTGAGGACAAATTGTCTTTCGGCATCCCGTAAGGCATTTTCTACATCAGCTAGTTGATTTCTATTATTAATACTGACTTGCTGCGCATTGATCTGTGCAATTTGAGATTGTGTCAGCAGGTTTAATACCGAAGTTTCTTGGTTAACTAAGCTTAATTCTAAATCGCTATTGGAAAGTCGCATAATAGGATCTCCCTGCTTGAGATGAACTCCATCTTCTACAAATTTTTCCTCCACACGACCTCCTACAGTCGCATCGAGGAAGATACTATGAATGGGCAAAACGGTTCCTTGCAGCGGAATAAATTCCTGAAAGATATCCTCCTTGATGCTGAATAGACGGATGCGGTCAGCAGGAACAGTATAACTTTTCTGTTGTAGCGTCATATAGGCCGTCGTCCCTAGAAGTAATAATAGGATAGAAATACCTCCAATTTGATATAATCTTTTTTTATTCCAGTATTTCTGTTGAATGGTTTTGTCCATTTTGAATAGCGTTTATTTATTTGCTAAACTATAGTAAAGGATATGCCATTTTTATAAACTACTGATATAAAGTTCTTTATGAAATTTTACTTTTTAAGTACTGTTCGGAAGCGGACATCTATTGTTCGTTGCCGTACAGAATTTATGGATCTTTATTATATAAAAACTCAATAAAGCCTATAGGTATAGCTTTCTCGAACCTATAGGTATAGTTTTCTCGAACATATAGGTATAGTTTTCTCGAACCTATAGGTATAGCTTTCCGTTCTGTTATTGTCCGCTATCGGACAGTGATTGTCCATGAGCGAACAGTTTGAAGTGAAGTTATATTGTAAGTTGTTGATGTGTAGTTATTTATACTATTGGCATAGCCTGTGTTTAGGTTTACGCATGAAAATTCTTCTGACTTATATAGGTATATGTTGCTTTTGCGTATCTGTTCAAGCGCAAGAAGGGAAGAGTATCTCCCTTGCAGAATGTGTGGAATATGCATTAAGACATAATCCCAAATTAAAAAAAAATAGAATTTTGGAGCGGCAGAGCCAGATTAACTATTCGGAATCTTGGCAAGATCTATTACCTTCTTTATCGGGGAATCTATCACATAACTTTTCTCAAGGTCGCACGATAGACCCTACGACCAATTTATTTGTCGATT
>DAIQRP010000073.1:12928-13436 GCA_036786125.1 Sphingobacterium sp.
CCAAAGCTCGGGCAATCCAGATTTAAGCAGTTCCGTAGTCCTCTTTGATGGATTAGCGATGTTTTATCGCATTAGAGAACAAGCTAAATCTTGGAAGGCAAGTCAGCTTATGGTGGAATCTGAAATCGATCAATTGAAGTTAGATGTTTTATTAGCTTATATGCAAGTGCTGACGGCAGCCGATGTATTATCGCAACAAGAGCTGAATGTGTCGACTACGGAAGCTCAGGTAAAGAGATTAGAAATTATGCATCAGGAAGGGGCCGTATCTCCAGCAGATTATTTTGATATGAAGGGACAGCTTGCTGCGGAAAAGCAACAGACGCAAAATTTAATTAAAAACCTATTTGATAGTCGCTTAGCATTAGCTCGTTTAATGCATCTGCCTATCAATGAATTGGGTGCTTTAAAACCTTTCTATGGTCATGCAGAGAAGCTAGAAGAGCATTTGAACTTATTTGAAGTAGCTCAGCAAGCGATGCCCGCATATCAGGCTTTAGCCTATACG
>DAIQRP010000074.1:0-1015 GCA_036786125.1 Sphingobacterium sp.
ATTATTAACTGACTTTACACTTATCTTAAATAAAAAATATGTGTTTTTAATAGAGTTGAAATCTTGTTCCTTACATTACAATACATTCACAGAAAAAGAAATAGAAAAATTTAAAACTTTTATTGATAAAAATTTTTGTAAAGAAAATAAAGGAGTTAAACAATTAATAAGACATATTGAAGAATTTAAAGTAAATAAAGAAATTTATAATTTAAATACATTAGACAAAATTGAAATAATTCCTATAATTATTTATACTGAAAAACACTTAATAAAACCAGGTATAAATCGATATATTAATGAAGAATTTCAAAATAAATTAAAAAATATTGAGCATGGTGTAAAAAAAATTCATCCATTAACAATGATTTACTATGACTTTTTTATTGACAATATTAAATATATAACTTTAGATAAAAGGTTTTTGTTAGAACACATAAGAAATTATTGGAAAATTATAAATTTGAAACAAAAAAAATATGAAATAAATAAGACTATGCAAAATTACATTGAAAGTGGGGTGTCATTTGATGAATATTTATATTCTAATAATTCTGATAAAGTTTATAAATGCCCAAATAATGAAATGAATAAATTTTTATATAAAATATTCAGTTTAAATAATAATTAAACCAGTTTTTACTACTTAAATGTTTGAAAGAAATGTTTCTTTTTCAAGTTCTAATTTAATTTCATATAGTCGTTTAAAATTTTAAAAAACATTGAAAGATTCATTAATAGATTTTTAAATATGGAGTAATACGATATGTTGAATTTTTCTTTAAGCTAAATTAAAATGGTGTAAAAAGTAGATAATTAATTTATCTAGTTTAACTAAGAGAAATAAATTGAGATTACGATCTAAATCTTTAGCAAGTTTAAACATAAGTGACCAAATCGATACCATAAAATTTTTAGCTTATTACAAAGCAATTAAAATGGTAAAAATGAAGAAATTTCAAGAGCCTCACTCTCCGCACATCATAGTGATACTTCATCAGTGAAACAAAAAAAA
>DAIQRP010000074.1:1071-6888 GCA_036786125.1 Sphingobacterium sp.
TGAGAAAAGAAAGTTAAAACTTTCGCCTCATCATATCCTTTCCCAGATTCTAGACTTCCACTATCGTGGATTGCTAATACTTCGCCCTGAGGGTTAAGTACAATAAAAAATGGATATCCTAATTTTGAACCTTCTGGCGCCAATTTTTGAAATACGGCTTCATTTTTATTTTCTGGAGAATAATTCAAATGGTAGTATAAATAATTGGCATCTACCAAAGCTTTAATAGACTCATTTTGATGTATATAATTATTAAAACGTAGACACCAAATACACCAGTTCCCTCCTGCTTGAATAATAATGTTCTTCTGTTCGGCTTTGGCCTGAATTAATAATCCCTCTATATCCTTTGCCGCATCCGCCTCCGGATGGTATGGCTTTTCATACGCATCTTTCTCAACGGGCTTGGCTGACTGCGCTTGAACAGATACTGCTGAAACCAACAATAAACAAGCGAATAAACCTTTAATTATATATTTCATTCTATGCTATTTATAAGGTCAAAAATAAGAAATTTTCAATTTCTTTATTGTTTATTTTTCCGAATTAAGCGTTTTTAAACGAATAAATAAAAAATTGACAATTAAACTACAAAGTCCATAGACTATTTTCTTTGCGTTCGATTAGCTAAAAGCTTAATATCTAAGGAACAACGATACAATTGTTGCACCACATGTAACATCAAATCTAACTGCTCTTGAATCAGTCCTGTATCTCCAACTTCGGAAACTATAGCCTGTTGATAATGCGGTAGTTCCTTCATAGATTCAGCATGTGCAGAATCAAATAATTGACTGGTATTAAAAAGGTTAGAAATAATCGCATTCATACGATGCAAATTCAAATCATTTGGTTTAGCCATCGGGTTCTGTTCTAAAATATTAACAAAAGCCATAGCATAGGATACCAAAAGATGCGTATATACTGAAAAGTCATTCAGTTCTTTGGTAAATGGTCTGCGCTGGCTCGGCTCACTTAAAATGCGCTCATGTAATGCATTTAATTCCGCTAGACTAAGGTATACATCCTTTCGTCCTAATTTATAATCGGCAATGCCCAGCTCTATACCCGCAAATTTATTAAAGATTAAATTCAGGAAATGGATATTACTTTTCACAGCATTATTTAGATAACCTTTAATAGAATTACTCTCCCAGGTAGGTAGAATTACATAAAATGATAAATAGGAAAGCAGACAGCCGATGATCGTATCTAAAATACGTTCCTGAAGTAAAAGAAATCCATAATCATCTACTCCTGTAAAAAAGAAATAACCGATTAGAAAGAATGCCGTCAGAAATAATGCGCCATACATATACTTCGTGCGGATCAAACTAAAGGTTAGAAGGATATACACAAACATTAAAATGAGTAGTACGACCTGGTTGGTAATTAATAATATGCTTAATAATCCTAAGCCTCCCCCTAATAAGGAGCCCTTTAAGCGATCGAAGCTACGCTGCTTACTTAAACTAAATCCTGGTCTTAAAATAACAATAATAGTAATATATAACCAAAAACTATGTTTGGTTAAGGCGATATATTCAGGAAAAACGATAGGAAGTGCTTTTGTAATGATAAAAGCAATTAACATCACAATGGAGACACGTAAAGCATGTCTAAAAATGGGTGAACTTAAATTTAAATGCGCTTGTAACTGTGGCCATGAAAATTGCGGCTGCTTAAAAAATCGTTCTTTATGCGCAAGTAATTCCGACTGATCTTGGATCTCCTCCGATTTAGAAAGGATACTATGAATCTCCCGAATCTTTGCCATCACATATCGGATATTAATTAGCATCTTCTTTAAAACAATCGCCGAACCCTCCTCCTGCTTTTCTAAAGCAGTAATCACCGCATAGGCCTTATCCCATTTTCCGGAAAACTGGATTTCGTTTTTTGGCGCTTTTAATACCGTAATGGAAGTCGCCAAATGTTCTAACTCTTCTGCACAACTAACGAGCAGGTCGGGTATCATGCGATAGGCTTGTGTATGTCCAAACTTCTCTCGAACTTGATAATAATCGTGATGCGAAGCATTAATTCTTTCGAATAAATCCATCACATTGACAAAGATAAAAGTCAGTTGTCTGTACTTATGACTCGAATACTGCCGATCGGTAGCGGATGAAAATAATATTGCGCGAACATCTTCCTGACGTTGGCTTAAAACTACATTCGCCTGAATCACCCGTTTGTGGGTCTGCCCAATCGCCTTATCGGGATTAAAGAAATCAGATTTTATACGTAAGAGATTGGCGATTTTATACGCACAATCCCCCAATACCTGCTGACTGATGCGATAGGGTTTCACCGAGCGAATGGAAAGCACAAATAGCATATACCAAATGGCTCCTGCCGATATTAATAAGGCTTCTACAATCGGATGACTATCTTCATGTGCTAAGGTCAAATTAAAAAATAAAGCAAATAAGCAGGCTGCTCCAATCCCCATGGCCCGAATTCCATAGGCCGTCAGCATACAGCAGGCGAAGGTAAATATGCTAATAAATAAGCCTAAAAAAACATCTGAAAATGGGAGTATACGTGTGAGCATACTAATAAAAAATATCAGTATGGCTGTTAACAACATGGATTTCCGACGTTCTCTATACGGACCTACTAAATCTGGCGTGCTCGCTAAGATACAGCCTATGGCAATAGATACACCATAATGCAATTGCCCCATCAGGCCAAAAATTAATAATGGCAATAATACAGCGATGGTAATTTTTAAACCTTCATGAAAAGGTTGACTATAGATAAAAAAACGAACTTTAAACCATAAGTTCAGAATTATTTTACGCAATGTAGGTTATTATTAAATTGGGATTCTTATCAAATTGAAAAGCTAGACCTATAGCGAATTTCAGATGCAAATCTACCAAATTTTATTCTACAATATCGTATAATATTTTGCAAAATAGTCTAAGTTGTGCAATAAAACATTATTTAAATACTGAACACAAGCATGAAGTGCTGTAATATCCTAGCAGGCATTTTATACTATAAATGCAAATTCTAGGCTTTTGCGGCTTGAATGATTAAATCTAAAACGCGGTCATAATCCATCAGGTTAGGACTATCCTCGGTATAATACCGCTGCCATTGTATATTTTTAACCTCGATCTTTTGGTTAGATGTCCCATCCCATTGAACCGGTAGACCCTGCTCTTCTAAAGCTTGTTTAATCTCATTTCCAAGGAGCACTGCAGAAGCATCATCCTCATTATTGATAATCTGAAACGCTATGCCTAAATGTCCATAATCGGTAAATACAGCATCCTCAAAATCTTTACCATGGTAAAAACAATAACCTTTCGATGCCAACCCTTCTTTGCGCAATTCCTTTTCGATTTGAATCACCGCCTCCTCCCCATCTGCAGTTGTAAAACCGACATGATGTAAGGCAATTATTTGCTTGGTAGCTAAAACATCAAAAGCTGCTATCAGACGTTCTGGATCGGTAGGCTTAGCCCATGTTTTAGCTGCTTGACGCTGTCTTCGATTCGCTAGACGGATTTGATTTTTAACCCAATCCATACGAATATCATCTTGAAGTTCTTCTTCTAAAATAACTTCTTGAATATACTCTTCAATAAAAGTAGTATCGTATAAGCCTGAATGAATTTGTTGTGAAATAATATCGTTAATATACGCTTGTTCCTCTGTCATATGATCTGTCATAATCGCAAAAATAGGAATTAAAAAGAATAATAGACTCCTTTATGGAAGCGGAGTTAGCATCTATGTAGGATTTGAAATCTTTAACTGATTATATGAAGCGAGACCTTCGACCAAATATTGAAGTAATTCTTTTCTGCTACAGGACAACAGTTGTGCAGATAAGGCTATAGGCGTCCCCCATTGATCCCATTTATCCTGAAGGACCATACGATGTGCTGTAGAACGTCCATCGACATATAGTTCGGGCTGATAAACATACACTAGGATAAATTTATTTGACATAAATTGCTGTTCTTCAAATCCCATAATATCACTCCAAGGAACAAAACCTACCGCCGCGGCATTACTGTAATCCGTAATGCCTTGCTCATCGATAATAAGGCCTGCATTTCGACTGAAAAGGCGCTTTAAACCAAAACAAAAAATTAAGGAAAATAGGGCGAAACCTAGATAAGAGGCCGCTTTGACTATGATATGTGTAGAAAGGTTAAACCATATTATGCTGGCCGAAAGCAGTACCAAAATCAAGGAAGACATTAATGTCCCTGCTAATTTCACCTTGCTGATTGCTATAGTTCTAGATATCATATTATTGCTGTTTAAGCCACTGTGGTTGAGCCTTTAGAATCTCCTGTTGGATAGGACAAGTATCATCATGTGCACCTTTTAAAAAACCTATACTCATCAGAAACTCACCAACGATTTCTCCACCTGTAAATTTAAATGTCCGCTTAAATAAGGACACCCATTCCGCCTTGCTTAGCGGATGATGCGCTAATAACCAATGCTGGAAAGAGCCAAATTCCTTTTGAAGGATCAATATCGTTTTCGCATTTTCAATAGCCGCATTAATTTTTAATTTATTTCTGATAATTCCTTTATCAGCCATAAGCCGCTCTCGATCGGCCTCATTAAAAGCAGCCACCTTTTCTATATTAAATCCAGCATATGCCAGCCGAAAATTAGCTTCCTTCCGAAGTATCGTCTCCCAACTTAAACCCGCCTGATTAATTTCCATTAATAACCTTCCAAATAGTTCGTTATCATCTGAAATTGGAAATCCATAATGCAGATCGTGGTAGTTTTGATGTAGCCTCTGTCGATCTCCTTCCATAAGCGCTACAGTAATACAATAGGACATAATTTCTTTATTCTATTCTAAGTTAACATTTAGTCAACAATTCTAAAATAAAAAAGCAGCTTAAAAGCTGCTTTTTAAATTATTCTTGGTATTTTTTCTCTTTATAAGCTAAAAACTCCTTAAGAAAACGTTTATTCTTTTTTCGAACTTCTTTATTTCTGTAGGCGCTTATTAAATCCCAGATAAACAAAGTCCATAAGCCGATTCCGAAAACGAAACCAAATGCATAGAAACTTGCTGTTCCAGTATTTAAAAATAACCAAACTGTTGCTAAAATCGCGACGATTAACTTAATAATAAATCCCATATTCATAAAATTTAAAAGTAAAACCATAATAATTTGAGGATCTCAAATTACATTAACTGATGCTGCAAACTTCATATGGATAAATAGCAAAACAGTCCATAAAAAATGGAGAAGTTGACTGTATTTCAAAAATGAATGCTTTTTATATATTGAAATCTGTACTTAAATTTTTAATAGTTGGTAATTCTATATAATAAATCTAAGTTTCATGTTGAGAGTTGTGATATTCTCCAGCACAAATACAAATATACTAAAAATTTTAGTGACATCCAAATATAAATGACTTATTATTAAAAGTTTAAGGCCACCAAGCAAAAAAAAGCGGGAGAATCTAATGATTCTCCCGCTTTTTTTACGTATTCGCTAAACCTGCTCGCTTTAATAAAGCATCTACCGTAGGTTCTTGACCTCGAAATTTAGTATATAACTTCATGGGATGAATAGTTCCGCCCTGAGACAATACATGATCCTTAAACTTTTGAGCGACTTCCGCATTAAAAATTCCTTTCTCCTGAAAGTAAGCAAATGCATCTGCATCTAATACCTCCGCCCATTTGTAGGAGTAATACCCGGCAGCATAGCCTCCAGCAAAAATATGTGAGAAAGAAGGGCTCATTGCATTTTCCTGAATATCAGGAAAGAATTGCGTTCCTTTAAACTGCTCCTCTTCAAAACTTTTGAC
>DAIQRP010000074.1:6898-13224 GCA_036786125.1 Sphingobacterium sp.
TTGACCGAACTTACACAACTCAGATCAGTACCATGCCATCCCATATCTAAAAGTCCAAAACTAATCTGTCTGACCATAGCCATGCCCTCTAAAAAGGAAGCCGATTCTTTTATCTTCTGAATATATTCCATTGGAATCAATTCATTGCTTTCATAATGTCTGGCAAATAAAGCTAAAGCTTCAGGCTCATAACACCAATTTTCCATAATCTGTGAAGGCAACTCCACAAAATCCCAGAACACAGAAGTTCCCGATAAGGTCGGATAGATCGTATCGGCAAGCATACCATGTAAACCATGCCCAAATTCATGAAATAACGTGGTGACCTCATTAAATGTTAATAATGAAGGTTTAGTCGCCGTAGGTTTGGTAAAATTGCAGACTATAGAAATATGAGGTCTCTCCTCCAGCCCATCTTTACGATATTGAGGCTTAAAAGAAGTCATCCATGCGCCATTTCTCTTTCCTTTGCGCGGAAAGAAGTCCGTATATAAAAGAGAGATAAACTTTCCTTCAGTATCCGTAACTGAAAAAACCTGCACATCAGGATGGTAGCTATCTACAGAAAAAACTTCCGTAAATTTTAAGCCATACAGACGCTGAGCAACTTCAAAAGCTCCATTTAACACATTTTCCAATTTAAAATATGGCTTTAAAAGCTCATCATCAAGTTGGAACTTTTCTTGCTTTAACTTTTCTGCATAATAAGAGCTATCCCATTTCTCGAGATGATTTATCCCATCTAGCTGCTTGGCATAAGCCGTAAGCTCTGCAAATTCAGCATCTGCAGCAGGTTTAGCCTTCTGCAGCAAGTCCTGAAGGAAAGCAATGACCTTCTCAGGGGATTTAGCCATCCGCTCTTCCAAAACAAAGTCAGCATGCGTTGCGTAGCCTAATAGATTAGCCCGCTGTTTTCGGAGTTGGGCAATTTGAATAACAATCTGTTCATTATTATTTTCATTGGCCTGAAATCCTTTTTTACCTGATGCAATGGCAAGTTCCTGACGTCTTTCCCGATTGGAGGCATATGTCATAAAAGGGATATAACTCGGATAGTCCAAGCTAATGATCCATCCTTCTTTTCCTTGCGAACTTGCTAGGGCCGCCGCTTCTTCCAAGGCTCCTTCAGGAAGACCAGCCACATCAGCTTCCTGCGTTAAGTGCAGCTGATAGGCATTGGTATCATTTAAAACATGTCCTGAAAATTGTAAAGCCAAAACAGATAGACGCCCATCTATTTCACGAAGTTCCAACTTCTTATCCTCGCTTAATAAAGCTCCATTACGGACGAAATCTTTATAGTTTTTGGTCAGTAACGTCTGCTGTTCTTCCGTTAGAGATAGCGTATCTTTCTGATTATATACAGCTTTAATACGATCAAAAAGACCAGGATTTAAGGTAATATCATTGGCCAATTCTGCTAATTGAGGAGCGACCACCTGAGCGATTCGTTCGATTTCATCATTGGTCTCTGCAGCATGCAGATTGAATAAGATCGTTGAAATCCGATCCAGTTGCATACCTGAATAAGCTAATGCTTCTATGGTATTTTCAAAAGTAGGCTCCTCCGTCTGATGGACAATAGCTGCAATTTCAGCTTTAGTTTCTGCTATGCTAACTTGAAATGCTTCTTCATAAAACGCATCTTCAATTTGAGAAAATGGCGCTGACTGAAAAGCGGTTTCAAAGGCTTTATTTAATATATTCATTCTTTTATTTTCTATATACAAAGTTAAGACTAATTTTTATGATGCTCCTTATACTTCATAGAACTCAATAGGGAGTAAGTCCGGATCTTGGGAAAATGTAAATCGCTTTCCTGTGTTTTCATCTATTCGGATATCTTCAATAGGAATCTCTAATTCTTGAAACCGATGGATGACCTGAGCGACATCTGCCACTTGAAATGCCAGATGACGTAGACCTGTTGCCTCCGGATGTGTCGGACGTTGGGGCGGATTGGGAAATGAAAATAACTCAATAATATAAAGCCCTGCTAATGCTAAATCCAGTTTGTACGAATCTCTTTCCGCACGATACTGCTCAGCAATAACCTCTAAACCTAAAACTTCAGTGTAAAAAGCTTTAGACTTTTGATAATCCGAACAGATAATCGCGATATGATGGACAGCTTGTAATGATAACATATTTATATTTTACGTGAAAATAGAAAATAGTTCTTATATTCCCTATATAAAGAAGCAGGGTGAAAGAACTATTTAAAATATATCAACTTGAGCTAGATGAAGCCTTACGTATTGAAAACTCCATCAATCATCCACACCGTCATGACTCCAATTATATGCCTACTATCAGCAGCAGGCAAATATTAAATTCCTGGACAATAGTTGTTTTCAACGATTTGTCAGCCTCTGTGAAATGATGTCTGCTGAAATGCAAAGTCCACAACCCGATTTAGCCGTGGTCAGGCAACTCTTAAGTAGTCTATTTGTCATGATAGAATCGGAACGGAAGAAACGTTTTCCTGAATTACAGAAAGTCTTAAATTCTCAAAGTACGACTTTTAAGAATTTTCTATCCATCTTAGAAGATAACTTTAGACGTACCGAAGGCGTTAATTTCTATGCCGAAAAATTATTTATGTCGGCAAGAAACCTAAACCTGATCTGTCAGAGTATCATGCAACAATCGGTATCTGAAATTATTGAAACACGGAAGCTTGTGGAAGCTAAAAATCTACTGATGAATTCAGAAAAGTCAATTGCTGAAATTGGATTTGAAATTGGATATCAGGATAAAGCTTATTTTACTTCCGTATTTAAAAAGAAAACAGGACAAACCCCTACTGACTTTAGGGAGGAGATGAATAAGTTAATTTCCTAAAAGCTATACTCTTCTTCCGATTTCTTATACCGCTAGCCTCTATATTATAGCCACCTTTGTATATCGATAAGCTTTAAACTTATATCAGATGAACAGAAAAAAATTTATAGGTACTATGGCAACAGCAATTCCACTGACAGGTGCCGCATTAAAATTAAATGCGCTACACTCCTTTTCAAAAAGTTTAGAACATAGCGAAAAAATGCCCGTTTTATTTTTAGGGCACGGCTCTCCCATGAATGCAATTGAAGAGAATCAATTTGTTCAAGGTTTTAGAGATATAGAAAAAGAAATTCAAAAACCCAGCGCCATATTGGTAATCTCTGCACACTGGGAAACCAAAGGTACCTTTGTTACGGCGATGGAAAATCCAAGTACAATACATGATTTCGGAGGTTTTCCGCAGGCCTTATTTGATGTGCAATATCCTGCTCCTGGCTCCCCAGAGCTTGCTGCAGAAACGAAAAAGCTCATTAGCAGCACTGAAGTTCATTTAGATGATCAGTGGGGACTAGATCATGGATCATGGTCTGTAGTGAAACATCTTTACCCCGATGCAGATGTACCTGTCATACAGATGAGTATAGATTATTCCAAACCTGCCGCCTATCATTATGCCCTAGCGAAAGAATTAGAGACACTGCGCCGGAAAGGGGTATTAATTGTAGGTTCTGGAAATAATGTACATAATTTAAGGAAGGTATCTTGGGAACATATGCATAGCGTGGGTTATGCTTATGATTGGGCTAAAGAAGCCAATGATAAAATGAAGACCTATATTTTAGATAGAAATCATGCTCCATTGATAGATTTTAGAAACCAAGGAACTGCTTTTGATTTATCTATTCCTACCCCGGAGCATTACCTGCCCATGATATATGCTTTAGCTCTGCAAGATAAAAATGAGGAGGTAAAAATATTTAATGATGCGGCAGTTGCCGGATCGCTGATGATGACCTCCTTAAAAATTGGATAGCTTATTAAAAAAACTATTTTTCTAAAAAAAGATCAAAAAAAATACGGCAGATAACTTATCTGCCGTATGATTATTATATAACTACAAAAAGTATTAACTATGCAACGCGTACGTTAATAGCGTTAATACCTTTTCTTCCATTTTCTAAATCGAATGTTACATTGTCATTTTCACGAACTTCGTCGATTAAACCTGTCATGTGTACGAAAACATCATCACCACCATCTTTTGGTGTAATAAAACCGAAACCTTTAGTTACGTTGAAAAACTTTACTATTCCTTCTTGCATTGTGTATTGTATTTATTTATTAATATTTTGATAACTCCTTTAATGTACAACATTTAAGTTGAACATAATAAATCTAGATGTTTGCAAGATTTGATGATTTTATAAACGCTTTGAAAATTCTCAAGTCAAAAGAGTTTGCATCAATAATGATAACAAATATTAGCAGCTGTAAAAGCCAAAACTGAGAAAGAGAAGAGTAAACTTAACGATTCCAGAGAAGCATCGGCAGAGCCTGATTATATGTCAAATGTAAATATAATTTATTGAAAATTAAAGAGTTTTATTTTAATTATTTAAAATAATTGAATTTACCTGCTTAAAGTCTATTTAAACAGGGTATCCATTTATTTTGACATCAACTTAATAACCTGAACATGAGATCTAAAGGCACTCCATAGACTACCATATTCAGAATATTTAATATTAAATTCATGACAGGTCTCCTTCACTAATTTATTGATTACCGGATAATGTATATGGCTGATCTTAGGAAATAGATGATGTTCAACCTGAAAATTCAAGCCTCCCAAAAGCCAGGTTAGAAATTTGTTCTTTGTCGCAAAATTTGCCGTAGACTGAATTTGGTGAATCATCCACTCATCCTCTACCTTATGTTGCTCTACCGTTTTAAATTCCGTATGCTCAACCACATGCGCGAGCTGGAACACAATCGCTAAGCAAAGTCCACAGACCACGCAGACAATACTTAAGCCTAAGATAGTCGGAACAATGCCAACCATTAAAATAGGTACTAAGATAAATACAGAGAAATGTATGATCTTACTAAACCAAAAGATAAACTTTTCCTTTAAAGGAAAGGCAAATCGATCCGAAGATTTACTCATCTTTTGTCTAAAGTATTTTTCATAATCCTGATAGAAAATCCAGGCAAAATAAGATACACCATATAAGGCTAAGAAATAAAATTTCTGATATTTATGGTGCTTCTTTAATTCTTGATCATGGTGAATACGCATAAACTTCACTTCAATATCATGGTCCTCTCCATTGATATTTGTATAGGTATGATGCGCAATATTGTGTTTTAATTTCCAAAAATAAATATTTCCGCCTAACAGATTTAAGGAATAGGAAAGTACAGAATTTAAATTTTTATTATCAGAAAATGAATTATGACCTGCATCATGCATAATATTAAAACCTATGGCAGCGAAATTAACGCCTAATATTATACAAAGGAATATGCTGATACTCCAATGAGGTTGCAAAAAAACTAAAAGACCGTATAACACAAATAAGGAGCTCAATAGGATAATGGTTTTTAGGAATAACCTACTATCGCCTGCTTTACTTTTAGATGTATCTTTGAAATAATCAAGCGTCTTTTGTTTCAGAGATTTAGAAAACAATGTATTGACATTGTTGAATTTAACGTGGGGATTCATTTGTTTGGTATTGTATGGTATTGAATGGTATTGTATGGTATTGTATGATATTGTATGGTATTGTATGATATTATCTTGTATTGTCTGGTGTTTTGAGAATTTATTATAAATAAGCACATTCTTGAGCTATACTGCAAATTTTTAACAGACTTTAACTTGAACTTCTGTTGAATGGAATGGCATTAATTATCTAATAAGAGATCCCCTGTCATCGATACCCAAGTATACCGAAGGGACGGTAGCATCATCAGGTTTGAGCACAAAAGAGAAAACACTAATTTGTCTATGATATGGGGCGGATAAATGAAGTCGGAGATAGAAAATGAGGTAATAGATATTAATCTTCAGTGGTAAAATAATTTATTTGAAATCCTAAAAGGATTTTATAAGGCAAATAATAAATAAATCATTATAGAAATATAAAGCAGTAAAAATAACATATTACTCAGATTAAATCTGATCTTTCGGGGTTTAAAAATAATTTGATTCATAAAATGTCTCCTGCTTTAAGTTTATATTAGATCTCCTATAAATATACCTGAATTATTTTAAATTCTTTGCTTCAAATTTGGAATTAACAATAATATAATATTCAGATGATAAATTGAGAATCCCGAAATGAAGCTGGATATATTTACCGACAATTCAATTTTTACGGATTTTTCACCGACTATAAGCAAGCATTTACCTAATAAATGGGGAAATTAGCCTATTTCTGATTTCAAAATTTACGCTGCCAAGCTACTTTTGAATCAACAATTAGAAAAAAACAAATTTGAAAATCCAAACCATGAAAAGATTAATGTCCTCC
>DAIQRP010000075.1:0-4204 GCA_036786125.1 Sphingobacterium sp.
TTTATAATTTTATATATATTATCTAGTCGAAAAAAGCAACTCTTTAACAAGATGTTGCTTTTTTTATGGCTATAAAACTGATATTCCACTTATAGAAAAAAATTCCTACTTTTGTGCTACATTTTTAAAATTCATGGTAGTATTAGAAGCATTTGATCAACATATAGTTCCTTAAGGATTCCCATTTCTTAGGATTAAATCAACTATTCCGGGTACTTTATCGTATCGCGGACTAGGCTTTTATTACATTTTTTTACGCTAATTTTAAAATGAAGAAATCTTTTCTTTTCTTACATATGGCCATTCTATTGGCCGGAATCACTGGAATATTTGGTAAACTTATTGAATTAAATGAAGTACTGATCACCTTCTATAGAATGCTGCTTGCATCAGTAATTTTAATAGGTATGCATCAGTTTACCAAAACCCAAACAGAGCCCCAGAAGTATAGCCGATTGGAATTGCTTAAAATCGGATCTGTAGGACTTATTTTAGGCCTACACTGGATCTTTTTTTATGCCAGTATTAAATATTCCAATATTTCCATTGGAGTCGTCTGCTTTTGCTTAGCGGGATTTTTTACCGCTATTTTAGAGCCCCTTATTCATAAAAAGAAGCCTTCCATACTTGAAATTTTACTA
The DNA here is from genome assembly GCA_036786125.1 of Sphingobacterium sp. Taxonomy (GTDB): domain Bacteria; phylum Bacteroidota; class Bacteroidia; order Sphingobacteriales; family Sphingobacteriaceae; genus Sphingobacterium. Next base: position 642 of record DAIQRP010000075.1, read on the forward strand.
AGCTGCATCACCCTAGTTGGAATAGGTCTGATTTTTAGTTTTGACACCAAATTTAGAGTCGGCATCTATCTCGGAACCATCTCCTCTTTTTTGGTCGCTTTATTTACCATTTTCAATGAAGGACTGACGCAGAAATACGATAGCAAAACATTGACGAAAATAGAAATGATTGGAGGCACTTTAGGAATAGGCCTACTATTGCCCTGGATAAGCAGTTATTATCCAATGGATAATTGGATTCCCACCACTACCGACTTGGCTTATTTAATCTTGCTTTCTGCAGTTTGCACAGTTTTACTTTATGTATTATTAAATATAGCATTGCGCCAGATTTCGGCATTTACAGTTAATCTCAGTTTTAATTTAGAGCCTATTTATGCGATATGGATTGCGATTTTTTACTTCGATGAATATCAAGAATTAAACCGTAATTTCTTTATTGGCTTGGCAATTATATTCTGTTCATTAATTATTCAGATGTTTCGAGTTTTTAAGTCAAAATCATAAATTTTTGTGATAACATTAATTAACTTTATAGACTCAATAAGCCATTATATGAAAAAGATTGCCCTGTTGTTTATTATATTACTTTTATTTCAAAGTAATAAAGGACAAGCACAAACTAAGTATCAAAAAGATTTTACGCAATTCTGGAATGATATACACCAGTATTATGCGTATTTAGAGGAACAACAAATCGACTGGAATGCCGTTAAACTCCTTTATGAGCCACAGCTCGAACAGGTACATTCCGATGCGGAATTTATAACTTTCCTAGAATCGGTGATTAATGAATTGTATAACGGTCATAGCTCTCTAAATACCAATCTAAGTACTTCAAATAGAATTGTCCCTTCTGGACAGGATATTTTTGTTGAAAAAATAAACAATCAGTATATCATTAGCGATATCAGACAAGGTTATGCTGCCGAACATGCCGGCTTAAAAATAGGGATGCAGGTTGTAGCATTTAATGGGGAAGATATCACGGAGCAACTAATTCCTTTCTTACCTAAATTCACTGCTGAGCCCAGTCCTAAAATGCTGGAATATGCCATCGCGATGTTATTTGCCGGAAAGCGCGATAAAAACAGAGTATTTAAGGTCATAGATCAGGGAGCGGTCAGAGAAATAGAAGTCGATAATCGTCGTATGGCGACTTCAAATTCTCTGTTAAGCAGCGCAATTTGGAATAAAAATACCGCCTATATAAAGATTAATAATTCTTTGGGGGAAAATGAATTAATTGCTGCTTTTGACCTAGCCTTAGATTCCGTACTTCGCTATAAAAATTTAATTCTAGACCTTACAGAAACAGCTAATGGAGGTAATACCACTGTGGCTCGTGGAATTATGGGTAGATTTATTGCTAAACAAAGTCCGTATCAAGTGCATGAAATGTCTGAACGGGCTTATGGTACTGTCCGACACTGGGTAGAATATGTCAGTCCACGCGGAAAGCAATATACAGGCAAATTGTATATTTTAGTCGGTCACTGGACTGGCAGTATGGGAGAAGGTATCTGTATTGGCTTTGATGGATTAAAAAGAGGAAAAACCATTGGAACCCCAATGGCGGGTTTACTGGGAGCTATCTACAATTTCAGTCTTCCCGAAACTCATATATCATATCAGTTTCCTGTAGAGAGATTATACCATATTAATGGTACGGCTAGGGCTGAATTCCGCCCTTTAATAAAAACCAAAAATATCTTAGAAACATATAAAATAGCCGCTTCCATTCGATAATTAAGAAAGGCTATACAATCAAGTATAGCCTTTCTATTTTAACTTTAGCGATTCCAATTATAGGTTAACTGCACCAATCCTGAATCAAAAGATTGGGCTTGCTGAAGTTTTAACTCTTGATGTATGTCGGTAGTCTGAAAGAGACGGGTCCCCTGTCCTAGTATCACTGGGATAATAGAAATTATCAAGGTATCAAATAATTGTTCGGACAATAGTTGATTGACAATTTCGGCTCCTCCATCACAAAATATGGCATTCCCATTCTCCGCTTTCAGCTTCTTGATTAGCGCTAAAAAATCGGCAGTATAAAACTGCGTTTGACCTATAGCTGTACGGGAAGTTCTCGTGATCACATAGGTTTCTTTCTCAGGATACGGGACGTCAGCAATCTGACGGAATACCCAGTCGAAAGTTTTTCGCCCCATAATAACCGTATCTACGCCCTCCATAAACTTTTGATGCCCATAGTCCTCCCCTTCCTGAACAACTTGATCTAAAAAGCTTAAATCATCATCTGCTCCGGCGATAAATCCATCTAGACTCATCGAAATATACAATATAAGTTTTCTCATCTCTTTGACATTGATTATTTAAATGTAAAGAACAAAAGTGCCTATTCCATATGGACATAAATTGTACAAAAGTTCCCTTTTTTATACCCTAAAGGAATAGATAGACGTTCCGATATGCTGTTGATTAATTAATGCACGTCTATAGGCATAAGGAGTTAAATGTGTGAATTTTTTAAAGGTTCGGATAAAATGGGATTGGTCATAAAAACCGCAGGCATATCCAATTTCAGTTAAATTCCTCTGAGGCTGCTGGGCTACTAAAGCCAAAGCCTGATTGATCTGTGCAAGTTGCATAAAGGTCGTAGGCAATAAGCCAATACTTCTTTTGAAATTTGCTAACATGGTTTTTTTAGAGCGGGAACTATAATAAGATGCTAGGCGCTGCGGATAGCTAGTTTGAAATCCTTCGGAGCGAATTAAAAATTTAACCCGATAATCTACCTTTTTTGCTTTGGGATAATTCGATAAAAACTGAGCTACAGCTTCCAATTTCAATTCCGGGCTAGAAATAGCTTTCAGTGTTGAATACAATACGTTCAGCGCTGCGAGGAGTTGTGCATTGGGTTTGGAAGCAAAGGAGGCCGCTGATATCCCGATTAGTTCATAGGGACCCCAGGGTTTAAATAAGACGCCTATAACTTCATACCTCCCCTCCGCCTGAATAAAAAGAGGTCGCGTATATATTCCGCCCATAAAAATATGATCTGACAGCCGATTAGATTGACAGGGATCGGCATGCATATCAAATTGATCGCCAAAATTAAAAAGCAACTCCGGATTTAAAAACGGTAGAGTCTGAGCTGAAACCTGAATATTTTCCTGATTTTCATACCATATACAATCTATAGATTCCGCTAATAATCCAGTTGGATAATAAATGAATGCCATATGCCTTACAAAGATATCATATCGCTGGAAACAATAGATTCACAGTACTAAAAATATGCAAGAATTTATTTGATATAGGGTAAGTTTTACATCCTAGTATTACCTTATCTTAGCTATATCATTCAGAAAGAATAAAACATTTAAAACAATCTATACGTTTACTCTTTAACAACCGTATTAATATGTCAAATATTGGATTAATAATAGAAGAAAGAGCTGCCGATATTGGGAATTTTATGGTCGGAAGATTATTACCCTTCCGTCAGAAAAGAATGGTCGGACCATTTATTTTTATCGATCACATGGGCCCTGCAGCATTAAGTGAATTTGAAAATTTAGATGTCGGTCCACACC
>DAIQRP010000075.1:4214-5423 GCA_036786125.1 Sphingobacterium sp.
AGGTACTGTGATGGATATCGAACCTGCTGCAGTAAATTGGATGACGGCAGGAAAGGGCGTGGTGCATTCTGAGCGGACTCCAGAATATTTAAGACATACCGATAAGTTTCTTCATGGCCTCCAAATCTGGGTAGCTTTACCCAAACATTTGGAAGAAACAGAACCTAGCTTTCATCATACCCATGCAGCTGATATTCCAAGTTGGCAGGGCGAGCATGGACTTCAATATAAATTAATCGCTGGAAAAGCTCTAGGCAAGGAATCTCCCGTTCCCGTTTATAGTCCGCTCTACTTTATCGAAATAAAATCTACAGAAGCGACCACAGTACAAATAGGTTCAGAACTCTATGGGGAATCGGCTTTATATATATTAGAAGGCAGCATTACGGATGGAGGAACCACTTTTGAACCCAAGCAGATTCTGATTGCTAAGGATGCCACTCTATGTAGTTTTGAGATTGCCGCTAACTCCACGATTTATATTTTTGGAGGAGACGTACTTCCTGAAGAGCGGTATATCTTTTGGAACTTTGTCAGTTCTTCGAAAGAACGATTAGAACAGGCGAAACAAGATTGGAACGACGGGAAATTCCCTAAAGTACCTCATGAAACAGCAGAAATACCCTTACCCGAATTTTATCAAAATAGAAAACCATAATATGACGAAAGTTAGTGCATCTATTGGTCAGGAACCATATAAAACAACCATTCAAGCACAAAGTAATACCATTATTGTAGATGAGCCCGAAAGTAAAGGTGGCAAAAATTTAGGACTCAATCCCATGGAACTTTTAGCTGCATCCTTAGCTTCCTGTACAGCTATTACATTAAATATGTATGCTACACGCAAAACCTGGGAAGTCACTCGATTTGATGTAGAAGTTCAATTGCAGCAAAATGAGGATAAAACGAGTACGCGCTTAAATCGTGTCATCTCCTTCGAGGGGAATTTGGATGAGCAACAGATAAAACGCTTAAATGCTATAGCAAATGCTTGCCCGGTACATAAGGTATTACAATCAAGTATTCAAATTGACACTCAAATTAAATAATTATGGAAGTTGTACAACATAACGAAGAAAAAAACGGTTATTTTTCAGCTATTGAAGGCGATAAAATTGCTGGAAAAGTTATCTACACTTGGGCTGGAAAAGATAAATTTATTATCAATGGTACAGAAGTAGACGCTGCTTTCTCTGGCCAAGGTGT
>DAIQRP010000075.1:5513-13057 GCA_036786125.1 Sphingobacterium sp.
GATCTGAAAGATGTGTTGTTTTAATCATCGGTGGACTTAAAAATTCTTTTAAAAAAAATAGCTATAGCCGAAACTATAGCTATTTTTTTTATGCTATAATATTATTGATTTTTTTGAAAATTCCAGTGGAGAAGAAATTGGAATTTTGTAGATGAGGTTCTAGCAAACCTATGGTCTATAAACACAAAATGCTTTTAAAAAAAAGCAATTGGTCTTCAATTTTATGAAAATTAAGAAGTTTTTTACTTCTCAACTTTCTGATTTTGTTTTTTTGTTGCGGTGTTCGCAGTCTCGATTTCTGTATCGATAAATCCCCAATTTGTAATGTAAAATAAGTATGGGTTTACTTCTGATCTGGTTTTACTTGTTTTCTCTTTTTTTATCATATTATTTGTTTTGTTACTATTCAATTAATTACTCCGAATCCCTCTTTTCAGTTGGATTAATTACAATGTACAAAAATTATACCAATATTCCAAATTATAGGGAATAATTTATTCATATTATTCCCTTAAGTTTTGATATTCACTGGAGCAATAGAAAAGAATTTCAATCCTTCAGCCTCTAACTTTTGACTTAAATATAAAAACAATTCACTTTTTAAGCCTGCACTTTCCCCTACTTTCTTAATCCAGCAGGTCACACTTAGATAATACATCTCTGCAGAAATATCTTGTACCGTAATGCTTACATCCATATCTGATTTCGCATTGGCATTTCCTTTTATAAAACTGCTGATCCAATCATTCACTTGTTTTAAATCAGCCCTTCTATCGACTTGAATTACAAATGTCGTCTTCCCATATTTATGGGACAATGTCCAGTTTACCACTCTGCCAGAAAGTAAATCCCCATTCGGGATAATTACCTCCGAGCCATCCCCAGCCTTAAGTACAGATGCCCGAATACCAATTTCTTTAACCACGCCTTTTTTGTCGGCCAGTTCAATTTGATCTCCCACTCGAAAGGGCTTATCAAAAACTAAAATGATCCCGGAAACAAAATTATTTATAATGTTCTGCAGACCTAAACCTACTCCTACAGATAGAGCACCGATAATAACGGTCAGTTTGCTTAAGCTTACTCCTAATGCGGAAATCGCCATAAAAAAACCTACGACAAAGATAATTAATCGGAATAATGGAAATAAGGTCATCCGTTCTTCATTCTTCCGATTATTGCTCGATATTTCAGCACCAATCAGCAACACATGCAGATTCTTTTGAAACCAATTCGCCAAGGATAAGACAATAATGGCTACAAATAGATTTCCAAAATTAAATTGTATCCCTCCTATACTATGAGTATCAGAAAAAAACTGAGACACGAAAGAGACGAGTTTTTCAAGCACTTGTAAGTTACTCGCAAAAACAATAATTGCCAATAATACACAGATAAAATATAAAAGCTCTCCGACACTTTTTAAAGCGCGCTGTTCATCAAAACGGGAGAAGAATCCTTTGGTCAGCTTATTTCTTAAAAACTGATTCTTAATATCATGGTTGATCATCTCGATAAAGAATCTCAAGGTAAAGGACTGCACTAAACCTACAGCTCCAGCAATACTAAAAGTACGTGAGGTATCTACATATCCCAATATATTTAATAGGATGGCAATGCTATTGACGGCTGTGAAAATAATAAATATGGTATTATTTATATATCCTGCCGTCTGCGCATCTTTAATTTTCCTTCTTAAGTCTAATCCGATATAAATTGCAATTAGATTAAATACAATGCAGATAATCCGGAATAGCAAATCTCCACTGACAACCGAGTTAACTAAGACAATAGATACATAAAAAAATAATAGGATGACTATTAATCGCGTCTGTACGGTAGTTAAAATGCGCCGTAGCTGAAAGCAAAAAATGACAATTAAAAGTAGCTGCGAAGCCTGAATAATAATCGATGGTGTCGCAAAGGAAACTAAAGGCAGTAAGGTAAAAAAGAAAATCATACCCTTCGCCAATAAATTCCCCAGAGGAAGGTTTTTCTTCTGCTCTACATCTTTATACTTTTCCTTATCTAAAATATTGCGGGTGGATATAATCCAATAGAGATAGGCGATGGATAAGAGAATTAATAAAATTCGATTTGTCCAGGCGGTATGGTTGATATAATTATTAACAGACTCATTCTCCTGATAGTTCTTTTTGAACTTGGTAATAATTTTTTCTTTATCCATATCCGCAGAAGCATTCCAGATGGACTTTTTCACGGATGTCCCGGAGCTGGATACCGATTCCTCGGAAACTTGCTGCTGTGCCAGATCGCTTTCAATCTTTTTATAGCCTTCAAGATTGCTAGAAACTAAGCGCTGTGCATAAGCGAGAGAATCTAATTTTAGCTGTAAATCTTGAGCCACTGTAGCGGCTTGGTTCTTTAAGCCTGAGAAAGATTCATTTTCTAGATTCTTATTCTGCAAATAACTTAATAAGCGTTGATGCGTAGAATTAAGTCCATGTTTGTAATTATTTAAGGTATTCTCTAGACTTAATAACTTCCCGGTCTGCTCTTTTACATAATCTGTAAAAAACTGCAGCGAGTCAGCTGTCATATTGGAGCTGCTATGCAATTTCTTCTCTAAATCCGCTCTAGACTGCTGCTTCTTTAAAATCTCAGATTGTAAACTTGTCAGATGCAGATTTTCAGCATATCCAGGATTTATCTTTGCATATTCTAACTTTAAACTATCTGAAATTAATTCTATAGAATCTTTAACAGGTATGTTTTGAGCATGCAGTTCTGCAGGAATACAGAAGCTCCATACTATCAGGCTATATAGACAGGTCAATAATTTCAATGCGTACAGGTTAATTTTTTTATAATATACAAAATTAATGAATATCCATTAAATGAAATCTTCATTTGAGTAAAACAAAAATAATTATGGCCTCAGCTGCAGCATCCAAAAAAATAAGGCTACCACAGTGGGTAGCCTTCATCATTTGGTTATAATTTGATTAATCGGGTTCTGTATTTAATTTTTTTATCTCTGGTGCCGAAGCTAAAACATCTTCCGACAGTCCGTCTTTATATTTATCCATATTTAAAAGAAATAACTTCGCCAACTTATTCGCCGCCTGATCGTAGGCCTGCGAATCATCCCATAGATTTCTAGGGTTAAGTACTCCGGCAGGTACATCCCCTGCTGAAGTTGGAAATGAAAGTCCAAAAACCTCATCTTGCTGATATTCGGATTCCAATAAAGAACCGGACATGGCCTGACGGATTAATTGGCGTGTATATCCAAGCTTAATTCTACGTCCGACACCATAAGGTCCCGCAATCCATCCTGTATTCACCAACCAAACATGGATTTCAGGGTTTTTACTTAGTTTCTCGCGTAAGAGTTCCGCATACTTACCTGGGTGTAAAGGGAAGAAAGCCTCTCCAAAACAAGCTGAAAATACAGGTTGAGGCTCTTTCACACCGATTTCTGTACCCGCTAATTTCGAAGTATATCCACTGATAAAGTGAAACATCGCTTGGGTGGTACTCAGTTTGGAAATCGGAGGTAATACACCTGAAGCATCTGCCGTTAAGAAAAATATATTTTTGGGCGTCTTTCCCTGTCCCGATTCCACAGCTCCCTCAATAAACGAGAGTGGATACGAAACGCGGGTATTTTCCGTTTTTGTGATATCATCATAATTGGGAATTCGGGTATTGGGAATAAAATTCACATTTTCCAATAAAGCCCCAAATTTCACGGCCTTAAAGATCTCGGGCTCCTTTTCTTCCGACAGATTCACACATTTTGCATAACATCCACCTTCAAAATTAAATACAGAATCTTCAGACCAGCCATGCTCATCATCCCCAATTAGAAATCGGTTTTGATCCGCAGAAAGCGTTGTCTTTCCGGTACCTGAAAGCCCAAAAAATAAGGCTGTATTCCCTTCCTTATCCGTATTCGCAGAACAATGCATCGTCAAAATTCGGTGCTGAAGAGGAAGTAAAAAGTTTAATATTGAAAATACAGATTTCTTAATTTCTCCCGTATAACCGGTACCTGCAATCAGCACGATTTTAGCGGAGAAATTGATAATCACAAAATTGGAATTATTTAAGCCGTAGGATGCGTAATCTTCCAGCTGAAGACTAGGTGCCGAAAGAATTGACCATTCCGGTTGTGTCAATCGATCCGCCACTATAGGCTGGATAAATAAATTGTGAGCAAATATATTCTGATACGCATTTTCGGTAATGACACGTAAGGTCAATGCATACCGACTATCCGCACCTGCAATGGCATCTCGAACATAAATCTCTCTATGCGAAAGATGTTGGGATACCAAAGCATAAAGTGTATTAAAATGGTCCGCCTGAAAAGGTTGATTTATCGCGCCCCAAGAAACCGTCTCTGCAGTGAGCGGGTCCTTGACGATATAGCGGTCTTTCGGAGAACGACCCGTAAATCTGCCAGTGTCTGCATTTAATGCCCCTTGCTCAGAAAGCTGGCCCTCTTGATGACAGATCGCATCGCTGACTAATTCTGCTACAGAATGTTGATAATTGATTTTGGTGTTGCCTTGAATATGCAAATATTCAAGAAATGGCATATCTTTTGAATTGCCCATGGAATTTGATTTATATGATTAATATCGGGACAAATTTAGTTGTTATGTTAACATTTCCAAACTAAAAATACACTTATTGTATATTAAACACAGATATAGCAGACTCAAAATCAAAAACTTACAGAGATAAAAAAAATTAATATTTTTTATAACTAATTCAGATACAGATTCCAAAAAACAGTTTTAAGAACTTAAAAAAAATAAGTAATTTAGAGGAACTAAAAAACTTATTTTATGCAATTACACACAATAGATACAGGCTATTTTAAATTAGATGGTGGTGCTATGTTCGGTGTAGTTCCCAAACAAATTTGGCAACGCACAAATCCCGCTGATGATTTAAATCTTTGCGATTGGGCGACACGGTTGTTGCTTATTGAAGATGGAAATAAACTTATATTAGTCGATACAGGTCTTGGAGATAAACAGGATGCTAAATTTTTCGGACATTATCATCGACATGGAAATGATACTTTAGATGGCTCTTTAGCCAAGCTGGGCTATACGCGGGAAGATATTACTGATGTGATCCTCACTCATCTTCATTTCGACCATTGTGGAGGAGCCGTACACCGCGTAGATGATCGCTTAAGGCCTTCTTTTTACCATGCTACCTACTGGTCTAATGAAGCTCATTGGAAATGGGCTACAGAACAACCTAATGCGCGAGAAAAAGCTTCTTTTCTTCCCGAAAATATTCTCCCCCTACAGGAGTCTGGACAATTAAAATTTATCTCTCCAGATCAGCCAAATTTTAATGCCCATATTCAGATGCGCTTTGTACATGGACATACCGAATCCATGATGCTTCCACAGATACAATACCAAGATAAAACCATTTTGTATATGGCTGATTTACTGCCTTCGGTAGGTCATATTCCGCTGCCTTATGTTATGAGTTATGATGTTAATCCCCTACAGACCATGGAGGAACGAAATGCCTATTGGAATGAAATTGTGGATCAGGAATATATCCTATTTTTGGAGCATGATCCGCAGTTCGAGTGCTGCACCTTGCAACGCACTGATAAGGGAATCCGACTGAAGGATACGTTTAAATTATCGGAAATTCTATAAGTTTATATATAAAAAAAGTCAAGTGAAATACACTTGACTTTTTTTTATATATGAAAGCTGTCCTATTAGAATCTAAATCCTAAAACCCAGTAATTTTCCAAAAACCAGATTTGCTGTGAAGCTTTATCTAAATTATTTCTTCCTGTAGTGCGGATTTTATTTAAATCAGTCCAGCCACCTTTTAAGCTAGTCTGTAGGTATAACCACTTATTAAAGTGAAACTGTGCACCTACTTTTGCGGCAGCCCCATAACCGGCGATATTCCAATAATGATTTTTCCCTTCTCCAAATAAGCGAACATCAGAACGTGGTACTAATAAACCTACTCCGATTCCAGTCTCCATCGTCAAATACTGCTTTCCGGATCTAGAAACCCAGATATCATCATATCGTTCGATATCAATTGATGCAAAATTATAGCCATCGGTATGTTCAAAAGTCAATACAGAATCGACTAAAGTTACCTGCTCCCCATTATAGGTCCCAGCCATTCCTCCAGTAGGAATTCCAGGATTAGAGATCTCTTCATTAATATATCCCGAGATGCGCACAGTTTGCGGGATATCCACCACATATTTCATATGATCCCATCCGATGGAAATACTGTAATTATCTTTGATAAAATAACCGAAATGGAAGTTAAATTGAGGAATTGTCAATTTAGCAGGGTTAATATAAGTCATCGACAATTTCGTAGGTCTATCTGAAGCTTTTACATCATGTATCGTAAAATCATAACCGGGACCTGTAAAATGTATATCTGATTTTGCGTAACTAGAGAAATTGTATCCCCAATGAAAGAAGATTTTTCCCTTATTACTTTCCGTCCGTGAATATTTCGGGTTAAAGATGGATTTGGCAATCTGCCCCTCCGTGTTTGACTGATTGATATCAGATTGAGCAAATAAGGCATTTGCCGAGACGCAAAGAGCACTTATTGTCAATAATATTTTTCTCATATACATAAAACTATGGATAAAACTAAAAAAACCCGGCAGTTTAGCGCCGGGCATTTTTATGATTTCAAAACCTAAAGCTTATTTAGCTTGGTTTTGACGGATAATGTTTAATGCACCACCTGCTCTAAACCAACCGATTTGTTGCGCATTGTAAGTGTGGTTCACTTTAATTTCTTCCGAAGTACCATCTTCATGGTGTAATACAATCGTTAATGGAGTATTCGGAGCGAATGTAGTTAATCCTAAGATATCGATAGTATCGTTTTCTTGGATTTTGTTATAATCGTCTTTATCAGCGAAAGTTAAGCCTAACATACCTTGTTTTTTCAAGTTAGTCTCGTGAATACGAGCGAAAGATTTAACTAATACTGCACGAACACCTAAGTGACGAGGCTCCATTGCAGCATGCTCACGAGATGAACCTTCACCGTAGTTCTCATCACCTACAACGATAGAACCAATGTTCTCTGCTTTATATGCACGTTGAGTTGCTGGAACAGGCGCATATTCACCTGTTAATTGATTTTTAACTAAGTCAGTTTTCTCATTGAAATAGTTAACCGCACCGATTAACATATTATTAGAGATATTATCTAAGTGACCACGGTATTTTAACCAAGGACCTGCCATAGAGATATGGTCAGTTGTACATTTACCTTTAGCTTTAATTAATAATTTCAAGCCTCTTAAGTCTGTACCTTCCCAAGCTGCAAACGGCTCTAATAACTGTAAACGATCAGATTCTGGATCTACATCGATTTGTACAGCGGAACCATCTTCTGCTGGAGCTTGGTAACCTGCATCTTCTACATCGTATCCTTTAGCTGGTAACTCATCTCCTACTGGAGCGTCTAATTTCACCTGCTCGCCGTTCGCGTTTGTTAAAGTATCTGTTAATGGGTTGAAACCTAAGTTACCTGAA
>DAIQRP010000076.1:0-1221 GCA_036786125.1 Sphingobacterium sp.
TAGGTAAATTACCATCGGTATGTCTACTGTGTCCCGCAGGATATTCAAGACCAAAAAACCACGCATTATCAATAAACACAGGCTCTCCGCGTCCACCTCCGCTAGCATTCTTCTGCATATACATACGCTCTACTTCCAGACGGTCTACCGTTACTTTTCGGGCATACGATAATTGCATTTTTTTTCTAGAAAAACGTTCGCCGGCCACCACAAAATAAGTGATCTTCAATTCTTGGGGAATTTCTAAAATTTGCTTAAACTCATCCTTCGGACGATAACTGATCTCCACAAAACAGGTATCTCCTCTGTTGAATTCTTTAGGTTTATTTACGGCTATAAACGCATCAATGCTATAGCCTTTAGTAGTTTCCATTGGCAGAATATGGATTTCATCACTCGTTACTTTCAATTTTCTTTTGTGATCCATATCCGTAAAAGAAGTTGTTCTCCATACCTGCCCGTCATAGGTCAATGTGCGCTGTATTTTATCATTCTTCAGGACCACCTGCTGTGCGAAGCTATTGCTACCGAGCAACAATAACCCACATACAAATGGTAACCTCAGGAAGGCATCTTTTTTCAGTATATCCATATTATTCGTTATCTAGGTTTTGGTATTTCTTCTTTCAGATACAGCTAAGCAAACAGCATATTTCAAATAAAAGAGAATACAACAAATAAAAGACGACTCCACAAGACTTAACCCTAGTCAATCTTAAAAAATTATTCAACAACAAGTTCTTTAATTTCAAAATCAGTCAAAAGAATAAGCCCTTTCATATAATACAAAAGAGCTTATTGCAAAAAACTATTCCCTTTTTCGGATCCTGCCAAGCAATCGACTTGTCACAAAGCTAACAACGGTTCCTAATGCGGCCATTAGCATGGTTTGGAGCACATCACCGAATGTAACAGAAGCCCAGATGGAACATATTGTGCCACCCAAAGCACCAAAGCGGATATCATTCAATTTCATCAGGCACCTCCTTTTCTTTATGAGACACGATCTGCTCTGGTGGCGGTGACTCATCCTCTGCTTTTTTATCTTTATCATCCATTACCGTCTCCACTATACCAAGTCCAAGTGCTATATACCTGATGATGTTTAAAGCCTTACCGGGCAATTTTATCGGCGCCAGCAGTACAACTTGGAGTGCGCGGCCTATCTTTTGAATTATTTTTTTCATTTGTTTAATGTTAGAAGGTTAGAAAGTGAGAGAG
>DAIQRP010000076.1:1231-1641 GCA_036786125.1 Sphingobacterium sp.
CATTTGTATAAAAGTTAAAAGGTTAGTAAATAATTAGAAGGTTATGCAGTTAGTAGGTTAGTAAGAAAGTTATAAGTTGAGAGCGTTAGTAGGTTAAATAGTATTCCCCGTCCCCCCATTAATTGTTACTCCGTCACTACTCTACTCATTACGTTACTCCTTTACTAGTCACTTCTTTACTTGTTACTATGTTACTTCGATAAACACTTCCCCTAATACCATTAATTCCACCAGCAAGGCATACAATTTCTTATACGCCGTAATCGACTGCACCAATCGATAATCCCCTCTTTCGAACACATACTTTGTTCCGACGAGCAGGCAGCCCGCAGTGTGCTTATGCGAATTACCGATGTGGACATAGACATAACTAAACCCCGGAATATCTTTAATCTCGATCATACCCCGAT
>DAIQRP010000076.1:1651-1961 GCA_036786125.1 Sphingobacterium sp.
GCAGTTTAGGGAAACGGTCGTAATAATTACCGTTCATCCCTCCATCACGGTTGAAACCAAGCTTATATCTTCCAGCGGGAATACAGGTACTGCCTGGTATCTTCTTTGCTCGTGGTATATCTTCCAGACCATAGCATATAAACTGGTTGTTCAGGTAAATTTCCGACAGGGTACTGTTCTTTCCCTGCTGGATACGGATCACTTTTAAATGCATAACCATCAGATTAATATTTCCCCAGATATTCACTTCTTGAGACTTTCCGTTTATCCCGGTCATGCAGCATCAAGTAAAGATGCACCTGTTTTCCCT
>DAIQRP010000076.1:2125-9277 GCA_036786125.1 Sphingobacterium sp.
GGCTTGAGGGGACAGCAACGGAGCTAAGGTTCCTTCACTTATTTTTGCTTTAGCAGGATCGATCGTAATATCCGGATATTCTCCCGTGAGCGCATTGCATAGATGATGGGACATGGCTCTGCCAAGAGCTGTTTTTCCTTTTTTACGGGTTGCAAATCCAATCTGGATCAAAAGATTGAGCGGATTGAGGAAATACCGAACCACTTTAAAGCCAAGCTGGATGGATTTGATTTTATTAGGTTCGGGCTTCGTTTCTTTTTTATTTGATATTACTAACATATCGACACATTTTGAAGATCAGAACCAGGAGAAGCCGTCGCTTCTCCCGATCTGATGAATGAATAAAACTGATTACAATAAATCTATCTCTCCCAGATAGGTGCTACCGGAAACCTTTGTACCTTTACGATCAGCAAAAAAGATCCATACATGACCTTTCGCACCCAGCAGATGGTCCGGTATGGAGATATCAATAGCGCTATCTGCACGCAAAGGTGGTGTCGGCGCCGTCATAAATTCATTCGCTGTCGGCTGGTACATCAGGATGATGACCTGATCATCGGCCTTGGACTGGTATAAAGTACTGAGCGTCGCGTCCCAGGTTACAGACAGCAGACCCAAAGAAGCCGAGGCACCTGTCGTACCACCACCGATAAATGAACCCGCGCTGATCTTGATCTTGCTATAGTCCAGCTCAAAATTTGGATACGTTCCGATCACTGCCTGATCGATATTCTGTTTGAGTGCAACATTGGTCGGCGTCATCCTGTCGGAATTCACCAGACCGAATCCCAGACGTAGAATCGGTGCTATCGGCATTAAGAATTTTGTCATTGCATAAAAGCGTGCCTGCACGATCAATTGTTCTTCTGAGGCTGCTTTTGTCCGCTTTCTGGACAGCCCTTTTATGTAGTCGATACCCTTCCAACTGCTGCCTATTATTGAGCCGGTCTTACCGCTAAAACCCCCGTTTGCTCCCTGTCTAATTGTTCCCATTTTTCTAATTTTTAAAAGATTTGACCATACGTAAAAGCCTGATGCATACCGGTATATTTCGCTTTACGATGACAAACATAGCATCTGGACATAGGGTTTGTCAAGAGGCTAAGTGAGATTGTCGGTGTTTGTCGGCGTACCGGTATGATATTGTCGGCGTTATGTCGGTGTATCCCATTAGCAGGTTCCGGTCATACGCATCTTCAAAGCAAAAAAACTCAGATCTATTACTAAAAATAAGTACCTCTTACTAAACATTAGGCTACCTGCTGGTAACCTGCTTTTAACAAAAGCTACAACTGCGTCGTATGTGCACCGTCCCTGCGCCGTCCCTGCATCGGGGAAAGGACTGTGCAACAGCTTTGCAAGTACTTTGCAACAACGATAGAACTTAAAAGCGGGTTAAAAGAAGGTCCGAACAAGGTTAAAAGAAGGTCCGAATAAGATCATGGCAGATGTGTAGGCCTATAGCCCCGATATGCGATATAAAGCTGTACCACATCCTGCTTTGAAAACCTATTCTTTTTCATATTTTTAGCGATCGGACTGATCAGACCCTCCTTTACCTTGCGTTCAAAAGTGCGTTTTGAAATAGCAATAAACGCGGCAGCCTCTCGGGTATCCATCGTGCCGATGAGTCCGGCATATTCATCATTTTGTTGATCTTCCAGCAGAAATAATACACGGTCTATTTTAGCATGCAGCACTGCTATTGCAGCATCAGGATGAGTAGGAATATTGTAAGAAAATTTTGTACCAACGCATGTTGCATTTGTTGCATAGCTGTTGTAGGACTCCTGCCACGCAGGAGTATTCTCATAAAAAAGCATAAGTAGGTTCGATAAGGGCGACCTACCGCCGAGATCCATAACCGTGCAACGCAGTAAACCTGCGCTGACCGGTCCGATCGATCTGGTTTATAATTGGTTAATTTTCAATTTATGTCAACGGAACAAAAGCGTTCCAACCTTCGTAACTAAGATCAAATCGCGATTTCAAAAACTCCTCTATATATTTATTCTTTACCTTACTTCCTTGTGCACATATTTTTAGCACTTCATTTTGGGTCAGATTTTCTCTTAAAGCCTGTAAGGTCTGGCTTTGTATCTTGATATATCCACCTGTTCTATAGTCCATAAAACACACATGCATCATATTGATATAATGCGCCTTATTGACTTTAACCAACCATTTTAGAAAACCTTTATTTTTCAGGTTACCAATAATTTTAGGACAGTCAATCCGCATTCCATCGGTCAATATGACAACAGCATGATTAGAATGCGACTCTATAGCAAAAATATGGAACAGTATGACACTGTTGAGATCGTTAAAAGATGGCTCAAGCCTAGTTGGGCTTTTAGCATATAAGCTGGCATAAAGATTCTCGAGCAGGATATTATCCAGACCATCACGCTCATTCTTCGCCTCTTCCAGTACCTCCTTAAATAACTGTTTTAAAGGTATTGTATGGAGCAGTTGCTCATCTGCAGTATTGGGAACTTGATGATCAGCAGCAAATTCCGACAGCGCATCTTTAAATAGTCCTTTTACCTGGGTATCATGCCATCTATTTTCCAGTACGGATATTATCTTATCCTCCACAACTTGCGATAGCTTTTCTACAGTATTGTCAATTTGGGTATCAGGATGCATCGGTTCACGACTAGCAAGGACACCCGCACCATCAACTCTTTCTTCTATGATTACCTGAATGGGAAGTTCATGCGGAAAATACATGATCAGCAAGTTACGTTCCGGATTTGCATCCAGCCAGACCGTAAAAGCTATCATGATGACCAGGTATAACAGAAACCGAGATTTCGCATGCTCCCACAAGATTGCATACATCTGTTCACCATCATACCAGATATACTTAAATACGATCAAAATGCATAGCCCTAATCCAATTGGCAGGATATAAAACAAAACTCTAGCGGTTCCATTCTTCCATACAATCTTAAAATCATTTTCTTGAATGGTACCTTTCCGTTGAATCAGAATACCTACTGCCGTTATAAAAACAATCACTAATGCAGTGAGCAGAAAAAGAGATCCAAATTTAAAAGAAAAAACCGGCAAGGCAGTCCAGGTATAATTATAGGTAATCTTATTGTACAGCAAAGGTAAACAGACAAGAATCAGATAATAAAAATAATATGACCTGAAGTGTCTATATAAGACATTAATATTTAAAATATGCTTATCAAATAGGTTAATCATCATAACAGGAAAAACATTGTCTAATTAGGTCAACATGCAAGTTAATAAAATTTCATTATTAAACAAAACCGTCTATGAGTATAAAATATAGGTCGGAATCTTTTATTTAAATAAATTTTAAGCTCATTTTAAAACTTAAAGGACTTTTTTAGGGTACTTTAATCTCAAATGCCCACTTTAATGGCACGTTTAACTCTCCCTTAGCCTATAAGTAGCTAATAGCTCTTTTCGCAAAAAGATATATTTCCCAAATTTGAAATTCAACAATTATAATAAACAATGAATATTTTAATCTTTAATCAAGCAGGAGTCAACTATCTGCAAGCACATATCCTTGGACTTTCATTAGCACTATTGCAGATTGAAATGAACGAAATCCGAACTGATTTTGATAGTTGGCTTAACAAATGGTTTAACCTTACGGCAAGCCAGCTGTCACAGCTCCAAAATATGGACCCGGCGTTTAAACAAGAATTGGCAAATGCAATCGCCAACAACTATGCTGCGGGCCTAACCGTCAATTTTATTAAAGAGGATAAAGAAGAAGAAGTGCCAGACAAAAAAAGCATGGTGGTTCATGGATTGGACGAGTGGCAAGATCCTTTAGGGAGTCATTTGACAAATATGCTTATTCTTCCGCTCATGATCCGTATACAGTACAGCTAAACTGAGGTAGATCAAGAACACTTTTCTTGGGGCGGAACCGAGATCCCCGCCCCTCAAGCAATTCCAAAAACTCCTTTATAGATTTTAGTACGCAATTAACCATTACAAAATAATAAACACTGTGAAAGTAGCCGACAGTTCACAGCATTCCATTTAGACGCCAATAGTATGAATTATGGAAAGAATGAAAAATTTCTTCAGTAAATACCATGAAATGAGTACCGCATCACAAGCATTCCTCAAAGAACATGGCAAGCTCACTTTTCACAAAAAAGGCACTTATTACAAGATCGCCGGTATCCCGATGTCGACGTGGTGCTTTATCATCGATGGTCTTGTAGCCAAAGAAGCGATCCAGGCCGATACAACTATTCGTATAGAACGCATCTGTGGAAAGAACGAATATTTTACAGGCACCAACCATCCTTACAGCGATACGCCCACAGCACTAGCAATCAAATTTTTACAGCCCACTGTTTTATTTGAGATTAACAATTCGGATTTCAAACGTGCAATTGCTTTACATTCAGAACTCAATGCTATATTCCACATCCTCAAACAACACAAAGTCAATAGGTTGCAGAGCATTGTACACATTCTCAAGCATCCCTCCTTACATCGAGTCCACGAATTATTTAGGTGCATGCCAGATATTATGACATTGCTAACCATTAAAGAGCGGTGTTCATTTTTGAATATATCGTGCAACCGTGATTATTACAAGTCGCTGTATTACCATATTAAACAAAAATAAATCATGTAGCATCTGCTACAACATCGCAAAGTATATCCGTGTTAGCTTTACCATTCAAGTGACAGTAAGAAAAAGTTAACCGAATGAATTTTATTAGAGTTTTAATAAAAAAGAAATATGAAACAATATCACAGAGGTATCAAAAGATACCAGCGCAGATTTGCAGTCTTTCCCCGCAGGTGGGGAACGAGGATCCAAAAGCCCACTATAATATAAAGGCCTCCGTTACATTGAGACTTTTATGTGGCCATCTTGTTATACAAAGGATGAACGAATTTTAACAGCTATGAATGTACGAAATATTCATATAAATAAGTTTTACACTTAAAATATTAAATATAATGGCTTTATTTCAGTTAAATAATCAAAGCTTGCCTTCGAATTCGGCTAGCTATTCACCAGCGCCTACATCTCCTCCTTTAACATGTAGTGGTAACGCGCAAATTTGTACAATTGATGCCAATGACGATGGCACTGGGCATCCAGAATTAGATGAAAACATCCTTAGCGAAATGGTGACAGCATTAAATACACGCACCAATACGTCAAATGTGAAGTTAAAATCTTAATTGTACACTTGCCAAAGGTGATTGAAGGTGCCTAAGCATATGCTTAGGCACCTTCTTTATTTTGACTTTATCATCAAAGTCAAAATTGGCTTCATTTCTTTAGTCAGCTCGAATCCCATTATATCTAGCGCTTTCTTTAACTCTTCAAAGCTAGATATTTCAACAGGTTGTACTAACTCCTTTTTATCTCCATTCAGCATTATGGGTGGAAAATCGCTATTAAATATTTCAAGTGTAGTAAGCCATATACCTAAAGGCGTTTTCTTACTTTCTCCATTTGCAGTGACGGATTCAGTATTAATTTTGGTGACTAACCATACGGATGCAGGGTGATCAGCTAACTGCACTTCGATCCCGAGTCTGTTGGACAGCTCACTAATAATAGATCTATGCATCATTTTCTTATCTATACCAATTGGCCATGTGGTCTCATAACAGAAGGCATATTTCTGAAGCCAGCTGGACATAATCATAGTATCCGGCTTTTCAAAGCGCTCTATCTGCGAAACCTTCAGCACCACGCGTTCCTTTTTCATTAACGGCAGGGGTTCTATCTCATTGTATAAATAGTTGAATGCAGCTATAATAGGGGCATTTACCATTTTTAAACGGACTTTATTCCCGATGGTATCCAATTGATATTCAGTTGTGGCACCATTCACATAAGAGCTTATCTTACTTCCAAATATCATTCCCTCCCTTGTGCTTTCACCTGATTCTTCTGGCACAAAGAAATCATCTTTTAAAGGCCAGTTAGAAACATCTTTTCCTGCAAGTACCTGCTTTACATTTCCATCTGTGAGCATATCGCCCATTGTAATTGCTATTAGCTTTCCATTATAGATCCATACCATATGTGAAACGGACTGATGAGGAAATAATACCGAGAGCTCTTCATCTTCTACAACAATAGGCAATTTGTTATTTTTGACATAATCATTGCTCTTGAAAAATGATTTGATCCGATCATGTTTTTCATAGCTGACTGGAAGAATAATGATATCCCTATTATTTTGTTGAATCAGATTATTCTTGGGCATCGCTTCGATGCAGGATGTACAATAGGTATTGAAGAAGTCTATAATAAGAAGCTTGTCTTTAAACTTTTCTAAATTTAAAGACCTATTTCCTAATAGCTTAACATTAATATTTAAATCTATTGGCAAACCAATTTTAGTCTGCCCATATGTATTGATAAAACCAACTTGCAATATTGTCATTAATAAAACTAAAATATACTTTTTCATCTATTTGGTTTGTTAAATTTGTTACTATCTTTTGTTTTGAATTATACTGGGAGCGTATTCCATTACACCAGTCGGAATCAGGAATGCGAACCGCAGATCACCCGAGTTAAGGCTATATTGTGTCCCATTTAAGGCTCTTTTGAGCACTATGCTCCCACCTTCCAAATTCAGTCTTCGGATATCCGACCATCGGAGATTGCGCATGATCAACGATTTCCTTCGCTCGCTCCATATTCGGTCTAAAATCAGCTTCTTGTTATCCGATTTAAAATCATTATAAAAACTTGTTGTCCATCTACTTTTCATTAGTGAATTAAATACTTTTAGCGCTTCTAATAGTTTATTATTGCGCACCAAGGCTTCGGCATAATTAAAATAAACTTCGTCCAATGCTAGACCTGCAAAGGATGACGCATTTATATCCCCGTCGTAACGACCTTTGAATGCATAACTTCCATTGTTGTTATTTCTAAAGTAAATGGTTCTTCTTAAGTCATTTGGTTCATAGAGTAGGTATAGCAAACTGTCTACCTTAGCAATACTAGGCGTAAGACATACACTTGTCAAAGCTGAAGCATGGAAAATAACCTCCTTATTAAATCTGCCAAATGGATTGCTTGCAGTTTTGCTTATGCTGTTATAGTCCAACAATTGCATGTTTTGGTTAAGCACCTTTTTAGCTACCGATTCTGCGAGG
>DAIQRP010000076.1:9367-12883 GCA_036786125.1 Sphingobacterium sp.
CCGATATCACGAGACCAACTCGGCTTAGTAGCGCCCATGCTGCTAATTTCGTGGGCCTTGTCTTAAAACTGGATTCAAGAGGTAAAAGTGATTCTGCCTCATTGAGATCGTTAATAATCTGGGCATAAGTATCCGCCAGACTGGTACGCACTGAAATATAGTCTATAGCGGGGCTCATCCTTAACACCAATCCGAGCATATTCTTTGCCGATGCAGGATCATATGGAAGCGTAAACACTGGTGTCAATTGTGACATTGCATATGCTCTAAAAAATAAAGCTTGCCCCTTTAGTCTGTCAATACGTTGTGGATCTGTTTGTCTGTCAAACTTGTTAAGAATTTCAAGTACCTGATTGGCCACCAATATCACTTTATAAGAGCTTGACCATTGAGTTGTAGAAAAATTGGTATTAGGATCCCACACATATGCTGCTCGATCCACTATACTTGATAGGGCATTGTAATTCGCATCCGTAAGGTAGTAATTGTCCGACCCGACTTCACCCGCAATTGGATAACGGGCGTTCATCGTATTTCGGTCGTCCAGCAGTGCTTCGCAGTCTTCCAATGACGTAGGTACCGTCATCTTTTTATCGGGTTTAATGTCTACAAATTTTGTACAGGAAATCAGCTGTAACATGCAGATATAGAGGATTACTTTATTTAGATTTTTCATGATTCTATTCATCTTTACTAATCATTGAACTATAACTGGATTTTGGCGCCTAAGGATACAGATAGCGGTAGTGGTACAGCATCACGATACTCTGGGTCTACACCTAACTTATTTGCTCTCCATAGGATCAAATTTATATTCTTCACAAAGGCATTGACCGATAATCCCTTTAGACCTTTTATTTTTCCAAAACTATAGGACATGGAAAAATCCTGTAAGCGGATGTTATCCCCCTTGATCACCCGAGCTTCGGACTTGCTATAAAACTCATCTCTAAAAGCATCAATAGGATAGACCGATGAAGGAATATTTGTGTGTAATTCGTCGCCAGGCTTCTGCCATCTCTTATCGTAATCGGCATATCCTAGCCTGTACATTGCCAGATTCATATCTGTAAATCCCTGTTGCATCAGATAGAACTTTAATCTTGCCTGTATATTGAAGGAGAAACTAAGCTTGTCAATAAAGAATTCATTCTCCAGTGAAGAATAATACACGGGCCGTCCCGGACCGATGTATTTCAATTGATCCAATGGGCCGTACAGTATCTTTGAATAATCTTTGGAAATTTCACCATCAAGATAGCCCCTTGGATCACCATTTGTTGGGTCGAGTCCTGCGAATGGGAATACCAGTACCGCGCCTTCGTCATACCCCTCAAGCAAGGAGGAATTGACCGATCCTGTCTGTGAAGCAATACTGCTTGCATAAGGCATTTTATAAGGATAAGATTCCACCAATGTACGGTTTCGGCTTAAGAGCAAACGGCTATTCCAGCTCAAGTTGTTACCGATGATGTTGCGTGAGTGTAAGGTGAGCTCATATCCTTTTGCGCTGAGCCTACCACCATTTTTCCGTACGCTTTCAAAGCCAGTAGTCGGATCAGTCTGTATCTGCGTGATCAGCTCTTTTGAATTTTTATGGTAATACTCAAAAGAACCCGCTAAGCGGTCATTCCAAAACCCAAAATCCAAACCCACATTGATCGTTTCTATCTTTTCCCAACCCAATGAAGGATTTGCCGGAGTGGTAATGGTGGCATAAGGTAATCCGGTGATATTGTCGGAGCTACCGTAAGATATCAGTGGAAGACCGCTGAAAGTAGGATTCGCACGGCCTACAAAACCATAGCTCGCTCTTAACTTCAACAGATTGACCATATTGTTCTCGAAGAAAGATTCTTTAGTGAGCACCCAAGCTGTTCCTAACGACCATAGTGGCTGCCATTTGTTATTGGCACCGGCGCCAAATAGATTAGAAGCATCCTGCCGGAAACTGCTAGATACGATGTATCTTTCACGGTATATATAGTTGACATTTCCAAAATAAGATATATAACGGTTGGTCAAATCTGCAAGATAGCTTCCGTCCGGGATCATGCTACCACCAAAACCCAGGTTCAAAATGGGATATTCTCTTGAAAAATCAACCAGTTGATAATTGAGGTTATCATCATTATAGCCGTAATGTATAGCAGAATTCGATGTGCTGTTTCGTTGCCTAATTTCCCCTCCCACGATGGCATCTACCTGATGGACCTTATCCTGAGACAAAAAGCTATAATCGACCTGCAATCTCGCTGTTTGACTTTTTAAAACATTACTTCCAAATGCCGCAATACCTCCTACTGGAACAGGTCTTGCTATGATGCGTTGATCATCCCATTGTGAGTGTAGGTTGACCAAATGCCTCGCATAGTAAGAATTGATACCGTTCCAGTCTTTTGTGGAGTTGAAATTATTCTGGTAGATATAAGCTGCATTTAATCTAAGCCCTTCCCGCATTTTGTAATTCATACTCAAGTTTACAATAAGATCCTTAGGCTCAGTGATCTGATAATTATCATTCACCTCCTCGAGTGGGTTAAACGACCAGTCGAGCAGTTTTCCATTACCTGCAGTATCCCGAAATACACTTCTTATCGGCACAATATCTGCCATAATGGGTATTCCTTGTTCGTCCACCAGACGGAGATAAGGCCATTCAAACCCCACAGAACTGGACGCTCGATAATCGATCTTTTGATTGTTAGAAAAATCACGAGCATACACCTTTGAAAAGGTGATATCCGTATTAATCTCCAGATTTTTTACAGGAGCTATCTTAACTGCTGATTTCAGGGTCATTCGATTATTTGAAGAAGTAATAACCGAGTTTTCGCTATTATCTAGTCCCATCGAGAGCCTATAAGCTGTTGTTTTATTTCCACCTGCTACACTAAGTGCATATTGTTGCTGAAATGTAGGCCGATAAACATATTTATAATAATCATCCCTGACATCATAAGTCCGATACTTATTAATTTTGGCATCGGCTTCTTGTTGAGAGATCTTACCATCACGCAATCTTCCCAGCAATTCTACAACTGGACTTAAGGTACTATAGCTATAGGTATCAGACAGTCCATAATCAAAATACCCTTTGTTAAATAGATCGGTCTCATAGGCGATAAAACTATTACTATTCAAAAATGGGAGTTTATAGATATTGGGCCTCTTAGCCATTGTCTGGTTTGTGGTAAACGAAAGAGTAAACGGAGCGTTGTAGTTTCCTTTTTTGGTGGTAAGCACAATTACACCACCACCAGCATACGTACCCCATATCGAAGCAGCCACAGCATCTTTAAGTATGGACACATTTTCGATATCATTAGGATTAATATCCCTCAGATCGCCATCAAAGACGGCGTTATCCAAGATAATTGTCCGGGTTGCCGCACCAGAAACCGCAGATCGACCACGAATATCAAAATTATAAGGTGGCATATTAGCATACTGAGTTTGATTTTGATATAAGAAGTCTTTATCAAAACGGATACTCACACTGGCATTTTCGAGTCG
>DAIQRP010000077.1:0-12799 GCA_036786125.1 Sphingobacterium sp.
GGGAGTCAATGGGAGCTGGTCGTAAAAGACTTACCCGTCACAAAAGTAGAAAAAATATCTAATTAAAGAAAAAAAAACTGCAGTTATTGTTTACTGCTCTGATATTCAGAGAGAATAATTGTATTCCTTTTTTTTATACTCCTAATAAACTTCAGAATTTAGCGGTATTTTCCGAAAATGACGAAGGATATATCTCTATTTGACTAAGGATATGTCTCTATTTTACTAAGGATATGACTCTATTTTACTTAAAATGGAGTCATAATGCACTCTATTTTTAAATTCTGGTATCCGCTGTACATGGAATTTAGAATTTCCATTTCAAAGATGTAAATATAGGCGATAGTTAGTTCCGATGATTGTCAATACATAAGATGATTGTCAATACATAAGATAATTGACAATACATAATTAGATTAGTTTATAAGTCTTTCCGGGGTATACATATATTAAATCTAATATTTCAAGTTCTAAGAGTATAATTGCCAATTTGTTTTGGCTCCATAGGGTTTGACGGGATAGTTCATCTATACTTGTCTTTCGGTCTTTGGATAGGGTTTGGTATAACTTCTGTTGATCGCTGGTAAGGTTAGGAGGTAGTAATTGCAATTGTTTGGCTCCTTGTTGTTGTATACTACCCCAATTCATCAGATGTAAGAGGTCCGCACCATTGCGAATGAGCTGTGCGCGATGAGATTTTATTAAAAAGTTACATCCTGCCGAGAAAGTTTGATCTATAGCTCCTGGAAAAGCACAAACTTCTCTCTGGTAACTATTAGCGAGTTCAGTAGTTATTAAGGCACCTCCATTCTGTGCTGCTTCTATGACAATTACCACATCGGCGAGACCTGCAATAATACGGTTTCGCATCGGGAAATGAGCTCTTTCAGGAGCTTTACCCCAAGGGAATTCTGTCAGTAAAGCACCCTGATGCATCATCTGTTCAGCAATATGATAATGCCCATAGGGATAAATGCGATCCAGACCATGCGCTAATACGGCGATGGTGGAAATCCCGTTTTTTAAAGCTTCCCGATGGGCCATAATATCTATACCATAAGCTAAACCTGAAATAATCTGAATATCTAAATCGCATAATGAAGCTATTAATTCCTGGCAGATGCGAGCACCATAAGGCGTTGCATTTCTTGTCCCTACGATACTTACAACATGTTTTGGATTTAAGGCTGCTTCTCCTTTCGCATATAGTAATAGCGGAGCATCATGACATTGCTGTAGTCTATAGGGATAATTTTCATCTTCAAACCAATATATATTGACTTGATTATCCTGAATATATTTCAGTTCTCGCTCTGCCGCTAAGAGATATTGAGGGTCTTGAATAATCTGGGTAATCTGCTTTCCAATTTGAGGAATAGCTAATAAATCCGCCCGACTGGATTGAAATATTGCTTCGATAGATCCACAGTGCTCAAGCAGATGACGGCTTAAAACTGGACCTATACCTTTCATTTTAGTCAGTGCAATCTGATAGAGATGACGCATATCTGGAGATTCAGATTTCCATGTTTCGATATCCTGTGAATTATGTAACTTTGTTAAAAAAAATGAGTAATTATGGAATTGAAAGAACCTTTTGATATTGAAGTTCTAGATGTAGAATATGCCGTATTCCCGGAAGAAGAAGATACGTATACCATTTTTAAAGATGGCAAAGAATATGTCCAGATTATAAAAGATACAGAATCTCAATGGTTAAAATTAAGTCCAGAGTCTGGTCTTCCTTTGTTCGGAATGGATGAAGAAGTGAATATGATCGGATTGGAAATTAATAAACACCTCGGGATTAGTTAAGATTAAAGGCATGTATAAGCTGAGATATAAATCTACCTAATACATGCCTTTATATTTATGGATTTCTGTGCTGCTCCAGCGTTCCTCTCCCAATCTAAGCGCTGCCTACACGGAGATTCTAAGGCATCCTATACGCTGTACTTGCAATCTGTTAATTCACTTGAGCACTAATCAGCCTAGCCTCCTCCAAATCTAGGCTATGTTCTACACTGCGAACGACTTCATTATCATAATGAGTATGCGTACAGACTTGATGTAGATGGGACCTTTTAATTTTAATAATATCCAAGCGTAGATCAAAATAGAGTTTGGAATTGACCGAAAACCTTTCCTTATTCTGTTCCTCTTTCTCACTTTCTAAAATACGAATTCCTTGGGCTGTCGTTTTTTTCATACGCTCTAAGATGCGGTCATTATCAATAAGATCCTGATAGGAATTTTCCAGATGTAATAGCGCATCTTTAGCTAACTTTAATTGTAGATCTTTAAGCTGCTGTTCATGCGGAGCAGAGCTCTCCTCCTCCTTTAAGTTTAATTTACGCATAAAGTAGGGGAGGGTTAGTCCTTGGAATATTAGGGTGACAAAGATGACTGTAAAAGTAATCAGCAGAATTAAATTCCGAAATGGAAAGGGGCTATCTCCATGAATTAAAAGAGGGATAGAGAGCGCAGAGGCTAAAGAGACTACGCCACGTAAACCCGACCAACTCGTTATAAAAGCTAATTTCCAATTTCGATTTTCTTTTTTATTGGATAAGAGATGGTAAGAAAGTACCCAAATAATGCGCACCGTAATGACTAAAGCAGAGATAATTAATCCATACCTAATAGATTCCGAAATAGAGAAATCATGTACTTCATTTAAGAGGATAGGAATTTCCAGTCCGATAAGTATAAATACAATTCCATTCAGTAAAAAACTAATGGTTTCAAGAATCTCCTTGGTTTGAATTCTCGAGCTATAGGTCATGTAGTTTTTAGCGAAAAAGGATAAGAATAAGCCGCCACTAACTACTGCTAACACACCAGAGCAATTAAAATGCTCAGCTATGAGGTACATGAGGTATGGCGCAAATAAGGTAACCAAAGAAAGCACAATCGTATTACTGCGATGGGTGACGTAGCGCAGTAAGAAATAAATAATAGCAGCTATGCCTAATCCAATAAAAATCCCTCCTATAGAAAGCGTGAAAAAATTGATACTTACCGAAGTCCAGGAAAACTGACCTGTGATGACGGTAATTAAAGCGAATCGAAATACCGTTAATGAGGCCGCATCATTAATTAAACTTTCCCCCTCTAAAATGGTTAACCCCTTTTTGGGAAGATGTAATTCTTTGAGTATAGAAGTTGTAGCTACAGCGTCAGGAGGAGAAATTATGCCGCCTAGAAGAAAACCTAAAGCCAAGGTAAATCCTGGAATTAACCATACTGAAAAATAAGCTACTGAAATGGAGGTAATAAATACAAGGCCAAAGCCCATCATTAGAATTTCCTTACGCCATTTTAAAAAGTCAGCTAAGGAAGTATACCAGGCCGCTTCAAATAGAAGCGGAGGTAAGATCAGTAGAAATACTAAATCAGGATCAATTTTTATAGATGGCACCGCAGGAATTAAGGAAGCAAGCAAGCCACCTATGACTAATACAATAGGAAATGAAATGCGTATTCTTTTGCTAAGTAGATATAATACAATTATAAAAAAGAAAAGAATTAAGATGAGGAAAAGATTTTCTGCTATCATAATTACCAGATTACTATAGCAACAAAAACATTTATTTTGGGAAAATGTTTGAAAAAAAAAGCAGACCTATAGATCTGCTTTTTTTTTATAGCTAACGATTTTTACATCGCCACGTAGACTACATATTTCGTGTCGAAGAAATCTTCTTCAAAAAAGTCGGTTAAGGAATGTAATTCAGCTTTTAATTTAGACTCTTTGATCTCTTCTTTCAAATCTCCGCCTTTGAGATAAAGGATACCATTGGGAAGCGAATTTTTATCTTTCTTTTCGAATTTATTCCGAATCCAAGGCGTAAAATCTGCTAAGCGAGTAACAGCTCTAGAAACGACAAAATCATACTTGTCATCCAACTGCTCTGCGCGGATATGGTCAGCTTCCACATTTTTTAATCCTAAAGCCTGCGCGACTTCACGGACTACTTTTATCTTTTTGCCGATAGAATCGACTAGGTGAAATTGTACATGTGGAAACATAATGGCTAGTGGAATGCCTGGGAATCCACCTCCGGTGCCTACATCTAAAATTCTAGTGCCTTCTGCAAATTCTCCGACAAATTTGGCTATACCTAAAGAGTGTAACACATGATGTAGGTATAGCGATTCAATATCTTTTCGGGAAATGACATTAATCTGTGCATTCCACTCGGGGTATACTGTCGCTAATTGACTAAATTGCTGTTTCTGTTCTTCCGTAATATGCGGAAAATACTTGAATATGATATCTACTGTAGGGTTCAATGTGTAAAACTTAGAATAAAACATTATTTCCAACGGAGGTCCTTCTTCTTTCGATTAAAGGCTCCATTAATGCAAATATAGAAATAGTATATCAGGTCTAATAAGGGTAACCACCAAATTAAATCGGAAACGAATAATTTTTTATAAATCGGGCGAAAGACCAGGATCTGAGTCAGAAGACGTAAGCAATAGGCCGCTGCAGGAATATACCAAAAATTAGGATATATAAGCACTGTCGCTATTAAAGACAGATAAAATAAAAATGCGGTGACCAATTGCGTGCCTAGCATACGTTGATGCCTTTTTTTATAGATGACTGAAGCTCCAGAATGTCGAGCTTTCTGCGTATAATATGATTTCCAAGTTAATTTTGGAAGGGATAAGATCTGAGCATTCTGATTGATATTAATAGCGACATTAGTTGGCGTCGCATTCTGATTGACAAATAGATCATCGTCCCCAGATTTAATATGCATATGTGCTGCAAAGCCCTTATTTCTGAAAAATAAAGATTTGCGGTAAGCTAAATTTCTGCCCACTCCCATATAGGCATCTTTCTTTAATGCATAGGAGAGGTAGCTCATCGCTGTATGGGAGGTTTCAAATCGGATTAAAGCATTTAATAAGCCGGGAAGTTGGATATAAGGAGAGTATCCCAATACGATTTCTTTATCTGCTGTAAAGGATGAAGCCATCTCTTGCAACCACAATTCTGACTGAGGCTGACAATCTGCATCGGTAAAGATTAAGATTTCATGAGCGGCAGCTTTAATTCCTAAGGTCACAGCAAATTTCTTCCCATGCTTTAGGCGTATATGTTCTTTAATATGCACAATTTTCAAATGGGAATGCGTTTCAGAAAGTTTTTTTAATTCCCATTCTGTATCATCTTCAGAAAAGTCATTGACAAAAATAACTTCAAAGTTCGGATAGTCTTGTGCTAAGATGCGCGGTAAAAACTGAATGATATTATCCTGCTCATTTCTACCACAGATAATGACAGATACTTGAGGTAAATGTTCGGAAGGGGAAGTTTCAGTTACTTTATAACGGGCTAACTTTCCATACACAAATATAATATAGTAGAGTTGAAAGATTAATAATAAACCTACAATACCAAATACAACATAGCATATATAGGGAGTCAGAGTAATTAAATGTAGCATATTCAAGCCCAAAGATAAGTTCTAATTCTTGGAATTAAAATTTATTCGTCATCCAACAGCAGGATACAGGATTTTAATGTATTTTTGCGATGGTTATGCGATCAGGCTTTGATCGATGTTAATTAAAGTTTTTTTATGAAATTTACGTTAGAAGTTAAAGATAAAATGTCTAAAGCTCGTGCGGGGGTTGTGGAAACTGCGCATGGGAAGATTCAAACTCCTATTTTTATGCCTGTAGGAACTGCAGGTACTGTCAAAGGAGTACACCAGCATGAATTAAAAAATGATATTAACGCTCAGATTATACTCGGAAATACCTACCACTTATATTTACGTCCAGGACTGGAAGTATTAAATAAGGCGGGAGGTTTACATAAGTTTATGAACTGGGACGGTCCGATATTAACCGATTCGGGAGGTTTCCAGGTATATTCCCTTTCAGAAGTTCGAAAGATTAAAGAAGAAGGAGTTACATTCCGCTCGCATGTAGATGGTTCTAAACATCTATTTACTCCTGAAAATGTGATGGATACGCAGCGAATTATCGGCGCGGATATTATTATGGCATTTGATGAGTGTACGCCATATCCTTGTGATTATAAATATGCACGTCGTTCTTTAGATATGACGCACCGTTGGTTAAAGAGATGTTGTGATCGTTTCGACAGCACAGATCCGTTATATGGATATGATCAGACATTATTTCCAATCGTTCAGGGGTCTGTATATAAAGATCTACGTGAAAAATCGGCTGAAGTAATTGCTTCTTTTGGTAGAGAAGGAAACGCTATTGGAGGATTATCCGTAGGAGAGCCTGCTGAGGAAATGTATGCGATGACCGAAGTTGTATGTAATATACTACCAGAAGATAAACCACGTTATTTAATGGGCGTAGGAACTCCTATTAACTTATTGGAAAATATCGCTTTAGGTATTGATATGTTCGACTGTGTAATGCCGACTCGTAATGCACGTAATGGGATGCTATTTACCAGAAATGGAACGATAAATATTAAAAATGAAAAATGGAAAGATGATTATTCTCCAATCGATCCAGATTCTGACTTATTTGCGGATCAGTTTTATTCTAAAGCGTATTTAAGACATTTAATTCGCTCTCAAGAATTATTGGGTGCTCAGATTGCATCCTTACATAACCTACATTTCTATTTATGGTTAGTTAATGAAGCGCGTGCTAAAATTATAGACGGCACTTTCTATGATTGGAAAGAGAAAATGGTCAAAGTATTAGGTCAACGTTTGTAATTAAAATAAAGCTAAAGTATGAATATCATCGATCGCTATATTATAAAAAAATATTTAACGACATTTCTATTTACAATGGCGATTTTCACCGTTGTGATGGTTATTTTTGATATTTCTGAGCGATTAGATGATTTCCTAAAATATAAAGCTCCGCTATCAAAAATTATATTTGAATATTATGCGGGCTTTATTCCTTTTTATTTAAACTTTCTTTCCCCTTTAATTAATTTTATAGCCGTTATTTTCTTTACCTCAAAGATGGCTGATCAGACGGAAATTGTACCTATACTTTCCGGGGGAATGAGTTTTAATCGAATGTTACGCCCCTTTATGTTTTCGGCGGGCATCATCTTTGCCATTACCTTCCTATTTAATATATATATTATTCCAAGAACGAATAAATTAAAAATAGGATTTGAAAATGTCTATGTCAAACCTTTAAAAGATAATACCAAGGTGTCTACACATATGCAGATTGATAAAAATAGCTATGTGTATATTGATAACTTTGATAATACGAGAAAGGTGGGTTATAATTTTGTTTTGGAAATTTTCGATGGTGATGTATTAAAAGAAAAATTAATGGCCGATCGCATTTCCTGGGATTCTACTTCTACGAAATGGAAAATAGAAAATTATACCAATCGTATTATCTCTGGATTAGAGGAGAAAATGGATACTGGAGTGAGTAAGGATACTACGTTAGATATGAAACCTTCAGATTTCGAGTTGTATGATAATATATTTACAGCCATGAATACCGATGAGTTAAATGATCGTATTCATAAAGAAGAAATTCGAGGTACGGGAATGATGAATGACTTGAAACTGGAAAAATACAAACGTTTTGTCTATCCTTTTTCAGCATTTGTCCTGACTTTAATGGGCGTTTCTTTATCTTCCAAGAAGGTGAGGGGAGGAATAGGTTTAAGTTTAGGTATTGGTATTGCATTGAGTTTTACCTATATTTTATTTATTCAATTTTCTACGATGTTTTCGTTAAAAGGAGGCTTGCCACCATTAATAGCTGTATTAATTCCGAATGTTTGCTTTTTCGTTCTTGCCTTATATTTAATGGTAAAAGCGCCAAAATAATTAGACCTAAATCACTATGTTTAAACTTCATGTGAATAAGAATATTCTTATTCTACACCTGACTGTCCTTATTTGGGGATTTACAGGGATCTTAGGAAGCCTTATTTCCGTTTCTGCAATTCATCTGGTATGGTATCGAGTTTTAATTGCTTTTGTCGCATTAGGGATATACTTTGCGTTTAAAAAGCAAAGCATTCAAGTATCTATGCAGAACCTGTTGAAATTCCTGGCCGTAGGTGCTTTAGTAGGGTTGCATTGGGTTTTATTCTTTTATGCCATTAAAATTTCTACGGTTTCGGTAACCTTAGTTACACTTTCGGCTTTAACCTTATTTACATCTATTTTGGAACCTATTATTAATAGGCATAAAATTTCGATGTTAGAATTGGGAGTAGGTCTACTGATTATTTTTGGTATTTATTTGATTTTTAAATTTGAATTTCAATATAAATGGGGCATTATCTCAGGCTTAAGTTGTGCTTTTGTAGCGAGTATATTTTCCATTTGTAATTCGAAGATGGTTAAGGAGTCCAGTCCGACCTTAATCACTTTTTATGAAATGATTGGGGCCTTTATTGCGGTATCCATATTTATGGCTTTTTCGGGAGACTATAATGCGCAGATGTTATTGGGAACGACAGATTTAATCTACCTCTTAATATTAGGCGTTTTATGTACGGCCGTTGCCTATGTATTTGGGGTTGCTGTAATGAAGGAGTTATCTGCTTTTACCGTGGCTTTAACGACCAATATGGAGCCAATTTATGGAATTATATTAGCGATGGTCATATTTGGTCAAAAAGAAGCGATGAGCTTAGGATTTTATATGGGCGCGGTTATTGTATTGGGCGCGGTCTTTTTGTTCCCTTATTTAAAGGCTAAAATTGAAGCTCGTAGTTCAGAAATTATCAATCGTAAATTACATTAAGTCCATCTTATTTTAAATGGAATGAATTTTGCTCTTTGATTAAGGAATTAAACTTTAAGAAATGAGAAAATCAATTTTATTTATTACTGCAGTAAGTTTAAGTTTTGCTGCTTGTCAGCATAATAAAACTACTTCTTCAGAAAGCACTTTGGCAGACTCTACTTTTCATGATGAACACAATGCAGAAAACTCCTTAGATTGGGCAGCAACTTATGAAGGGGTATTACCTTGTGCAGATTGTGAGGGTATTAAAACCACGGTAGAACTTAAGGATGATTTAAGTTATCATTTGCGGGAGGAGTATATTAATAAAGATTTAGTGAATGAGCAGAATGGCTCCTTTAACTGGAATGCGGAAGGAAATACGGTGACCTTAAATACCAAGGAGGGCGCCTATAAATTTTTCGTGGGTGAGGAGCAGATAAAATTTCTAGATCAAGCGGGACAGGAAATTACAGGGACCTTAGCTGATCATTATATATTAAAGAAAAAATAAAAAAAGCAGCAAGTATATACTTGCTGCTTTTTATTTACATATAGGATACCATAGCATCCTTTGTTTCTAATTCCGAATAACCCATTAGATATTCATCCACTTTCCGTGCGCATTCTCTGCCTTCGGAGATCGCCCATACGACTAAGGATTGACCTCGGCGCATATCACCGGCAACAAAAATATGTGCTGCAGATGTCTTATACTCACCTTCTAAGGCTTTTACATTTCCTCTATCATCCAATTGAAGACCCAGTTGTTGTAAGAGCCCATCATATTGTGGATGCAGGAATCCCATAGCTAAGGTGACCAGTTCACAGGGAATCTCTCGTATAGAACCTTCCACTTCTTTAAAAGTAGTCGGCCTTCCTAACGCATCGGTCTCCCATTCTAGATCCACCACCACAGCGGCACGTAAACGGCCTTGTTCATCTCCGAGAAACTCTTTGGTATTAATACTCCAATGGCGATTGCATCCTTCCTCATGAGAGGTCGTTGTTTTTAACAACATAGGATAGGAGGGCCAAGGCATAGCTTCCGTTCGAGATTGAGGAGGCTGCGGCATCAGTTCAAATTGAGTAATTGATTTCGCACCATGTCGATTGGAAGTTCCTACGCAATCCGATCCGGTGTCTCCACCGCCAATAACTAAGACATGCTTTCCTGCAGCGCTAATTTCTTCCACATCAATCGGGGAGTTGCCGACGCGTTTATTCTGCTGTTTTAGAAATTCCATAGCATAGTGTACTCCTTTAAAATGTCTACCTGGAATATTTAAATCTCTGGGGATAGTAGAACCTCCAGCAAGCACCACAGCATCATATTGATTTAATTCAGATACAGGAATATTTTTTCCGACCTCCGCATTGACACGGAATTCTATTCCCGATTTTTTCATTATATCGATACGTCTGTCGATGACGGATTTATCTAATTTAAAATCTGGAATGCCATAGCGCAGTAATCCGCCGACTTTATCATCCCTTTCATAGACCACGACCTGATGTCCGGCTTTATTAAGTTGTGCTGCTGCAGCCAGTCCGGAAGGTCCTGAGCCGACGACAGCAACCTTTTTGTCGGTACGGATAGCGCTCAATTGGGGTTTTACAAAATTCTTTTGAAAGGCAATTTCAATGATATGTTTTTCAATCTCCTCAATACTAATGGGTGATTTATTAATTCCAAGTACACAAGCGGCCTCACAAGGTGCAGGGCATATTCTTCCGGTAAATTCCGGAAAGTTATTTGTCGAGCTTAATATCTGATAAGCTTCTTCCCATTTTCCATCATATACGGCATCATTAAATTCCGGAATGACATTCCCTAAGGGACATCCGGAATGGCAGAATGGAATACCACAGTTCATGCATCTTGCCGCTTGATTATTTAATTCTGCTGCAGAGTAAGGCTGCACAAATTCTTGATAGGTCTGTTTTCTATTTTCCGCAGGGTCTTTCTGTGGAAGTACGCGTTCAAATTCTTTAAATCCAGTTGGTTTTCCCATGATATTTTAATTATGCTTCCACTAATTTTTTGCTTAATACATTTTTATATTCCCTTGGGAACACTTTGATAAAGCGATGTTTGGCCACTGACCAGTTCTGCAAGATCTCATTGGCTATAGCCGAACGGGTCAGCAGGATATGTCGCTTTAAGAGCGCGATAATTTCAGTTTCATCGGCTAATTCCAAAGGATCTAAATCGACCATCTCTGGATTACAATTAGATTTAAATGTTCCTTGAGTATCATATATCCAAGCAATTCCTCCAGACATACCCGCCGCAAAATTCCGCCCGGTAGGTCCTAGAATCAACGCTCTACCTCCAGTCATATATTCACAACCATGGTCTCCTATTCCTTCCACAACGGTAGTAGCTCCAGAATTACGTACCGCAAATCGTTCGCCAGCCTGCCCATTGACAAATAGATGCCCAGATGTGGCCCCATATAAAGCTACATTACCAATAATAATATTGTCTTTAGCTACTAATGGTGAATCGGATGTCGGATAGATCGCCAGTTGTGCTCCGGAAAGCCCCTTGCCGACATAGTCATTTGCCTCTCCTTCTAATTCAAAGGACAGTCCTTTTGTAGAAAAGGCGCCAAATGATTGCCCTGCAGAGCCTTCAAATTTAAAGTTTATGCTATTGTCAGGAAGTCCTTCAGAACCATAGATTTTAGATATCTCATTGGAAAGGAGGGTTCCGATTGTACGGTCAGTATTTTTTACTTTAAATGTTCCAAATACCGGAGTACGAGATTCTATAGCTTGCTTAGACTGTTTTAATAGTCCCCAGTCTAAGATCATACCCATGCCATGATCCTGCTCTTCGGTATTATGTAAAGATTCTCCGGCTTCCGATCGAGCGACATATAAGATGCCTGAGAAGTCTATTTTATTCGCCTTCCAATGCATAATCTGTTCTCTTTTCTTTAGGAATTGAGCTCTACCGACCATTTCATTGATCGTTCTAAAACCTAAGTCAGCCATAATTTCACGGATTTCTTCCGCCAGAAACTGGAAGAGGTGAACAATATCTTCGGGTTTTCCAGAAAATAGTTTCCTCAATTCCGGATCCTGTGTCGCTACGCCTACAGGGCAGGTATTTAAATGACACTTACGCATCATAATACAGCCTCCAGCCACTAAGGCTGCAGTGGCTACGCCCCATTCCTCAGCCCCCAATAATGTGGCAATTACAATATCGCGACCTGTTTTCATCTGCCCATCTGCTTGCAGTACGACACGGGAGCGCAGTTTATTTTTGACCAGCGTCTGATGTGCTTCGGCAAGACCAAGTTCCCAAGGAAGTCCGGCATGTTTGACAGAGGAAATAGGGGAAGCCCCAGTACCGCCATCATAGCCTGCAATTAGAATAACATCGGCATGTGCTTTAGCTACTCCTGCAGCAATTGTTCCTACACCGGCTTTAGACACGAGTTTCACGTTAATTCTGGCAGCGCGGTTTGCATTTTTTAAGTCGAAGATGAGTTGAGCTAAATCCTCGATAGAATAAATATCATGATGTGGAGGAGGAGAGATTAAGCCTACTCCAGGTGTAGCGTGGCGTAATCGGGCAATAAACTCATTCACTTTATCTCCGGGAAGCTGTCCACCTTCTCCAGGTTTAGCTCCTTGAGCCATTTTTATCTGAATCTCCTCGGCTTGCGTCAGATAGTTTGAGGTCACCCCAAAACGTGCGGAAGCGACCTGTTTAATTGCCGAACGCATCCAATCGCCATTTTCCATTTTCTTAAAACGAGCTTCATCCTCTCCACCTTCTCCGGTATTAGATTTAGCACCGATGCGGTTCATAGCTATAGCTAAGGTGCTATGTGCTTCCGTAGAGATAGAACCCAATGACATCGCTCCGGTGGCAAAGCGTTTCATAATCTCCGATGCAGGCTCCACCTGCTCGATAGGAATAGCGGTACGATGTTTCGCAAAATCCAAGAGACCGCGAAGGGTAAACATACGTTCTTTCTGGTTATTGATAATTGCGGCATATTTTTTATAGCTCTCAAAATCATTGCTACGGCAGGCCTGCTGTAAG
>DAIQRP010000078.1:0-4791 GCA_036786125.1 Sphingobacterium sp.
ATTAATGGTACCAATGAAACATTGCCCGAATATTTATTGGCCGGAAAGAAGACTGGGCATGATATCACTGCGGAGGATGTGGATATGTCTAAATATAACTACTCCGGAAAGGATAGAAATTCATTCTACCAAATTACTAAAGCCAATCTAGCCGGTACAAATTGGTTCGATGAGGTCACTCAGAATGCTCCAATACAATCGTATCAACTTAGTTCTACCGGAGGGGGAGAAAATGCGACATATGCATTTTCAGGTGGATTTTTAGATCAAAAAGGAACAGTCATCCACTCTGGATTTAAAAAATATAATGCCCGTACTAATACCAGTTTTAAAGCCTTAAATAATCGCTTGAGATTTGGAGAGAATATGCAATATAGTTTTACTGAGGGGTATGGTATGGGAGTTAATCCCAATACTGCCGGAGGCTATCAAGGGGATGAATCTGTAGTAGGATGGTCTTATCGTATCCAAAATATTATTCCGGTATATGATGAGGGAGGAAATTTTGCTGGTTCATACGGGGGATATGGAAATGGGGGCAACCCGGTTGCTGTAGCTTATCGCGGAAAGGATAATAAAAATAAAAGCAACTTCTTCTTTGGAAATGCTTTTGCTGAGGCTGATATCATCAAAGGATTGACTTTGAGAACGAATATCGGTATGCGGTATGAAAATTATAATGGCATGTCTTTTACCTATCCGAATCCAGAGTGGTCTGAGGGAAACTTCAATAATGGGATGTCGGAATATTATGGCTTTACGACCGAATGGACTTGGTCGAATACTTTAAACTATAGACCTGATTTAGGTAAAGACCATAACTTAAATATCTTACTCGGAACAGAGGCTATAGAAAATAGATGGCGAGAGATTTCAGGAAGTAGAACAGCATACTTTACCATGAGCAGTATGGATTATCTATACTTAAATTCAGGTACAGCCAATATTGGAAATGCAGGTTCGGGTTCCGTAGGGTCGATGTATTCGATGTTTGGGAAAGTAGATTATTCTTTACTCGACCGATATATTTTTAGTGCTACAGTCAGACGCGATGGATCTTCAAATTTTGGGGATAATAATAAATATGGAACGTTTCCAGGTTTCTCTGCAGCATGGAGAATCTCGGAAGAGGACTTTGCTAAAGATGCCAGCTGGTTACATGACTTAAAGTTAAGAGCAGGTTACGGTATTACAGGTAACCAGCGTATCCAGTCCGATCAGTATGCAAATCGATATGAATCTTCATTAACCTCCTCTTCTTATCCGATAGGAGGTACTGTCTCTCCAGGGATTTGGAAAAAAGCCCATAGCAATCCAAATATTAAATGGGAACAGGTGAAATCCTTAAATATTGGTTTGGACTTCTCCTTCTTCCAAGGTGATTTTGATGGATCTGTAGAATGGTACGATAAAAAAACTACGGATATGTTATATCGTCTTCCACTGCCAGCAGCTGCTGTAGGTCGCGCGGAGTCTCCGGTAGTAAATATTGGAAGTATGAGCAACCGAGGTTTTGAGTTGGGCTTAGCCTACCATTATGGGCATAGACAGGGAGGAGATTTCACCTTAGATGTATCGTCTAATATCTCGACCAATAAAAATAAAATTTTAGAACTATCGCCTTTCGTTAACCAGGATATCTATGGAGAGATTCGAAATCTATTTACCTCCGTATTAACTGCAGGGCAGCCCTATGGAGCATTCTTTGGATATAAAACATTGGGAATTTATCAAAGTGAAGAAGATGTTAATAATTCTGTTTCCTACGATAGAGCACGTCCCGGAGGTTTAAAATTTGCCGATATTAATGGAGATGGTCGAATTACGGGAGAGGATAGAACAATTATAGGAAATCCACATCCTGATTTTATCTACTCCTTAAATATTAATGCACGGTATAAAAACTTTGATGTCCTGGTATTCTTCTACGGTTCTCAAGGGAATGATATCTATGATGCAACACGTCTATTTACCGACTTTGGTGTATTCACGGGACAGAAGAGTGATCGTTTATTAAATGCATGGAGCCCAACGAATACAGGAAGTGCAATTCCTTCTTTAATTGCTGATGGTTCAGCCTATGAATATGCCTCTTCCAGTTATTATGTGCAGGATGGTAGTTTCTTAAAATTAAAAAACCTGCAAATAGGATATAACTTCGATACCAAAAAATTATTTGGTGAAAATACCAGCTTCAACAAATTTAGAATATATGGTGGAGCAACTAACTTATTGACTTTTACTAAATACGACGGCTTAGATCCTGAAATCTCCGCATTTAATTCCAATTACTCGGCTATAGGTGTAGACCTAGGAATCTATCCTCAAGCGAGACAATATATATTCGGAATTAGTTTAGGTTTTTAATCATCAAAATTAGATAGTAATGAAAATACATAATATTATAGCGCAAATTGGTATCGTCGCGTTCTTAATGACGGGATGTACGAAAGAATTTTTACAGAAAGTTCCTCAAGCCGACCTATCGGATGGACAGGTAACAACAGCTGAAAGTATAGAAATGCAACTTATCGGTGCTTACTCCATTATGAATGGAAATGTAAGTGGAACATGGGGAAACTACGGTTCTGCGCCGAGTCAATGGATCTTTGGAGAGTTGACCTCTGATAATGCGCATAAGGGCTCTGAAGCTGGGGATCAGCCCAGCATGAATATGATAGAAACCTATGGTCCGAATAGTGAAAATGAAAACCTCGCGGTGATGTGGCAGGTGTATTTTGAAGGGATTAATCGGGCTAATAATACCTTGAGATTTTTAGCTGAAGATCAAGCCAATAAAAAAGAGATTACCGCAGCCCGTGCATTACAGATTCAGGGGGAAGCGCGTATGTTACGTGCCCATTATTATTTCTTCTTATGGCGTATATTTAAGAACCTTCCATGGATCGACGAAAATGTGTCTACAGAAGATGCAAAAACTAAGCCTAATACCGAAGATGTGATGCCTAAAATTGTCGAAGACTTACTCTTTGCTACCGCTAATCTGCCAGATGCTAAAATTAATAATGAGGCAGGTCGTATGGATTTAAGAGCAGCCAAGTCTTATCTCGGAAAAGTTTACTTGTATCAAAAGAAATATCCGGAAGCTTTAGCACAGTTTAATGAGGTGATTGGAGGTAGAAATATTGCTTCGATGAATTTCTGGAATAACTTTAATGTACTGACAGAAGATGGCCCAGAGACCATAGTAGTTTCTAAACATGCCATCAATAGCAATGGTGCTGCAGACAATGCGAATGTAGGAGATATGCTGTCTGGTCTATATGGCACTTCTCCTGTAGGCTGTTGTGGTTTCTATCAGCCGACCATAGATTTGGTGAATGCTTATAAAGTGGATGCAGATGGACTTCCACTATTGGACGATAGCTTCCGTAGCAAACCTTACCTTTCGGACTTAGAGTTAAAAGGAGCAGAAAAGTCCAGCAAATTTGTTTTAGATACGACCTTGAGATTCGACCCACGTTTGGATTATACTGTAGGACGTAGAGGCGTGATGTATTTAGACTATGGGGTAATGCCTGGAGACGATTGGATTCGTGATGCTGCCTATGCAGGTCCATTTGTAGGTATTAAAACGATGATTCCTCAGGATCTTTTCGCCTCACATGCTGCCAATGGAGCTAATTATATTACTGCATTGGATGTAAACATTATCCGCCTTGCAGATGTTATACTCATGGCAGCAGAGTGTCAAGTGGAGTTAGGCAATTTAGGGGAGGCTATGAAATTAGTAAATTCCGTGCGTGCCCGTGCAGCTAATCTAGCGCCGAAGAAAACAAGATACGGTAATAATGCAGCCAATTATGAGGTTAAACCCTATACGCAATTTGCTTCTGCGGATTATGCTCGAAAAGCAGTACGCTTTGAACGCCGTTTAGAATTAGCATTAGAAGGGCATCGTTTCTTTGATTTAGTACGATGGGGAATAGCGAAGGAAACGATAGAGAGTTACTCTGCTTTTGAAGGGAATTACCTATCCTCTTATAAAGGATTAATATTTACGCCGAAAAGTGAAATCTTCCCGATTCCTTTAGTAGAGATCGATAGAAGTAATGGTACTTTAACGCAAAATGCAGGATATTAGTGTGCAATTTTAGATTTGGAGGCACCCTGAGAGGGGTGCCTTTTTTTTGAAATTTATATAGCTGATTTTTAGTCTTTTGATGGATTTTTGGGGTTTTAGTCTTCAAAAAAGCATTAAATTTAAATTAAAACGCTATATTTGTACTGTTCTTGAAAGCTTCCAATTTTTCAAGGATATGAAGCCTTTCAGCAATGAAAGGCTTTTTTTATGGTTATCCATTTCATTCAGAACGAGTAAACCTATATTTGTAATAACTAACTCTTGTTATTATGTCTCTAGATAATCTATTAAAGCAAATTGAATTTATTAAGGAAATTGATAAGATCAAATATATCCAGCGGAAGACAAAACTCTTCCACAGTGACAGGCATGAAAATGATGCTGAACACAGCTGGCATCTCGCTATGATGGCGATAGTTTTAGCTTCCCATGCCAATGAGCCTATCGACCTTACCCAGGTTATAAAAATGCTGCTTATCCATGATATTGTGGAAATTGATGCGGGGGATACATTTATCTATGACAGCCAAAAAAATCATAGCAATACGGATGAGGAGCGACTGGTGGCACAGCGTATATTCGGCTTACTTCCCCAAGCGCAGGCAGCGGAATTTATTGCTATCTGGGAGGAGTTTGAATTAGGGGAGACCAAGGAGGCTAAATTTGCACGTGCGATGGACAGGCTC
>DAIQRP010000078.1:4801-6831 GCA_036786125.1 Sphingobacterium sp.
GAACCTGGAAGGAATTTGGAGTGACTTATGCACAGGTAGTTGAAAAGAAGCAGGTTATTCAGGAGGGGTCCAGTCTGATTTGGAAATATGCAGAGCAACTAATTGCTGAGAGCGTGGAAAAAGGAATTTTAAAACCTTAAGTTGTCTGGGGAAAATAGAAATCGCAAAACAATTGTTATCTATTTCTGTTAGAGCATAGAAAAATCGTTTTAAATATTATATTTAACGAAAATAATCTAGACTATTAAATATGGCTTCAGGAATTTTTGCGGTATTGGATGATATCGCAGCGCTCATGGATGATGTTGCTGTGGCAACAAAAGTGGCAGCAGGAAAAACCGCTGGTATTCTTGGAGATGATCTCGCAGTAAATGCTGAAAAAGCAACAGGTTTCTTATCTTCTCGAGAAATCCCAGTCCTATGGGCTATTACCAAAGGCTCGTTAATCAATAAAGCGATTATCGTTCCTATTGCATTATTATTAAATTTTTATTCTCCTTTAGCCATCAAGGTTATCCTAGTTATAGGAGGTTTTTATTTAGCCTTTGAAGGGGTAGAAAAGATTATAGAATATCTATTTCACCGAAAGGAGGTGCAGAAAGTTACGGAGAGCGCAGTTGAACTGGATAGTCAGCTTGCTGAAGAACAGGATAGTCAGCTTGCTGAAGAAGAGGGGAGTAAGCTTGCTGAAAAGACCAAGATAAGGTCCGCTATTATCACCGATTTTATTCTATCGGTAGAAATCGTATTTATCGCGTTGGCTAATGTGCAGCACTTTGAATTTACGGTTCAGATATTAACGGTTTGTGCGATCGCATTTTTAGCTACTATCGGGGTTTATGGTATCGTCGCACTTATTGTACGTATGGATGACGCAGGTTATAAATTAATCCAAAAATCAAATGATCAGGGATTTCTATCTGCTTTAGGGCATCTTTTAGTACGCTCCTTACCTGTAGTCATAAAAATATTAAGTATCGTAGGGACTGTAGCCCTATTATTAGTTTCCGGAGGTATATTCGATCATAATATTGATGCATTGCATCATGCCTTACCCAATGTTCCATCCATGCTTAAAACATTATTGTATGGTTTAGTAGCCGGCATCCTTATGGTGAGTATATGGAGTTTGGGCAAAAAACTATTTTCCAAAACTCCTTAATCTGTAATTAAGTTAAGAATAACCGTAATTCTGGTCAGCTTAGTTGAGGGGAAGGCAGTTATCTTTGTGGAGTAAACAGGTCATTAGATTGTTTAATTGGATAATCGGTATTCAAATAAAAAGCTCTGAATTTCTATTCAGGGCTTTTTTGCATTTAAGGGCTGCTGATTTTCAACTTTCAAAGATTTTAAGCATCTTGTAGGAGCTCTGATGCATTGCCTATCTTCAGATTAGATCTGGGACCTGTGATTATAGAGCCATAACTAGAGAGTTTTAAATTCCGAAAAAAAAGAATTAAGCGAGTTTATTTATGCTGAGAGTCAGTACTGAAGTACAATTTTTTGAAAAAGTTCAAGTAGGAAGTTTATTAAGCCCCTCCGATTATATCTTTATTTTTGTATTGGACGGCTTTTTAGAAGTAGAAATTAACGGCCAAAAAACTTCGTTTAGGAAAGAGCATATTATCCTGATCTCCAAGCATCATGTCTATACTATTCAGCATTATTCCGATGATTTTAAGATGTACCTCCTTA
The DNA here is from genome assembly GCA_036786125.1 of Sphingobacterium sp. Classification (GTDB taxonomy): domain Bacteria; phylum Bacteroidota; class Bacteroidia; order Sphingobacteriales; family Sphingobacteriaceae; genus Sphingobacterium. Next base: position 6,497 of record DAIQRP010000078.1, read on the forward strand.
TCTTAGATATCGATCAGATTAAAGAAAAAGTTAATATAGATTTCAACCGCTATAATATGTATAGCATAATAAATACCCAGAAACACCAGAATATTTTAAAATTAGATCCCCTAGAATTTTCTCAGCTGAAATCATTGGTAGAATTATTAAAATATTACTTACACGAGCGTACTCGAAAATCTTCCTTTGAAGATCAGATTGTCGTATCTACATTTTCTTCCCTAATCTGGATTCTATATAATGTCCTTAAAGAAAAAATACAGTTTAAGGATAATGTATCTTCGCGTAAACAGCAGATAACCATAGATTTTTTAGAGTTAATGACCTTGCATTTT
>DAIQRP010000078.1:6841-12784 GCA_036786125.1 Sphingobacterium sp.
ATCCGAGCGAGAGCTGAAATTTTATGCCAATCGGCTAGGGATTTCCATTAAATATCTGTCTATCTGCGTCAAGGAAATTACCAATACTGCAGCTTCGGTATTCCTGGCCAATGCCTTAATCAATGAAGCGAAAAACCAACTTCTGGATAAGTCCAAAACGGTATCTCTCATAGCCAATGAATTTCACTTTTCCGACCAATATGCCTTTGGGAAATTCTTTAAAAATCATACAGGCTTAAGTCCAAGAAATTACAGAAATAAGAATAGTAGTTTTGTAATTGATACCATTTAGACTTCTTTTTCATCTTTTCTGACCTTTTTAGGCTGTTTAGTATTCCGATTTTTGTCATATAAAATTCAAGCGTAGAATTCATATGAAAAAATTAAGTATTAAACATCTGCTAGTCAGTCTACTGCTGCTGCTCTGCTTTTCGAGTAGCTATGCACAAGATTTGAATCAGAAAAATCTCAGTATCAATGATCTTTTCGATCTATTGATGAAAAATAACCCCACATTAAATGTATCCAAAGCGGATATACAAAAGGCGAATCAGGAAGTGAAGATCGCCAAAGACCTGCGCTTGCCCAATCTATCGGCAAATGCCAGTGCCATGTATATTGGGGATGCTACCATTATAGATAAGGATTTCTCTAAAGTTGGAACCGTCAATATGCCTCATTTTGGGAATATATATGCTGTTGAAGCATCCCAATTGATTTGGAAAGGGGGAGCGATTACACAGGCTATACATGTAAAATCTCTTCAAGAAGAATTGGCAAATCTACAATATAATGCCAGTGAGCAGCAGATTAAATTATTGACTCTAGGCTATTATTTAGATCTCTTTAAACTACAGAATCAAGCGGAGGTATACCAAAAGAATATAGCCTTGGCGGAGCAACGTATGTCCAATATCAATCGTTTTTTTAAAGAGGGTATGATTACGCGCAACGATGTTATTCGGGGGGAGCTTCAGATTTCAAATTTAAATCTAGCCTTACAAGTTCTGAATAATAATATAGATATTCTAAACAAACAGTTATGTGTTGCCTTAGGTCTTCCAGAGCAGACGCGTATCTATGCTGACGAGCAGCTTTTGACGCAGGACTTAAATGTCGCTGCAATGGATTATTATCGCTCTAGTATTAAAAATCATCCGAATGTACAGGCTACCGAAAAGGCGATTGAGATCTTTGAGACCGCAAAGAAAATCACCCGCTCCGAACGGATGCCCGCTTTAGCGGCATTTGCAGGGAATACCCTTCAACGACCTATTACGACCAGTACGCCAGCATTAAATATGTATTCTAATGCTTGGAATGTCGGAGTTTCTTTAAAATATGATATCGGTTCATTATATAGAAACTCAAAAAAAGTTCAATTAAATAATTTAGAGATAGAGCAGGCTAAGGCACGAAATTTCGAAACGCAAGAGATGATTGGCATTGCTGTTAATGCAGCTTATATTAAATATAATGAAGCCTTATCACAGAATGCGACTTTTGAAAAAAATAAATCCCTGGCAAGTGAAAATTACCGCATTATGGAAAGTAAATACAATAATCAATTAGCGATTTTATTGGATCTTATCGATGCAAGTAATGCCAAATTAGATGCCGAGCTTCAGTATACAAACTCTGAAGTCCATATTATTTTCGCATACTATAAATTATTAAAAGAAAGCGGAAATCTTTAAGCTCTATTTACAAATTTTTAATACCACAATCATGTCACAAACTTCAGAAAATAAAAATAATAAAAAAGCCAATAAAGGTAGAATAATCAGTATGCTCGTTCTGATTTTAGTAGTCGGGGGACTCTATTTTGTTGTGAACTCCTTTGTTCAGGTCGGCAATTCCCGATATACCAATGCAGCTCAAGTAGAATCTTTTATCAACCCTATTAATACTCGGGTATCGGCCTATATTAAGGAAATCCGATTTGTAGAACATCAATATGTTAAACAAGGAGATACCTTATTAATTTTAGATGATCGGGAGATCTTAACACAACTCGGACAAGCTGAAGCGGCCTATATGGCTGCGGTAGCTTCTAAACAGGTTACGTCCAATGCGGCAAAGACAGCATCCAATAATATCCATACTGTAGCTTCCAATGTAACGGCTTCTAAAGCGAGCATGGAATCGGCTAAGGCACGCCTTTGGAATGCAGAGCAGAATTACAATCGCTATAAAAATCTATTGGAAGATGGGGCGGTAACGCGTCAGCAATTCGATCAGGTAAAGTCGGAATACGAAGCTGGACTTGCGCAGCTGGAAGCTTTAAATTCTCAATACCAAGCGATGATTAATAGTCAGAGCACTTCAGAGTTAACCGCATTTGAGGTTCAATCGCGGACACAAATGAATGATGCCGATATCAAACGTGCTGGCAGTGCGCTAGAGATGGCGAAACTAAATTATTCATATACTATAATTACCGCACCACATGATGGAATTATGGGCAGAAGAACGGTGAATATAGGTCAACTTCTAAACCCAAGTCAGCAGGTCGCTACGATTGTTGATATCAATAATTTATGGATTACTGCAAATTATAGAGAAAAGCAGATGGAGCATGTGCAGGTAGGAGGTATGGCGAAAATTACGGTGGATGCATTAGCCGGCAAAGAATTTGAAGGACAGGTCACCGCAATCTCTGGCGCTACTGGCGCACGCTATGCGGCTGTACCTGTAGATAATTCCACTGGAAATTTTGTGAAAGTTCAGCAACGTATTCCGGTGAGAATAGAATTTTCAGATAAGAATAAACCAGAAGATTTAAAATTATTACGCGCTGGAATGAATGTGGAGGTAACCTTAAAATAAATTTATGTACAATAAAGGTCCATTTGCAAGTTGGGTTCCTAAGCCGCTGATGTTATTACTGATTTTGTTATTTATGTCGGCGATATTAGCAGTCTCTGCTGTATATAGCAGCAGCATGACTGACCTCTCAGGAGCCTTAGCTACCTATACGGAATATATTACCTTAGCGAATAATGCTACAACCATAGGTATGGGTATATCCATTGCTATCGGTCTACGTATTAAGTCTAGATTCCGTTCTAAAGAAATCATTGTATTTAGCACAGTGATGTTAGCTTTATTATTATATACCATTGCTGAAACTGGAAATCCCATAGTCCTCGTTATAGCGAGTCTTTTGATTGGTTTTTTTAAGATGTTTCCATTAATAGAGATGATGTTGCCCGTCATGTTTATCCTAAGTCCGACGGGAGAGAGAGGTAAATTCTACGCTATATTTTATCCTTTGTCGATAGGCATGGGGCAACTATCATCTTATATCGTGGCAGATCTTATGGTAGAAAAAAGTTGGCAGGCTCCATATTATATGATGGCTATGCTGATGTTAGGAATTGCAGCCTTATCATTAATCTTTCAGCATAATCAACGATTTTCCTTTAAAGTGCCCTTGTATCAAGTGGATGGATTGTCGCTGGTTTTATATACCCTATTTGCGATGAGTTTTAATGTAGGTTTAGTCTTTATGCGTCAACAATCTTGGTTTAGCTCCAAATATATTATTGGAGCATTTTATCTGGGCACAATTGCATTTTTAGCTCTGATATATCGGCAGAAATTTCTAAAACGGAAGTTAATAAAATTTGATTTAATCCTTAAGAAGCAGAGTATATGGCATAGTTTAATTCTGCTGTTGTTTTTGGGTATCTATCTGTCGAGCTCCAGTATTTTTATTCAATATACGGTAGGTATTTTAGGATATAATAATCTGATTAATGCGGGTTTAAACTTATGGTTACTTCCAGGAATATTTTGTTCTGGACTGCTTGCTGCTATAGGTTTTAAAAAGAATTGGAATGTCAAATATTATATCCTTGCTGGCTTTGTCGCTTTTTTTATTCATACGTTCCTTTTATATATACTTATTCAACCACAGATGAATATAGAGCAGTTCTACCTGCCTATGTTTTTTAAAGGCTTAGGAATGGGAATCTTATTTATCGGAATATGGTTTTATGGAACAAGTAATATGGAGTTGGAGGATATGTTAGGAATAGTCAGCATCTTAATGATAGTACGTACTTTTTTAGCTACAGCGATTGGAGGAGCCATGATCAGTTGGGCAACTTATCAAAGTCAATGGCAGAGCTTAACTGATTCTTCGCTGTATTTAGACCAGGGGATGATAGAAAACGGTCAGTCTATCTATGCAATTTCGCAGATGAATGCGGCTTTAGCTTCTTTTAAAATAGTCTTGGGCTCTTTATGCTGGCTCATGCTGCCGATTATAATCTTCGTCTATACACATCATTATGGAAGATTTAATATCCGTCGGATTATTTTATTTAGAAAAGTGATTAAAGGCAGTCGAATTCGAGGCTATAGATTTGCTTCCAAATAAGGACTAAGGCGGAGTATAACCTCCGCCTTTTGGCTACTTAAGCCTATATTCTCTACCATCTAAGCCTACATAAATATACTTTCCTATATCCGCGCGATAGGCTATAATTAAAGGGTACTGCTGTATTCTAAGCTTATTATTATAGAGTTCTTCTATAGAGGCATATTTCGCTTTTATTAAAATTTCTTTTGTTTCCGAATTTCTAATCCCTTTTAACAAAGTCTCCTGACTGCTGTATTCTTCAAAAGGTAAAGTGGTAAATTTTGGATAAAAGATAAAGGAAATGCCTTCAGCTATAATCTCTTTATTCTTTTCTTTAAAGGCATTCATTTTTTCGGGATCAGGAAACACTTGTTGGCCCGTACGGCTGTCTACTATTTTCTGGAAAAGCGTGGAATCTTCGATTTGCTCTACGATATAATCTTTCGCAGCAGTAAAGAGTTGAACACTGAGCTCCGAATTTTTAAAATCTTCGGCATGGAATTTATATACAAGTTCCCCCTTTTTATTTATACGATATCTTTCGCCATCTTTTTCTACCCAGGCATATTCAGCTGTTCCATAGGGAACAATTTGAGGGTTATGCACCTGTAAGATTTGAAACTTAAAATCTTCTTCGAAGAGTTCAGCACGTGTAAATTGTGCATCGATCTTTATGCTGAGATCTTTATCTGCATAGCCATATACACTATCTTTCACTAAAATAGGGATATAGTCCGGGTAGGAGAGTTTTCGGTCCTGAGCAGATGCACTTAAACTGATCAGCAGCCCTAAAAATAATATATTATATAGGAATTTCTTAAACATAAGCTTAATTTTTTAGGGCTTCTGACTGAAATAGGGAGCTGGCTGTTGAAATGGCTTTGGGAAGATCTTGTAAATCTACAAAATACTGAAGCTGCCATTGTTGAGTTTTTTCGGCTTGCTTATTATTGATTTGATCCCAAATGGGATATACGCGAATACCTCGTTTACCATCTTTTGTACCATGAGATATAATTCCTTGTTCTATTAGTATAGATTTTGGAAATATAAATTGACCTATACGATTTTTATTGATACAGGTAATACAAATAAAATCGACCGCGTCAGAAGCATCAAATGGCGCTGTAATTCCATCTGAATTTCGTTTCCATATACTTACAAATTGACCGACTTTTTTTTCGGTAATTTTAGCAACCCGATGTTCAATTTGAAATTGATTTAATTGAAATGAGGACGCAAAATATGCTTTACTTTCTGTATGAGGAGTAAATTTTGAAATCTGTAGATCACATATGTCGTATAGCTTTTCTTTCAAAGGGATAAGTTGCGGAGAGATGATATTGTTGGTTGACAGCATGTTTTTATTTATTAATTGACTACAAAATTAAAAAATATAGATTGGAGTAGGTTATTTTTTTATCCTTATCTAAGCACTTTTATTTTAGAGCGATACTATAATGCTATTTAAAATACCATAATGCTATTTTAAGATAAAAAACCAATTAGTCATGGCATAAAAAAACGGGATAATTTTTCAATTATCCCGTTAAGTGGAGCCGGAGAGATTCGAA
>DAIQRP010000079.1:0-12666 GCA_036786125.1 Sphingobacterium sp.
CCCGTCTTCATCGACAGCACAGATTTGCTTTAAAAAATATAAGATATCCGTAGGCATCCCGGAATTATACTCCAAGCGCATAATACTTCCAGACTCCCTATTTTTCAGGCTCATCTGCAAAATATCGACAAAGGTTCCTGGACTTTCATTATCTAAATCCAATTCTGCATCTCGAGTCAGCTTAAATTCATAAGCCGCAATAGAATCAAAATTAACTGCCGCATAGACATCTGCGATAAAAGCAATAATAATACGGTCTAGAAGAATCACATCAGTATACTGCTCTTTATCTTTTTTGACAATATGAAAACGACCTAAAAAACTATCATTGGGAAGTTCTATCAAGGAGTATTTCACCTCATCCTGAAAAGTTAATTTTACAATAAAATAAACCCTATTCCCTATAAGGGATGGTTTTTTATTCGGATTAATCCAAACTGGAATCAGGTGTTTAAGGACTTTTTCTTGAAAATATTTACGGAGATCAGCGAATTGAATATCCGTTAGCAATTGCTCGTCGATAATACGAATTCCGTGTTCCTGAAGTCTGGGCAGAATAATATTTTCAAAAAGATAATCAAATTTCTGTTCTTGTCGAATGACAACTTGTTGGATTTCATCTAGAACTTTTTTGGGTTTAAAGTCCAGCTTTTTTTTATACTTTTTCTTACCTTCAGCAATGCGGTGAAGGATGGCTACTCGAACACGATAAAATTCTTCTAAATTAGACGAATAGATAGCCAGAAAGCGCAAACGTTCGATTAATGGAACCGTCTCATCTGCTGCTTCCTGAAGTACTCGATCATTAAAACTTAACCAGCTTAATTCCCGGTTAAAAATAGGATATTTTTCGCTCACTGAATATTGATTATAGCTCATCTAAATGAATAATCAATAATAGGTATTTTATATTAACTTCGTATTAAGTTAATATAAACACTTTAACTTCAAGCGTAAGTATGCGTTTCTAGAATGGATAATTGAGTAATAATCTGTTCTTCTGTAACAAAATAAGGGATATCGTGACGAATCTGCTTATAGACAGCTTCAAAAAGTAAGTTATAATTCCCCTGACGTACAGGCACTTGATGTTGTACGAGCTCTCCAGCTGCATTTTTATAATGAAGTATACCTTCCTGTCCAGCAGGCTCCTGCCCATACTGTGCATCGATAGGCGTTATGCCGGCAATCAACTGCTCTTCTTGAACATCTGTACGCTGCTTGATAAAACTTCCATTGGTACCATGTACTAGGAAGCTATATGCTGAAGATAAGACCAACATGCTCACGGTGATATGTACCGTCGGTCCATGCGCATAACTTAATAATAGCGTCGCATAATCATCGACTTGAGAATCCTGACGATTCGCAGATTTTATAACTTTATAATCGGTAGGTGCACCATAGATCGAAATAACCTGATCCAAAAGATGGGAACCTAAATCATATAAAATCCCTGAAGCTGGGCGCTTAGTTTCTTTAAATACTTTCGTTCCGATATCGGTTCTAAAGCGGTCAAAACGTAAATGTAACTCCACCGCTTGGCCCAATTCTTCGGAAGCTAGGACTTCTTTTAAAGCTAAGAAGTCAGCATCAAATCTACGGTTATGATAAGGCAGAATATATCTTCCCACCTCTTTGGCTAAGGCGAATAAGGCTTTAGCTTCCTCCGCAGTTGGGGCAAATGGTTTCTCAATAAGCACGTGTTTACCTGCACGTAAAGCCTGACTCGCAAAGTCCACATGAGTATCATTGGGGGTATTGACAATAACGAGTTCAATTTCAGGATCAGCAAGCAATTCAGCCACCGAATCGTAGGATATAATTCCGGGATAATCTGCGGCTGCTTTTTTCTCTGATCGCTCGACAATTGCTTTAAAATGAAATAAATCACTATGGGCTATAAATGGCGCATGGAATACCCTTCCGGACATTCCATACGACAATATACCTGTAGTAACCTGTTGATGAGGTTGTACCATTTATCTTTGATTAATGATGCGCGTGTGCATCTTCTTTACCACCAGCTAATTTAAATAATTCAGCAAATTTCTCTTCTTGCCCTCTAGCAAACTCACGAACTTTTACATTCGTATTATGTGCTTCCTGAGATAGTTTTAATTTAACAATACCTACGCTATGTTGAACATGCTCTAAGTAAGCTTTATCGTTAAATGCTACAGTAGAATCTGCTTGAAAAGCAGGAACACCTTGGATTGGGTATACCATTTGTAAAGATGTCGCTAAAGAATCTAATTCTGGGTTTAACGAAGTATACACCTTTTGAATTTCTTCTGCTACTTTTTTAACATCTGCTGAAGTAGAAACCGACTCTGCATATTTAGCATAAGCAACCTCGGATTGTACATTTTCTCCGACTAATTGAATTAATCTAAAAGCTTCGCCATCAGCTAAAGAAGTTTTAGCGTCTTTTCTTTGCAATTCTGGACCTTGTTTTAAATCACATGATGCTAAAAGGGAAGATCCACAAACCGCTGCAACAATAAATAACTTGTTAAATTTCATATCCATTTTTTTAATATGCGCAAAAATAAAAAAATTAACTGTCTTAAACTGTATTTTTTAAAAACTTTACACGTTTAAGCTAAGTTTCTTCCAGCATTCACTACCCCAAAGATGCTACGTGCAACTAATTTTGAATAAGCATCTTTAATCTTGGGATCCAAATCTTCATTTTTCAATCTTTTATTGGCAAAATGCTGGATGATAAGTAAAGGTAATACAATATGTTCACGCGCCAAAATAGACTCGCGCTCTACGGGATAATTCTGCATTAAAATCTCTGTTTCAGATAATTTTAACAGATATTCTTTCGTCGTTTCATATTCCTCATGCAACATCTCCCAAAAGCCTCCAAATTCAGCATCATTTTTCATATAGGCAGTAATGGAGAAATTGGACTTGGTCATCGACATCATGGAGTTATCAATTAATGTTTGGAACATACCTGAAGTCTTATACAGATTCTGCACATCTTTCCAGAGGTTATTACGTTCTGCCCATTTTAAGGCTGAACCTACCCCATAGAAACCTGGAATATTTTGCTTCAACTGAGACCAGGAAGTCACAAAAGAAATGGCACGTAAATCTTCTAGGCGCAGCTCTTTATTCGAATTTCTTTTGACCGGTCGACTGGAAATATTAATTGAAGCCAGCGACTTAAGTGGGCTGAACGTTTCTAAATACTTTAAGAAGAGCGGATCCTTTCTAAGCGATAGAAATTTCTGATGAGAAACTTCAGCCATCTGATCGATAACATCTTTTTGATGGTTTGTTAACGTATCTCCAGCATGCTGCTTAATATGGGAAATAATTCCTGCATGTAAGAGTTGTTCGATATTATAACGTGCCGTATCTAATGAACCATATTGCGAGGAAATCGTCTGTCCCTGAATTGTTAATTGTATATGATCATTTTCAATTTCCTTACCCATAGAAGCATAGAAACGCTGTGTCTTACCTCCTCCACGTGCTGGTGGGCCTCCACGTCCGTCAAAGAATATTAAATCTACATCATACTCCCGAGCTATAGCTGTCAATTCAATTTTAGCTTTATAAATCGACCAGTTAGCCATTAAATATCCTCCGTCTTTAGTACTATCGGAGAAGCCTAACATAATGGTTTGTTTATTTCCGCGCATTTTTAAATGTGCTGCATAAGCTTTATGGGCATATAATGATTTCATCACATCTGCCGCACGCGTTAAGTCATCTACGGTTTCAAATAGCGGAACGAAGTCTATAGTTAAGCTATCCTTTTCCCATCCGGACCATAAGAATAATTGCCGTAAACTTAAAATATCAGATGCCTGTTGGCAATTCGAAATAATAAATCGTTGTGCAGCACGCTCTGAACCGGCCTTTTGAATATGTTTTAAGAGGCGTATCACCTCTAAGGTATCTTGTACTAAAGGATCTTCATTTCCGGTCAATGCGATATCTGCCGTAGAGAAGGTAATCTGTTTTTGCTTTTCCGCTTCCGAGGCTTCCGCATAGGCGGTAGACATGCCCGTTTCCTTAGGATGTGTTTCAATTAAATAATTGACCGTCTGACGTAAAATACTACTATCCTGACGGATATCTAAGGTGGTAAAGAAACATCCAAATGTTAATACTTTACGTAAAAGGTCATCTACCGATTCGATAAACAAGCTATTATGGTCTTCTTTTAAAACCTTTTTAATCGATTTTAAATTCTCCACAATAGTAGAGGTGACATCTGTAGGATGCTCTACTGGATTAAAACTATTCTCATAGAATAGCTCCTGTAGATTGTCCATATATTGTTCGACTCCACGGAAGGTAATTCTTCTTTTTACAATACGGAAGTCTCTATAATAACATCTAAACAGAATAGTTCTTAACAGGGTTGCTACTTTTTTAGTTCCTTCAGCATTTACATTTGGATTTCCATCACGGTCTCCACCTGGCCAGAATCCCAATTCAATCAACTGCTTGACATGTTCCGTATCCACATCCAATTCATCATCGATAAAGGCTTGAATTTCGGAAGCTACTTTATAGAATACATTTTCCAAAAACCAAGCTAAGCTAATCGCTTCATCCACGGGCGTGGGCTGGCTTTTATTGATAAATGGAGTCTTTCCAAGTTGCTGTAATAAAAGGTGAATATTATGAATATCATTGGCTTTAATAGCCACAATAAGATCATTTATAATCGCGAGTACTGAACCTGGATAAAATTGTGTTGGATGTGCCGTTAATACCAGGCGCACGGAAAAGTCTTTTAACTTTTTAATGACTGTTTTTTCCAATGCTGGATTATTCTCGGTCAGCTTAAAGATACTACTCAAAAGACCGGCATCATCCGACTTCCCTACGGCTTGAAAAGAGGAATCTTCTACAGCATCGAATAATACGACCTGTCTTTCGACATATTGTACGATTCGGAATAACAAGTCTAAACGTGACTCCTCAGATTTATACGTATCATGTTGCTCGAAGAAACTCGTAATAATTTCTTCGGGTGAACTTTCTTTTTCAACTCCTGCCTCACAATGGGTGGAGAAAAATGGCAATATTGTTCCAGTGTCTTTTACGCGTTGGAAAGGTAAGGTTAGAAATAAACTTTTGAAAAGCTCAAATCTAGTCAATACCTCACTCTGAAAGACAGCTTCTTTCTTACTTAATTTCATAATTAAATTTAAATGAAAATTGTAGATGGGTTCCCAATCGGATTGTGTTCATCCTTGTCCCATATCAAATATAAAATTTTAACACTTAAATGCCAAAATAAATAATAACTTTTCAACAAAAATTTCAATTTATTAAAATAAAGATAACTTTGAGAAAACATACCCAAGTAATTACTATTTTCCATAAATTGACAAAAATAGCCATGGGTTATATTTATTTCTTAACCTTTCACAAGTCGTATATTTGTCGAAGAGATTTATGAGACAAACAAGAGAGATATCGAATTTTTTTTATAGTCAGTATTTTGCTGATGGACTCCGCATTACTATAGGATGTATTGTCCCTGTCATTGTATTCGCCGCACTAGGTCAGTTTATGAATGGTACTATTGTATCCTTAGGGGCTTTATTAGTCGGCCTTTCCGATACACCGGGGGCTCCTTCGCATCGTAGAAATGGGATGTTTATTTGTTATTTCTTCACCCTCATCAGCTTTATTATTACAGCCACTATCAATCGCTACCCCGCAGCCTTAGCGGTCAGTATAGGTTTGCTTTGTTTCTTCTATTGTATGTTAGCGGTCTATAATGCTCGAGCCGCTAATATTGGAGTAATGGCTATTTTAATGATGCTTATTCAGGTAGAATCCTATTATACCTTTAGTTCTGCTTTACAGTATTTAGGCCTCTATTCGATTGGTGCAGCCTGGTATATCTTTATCAGTCTATCCATTACACAAGTGAGGCCCTATAGGCTTGCCCAACAAGAACTCTCGGAAACAATCCGACATGTAGCTGAATATATTCGGTTAAAAGCCAATTTTTATGATGTTAAAATTGATAACGACAAAAATTATCTACGCCTTATCGATAAGCAGGTCGAAATAAATGCGCATCAGGAAAATGTGAGGGATCTCTTATTTCAAAGCAAAAGATCCATTAAAGATACCACAAAAACTGGCCGTTACTTAACGATTATATTTTCCGATATCGTAGATCTCTATGAGCAAAGTACAGCAACACATTACGATTATAATGCCGTCAGTGACCGCTTTGCACATACAGGAGTCTTAAATGAATTCAAACATATCATCTTAAAGGTGACGAATGAATTGGATCATTTAGCCTACCAGCTCAATGCCAATAGAATTCCTCAGCAACTGCTGGATTTCAATGGAGAGTTGGAGCATATTCGAGAACATATTGAAGCTGTTGAAAAAGAATATGGCTATAATACCATGCCTTTAAAACGGATTCTAATTAATGTACGTTATATCGTCAAGCATATTCAAAATATATATAGCTATTCTCATATAAAAGAAGTCGAACTAAAACGTATGGATTTAGAAGATTCTAAAAAATTCATCCATAGAGAACCGATAGATTTTAAAAAGATTAAAGAAAACTTAACTCTTAAATCCACAATCTTTAGACATGCTATACGCATGGCTATCGTCATGAGTTTCTCCTATTGTCTAGCTTTATATTTAGATATTTCAGAAAATACCTACTGGATTCTACTGACCATTATGGTGATTTTAAAACCTGGATTTGGCTTAACTAAAGAGCGAAATGTACAACGCTTAATTGGGACTGTCGTCGGTGGAATTATAGGTATTGTCTTATTGATGTTAGTCAAAGATACGACCGTTAGATTTGCCTTGTTAATCTTCTTCTTTTTAACGGCATATAGCCTATTCCGTGTGAATTATATTGTAGCGGTGATGTTTATGACTCCCTATGTATTAATTATGCTCAGTTTCGTTACTGGAGATACATTGGAAATGGCAAAAGAGCGGATTTTAGATACTTTCTTAGGAGGGATGATAGCCTTTCTTTCGAGTTATGTCATCTTTCCAAATTGGGAAAGTATGATGATTAAGGAAACCATGCGGAAGTTAATGATTGCTAATTATAATTATCTCGCACAAGCCTTAAAAATTATATCCTTAGAAGAATTGACTGTAACTGACTACAAATTGGCTAGAAAAGCAGTTTATATTGAATCAGCGAATATGGGCTCCACTTTTCAACGTATGCTGACCGAGCCAAAAAGTAAACAAAAGAAATCGAAGGTCCTGAATAAATTTGTTATCTATAATCATATTCTATCCTCCTATTCAACCACCTTAATGACCCGGATGAATGATGCGGATCAGGCGACACTAACCAATGAGCACGTACGCTTAATTCGACGTACCTTAGCGAGTCTACAGCAGGCTATTGAGCTATTGACTACGGCAGAGAGTATACAGCCTTTTGAGGTTTTAGACTATGCTATTGCCGAAGATTTAGATGCTGATAATGATTATTCAGAAGACTCAAAACTCATTACAGAGCAGCTGGAATTTTTAAATAAAATAGCTGCTACATTACTTAAAACAACACAGTCAGCTTTCGAAACTGAAGATTCGAAAGAATTGGAAAATCTGGAAACTCAAAACTCGTGAAAGAACTATTAGATATATTAATTATCGGAGCCGGCCCTATAGGTTTAGCCTGTGGAATACGGGCCCAAGAAGCTGGCCTAAGCATAAAAATAATAGAAAAAGGATGTCTGGTAAACTCTCTTTTTAACTATCCTCAGAATATGACTTTTTTCTCTTCTTCGGATCGTTTGGAAATTGGAGACACCCCTTTTGTGACAACTCTTCCAAAACCTAAAAGAGCAGAAGCGTTAGAATATTATCGTCGAGTAGCACAAAAGTTTAATCTTCCCATGCATTTCTTTGAAACAATTACCGATGTAATTAAGGAAGATTCTTATTTTACTGTCATTTCATCTAAAGCAAGCTATCGGGCGAAGCAGGTCATTGTGGCTACCGGATTTTACGATATTCCTGTTGATTTACATATTCCTGGAGAAGACCTACCCAAAGTATCTCATTATTATCATGACCCGCACTATTATACCAACCAGCAGGTCGTAGTTATTGGGGCGAGTAATTCCTCGATTGATGCGGCCTTAGAAACCTATAGAAAAGGGGCTAAAGTCAGTCTAGTTATTCGCAAGCATGAAATTAGCTCTCGCGTAAAATACTGGGTTAAACCCGATATTGAAAATAGAATTGCAGCAGGCGAAATTGAGGTTTATTTTGATGCGCAATTATCGGAAATTACAGCAAAAGATGTGGAAATTCAAACGCGAGAAGGTAAAATACGCATTCCGAATGATTTTGTTTTAGCACTTACTGGATACCAGCCTAATTTTGAATTTTTAAAACATATAGGCATAGAAGTTCCCGATATCGCTCCCCGTATACCTGTTCATCATACAGAAACAATGGAAACCAATGTACCCGGATTATATCTGGCAGGGGTAGTCTGTGGCGGGTTAAATACGCACCTTTGGTTTATTGAAAATTCTAGAATTCATGCCGATCAAATTATTCAGGATATCCTAAAGAAAAATGCAGAGAAGCAAGCTTAATTAAGCGTATTTATACTTTAACGAATCTACGCTTTAATAAATTTATGCTTTAATGAATTTATGCTTTTAAGCCCTTCAAATAAATTTTAGTCATTTTTTTCTGCAGATCTAAGATAATATCAAACTCTTCTTTTGTAGGGAAAAATGATAATTTCATATCTTTAAGTATGCCCATGCGCATGCCAGCTAGCGAATATAATAAAATGCGTGAGGACTCATCCAGATCCGCGACAACTAACTCACCTTGCTGCACGCCTAAAGCTATGATTTTTGAAAATAAATCTATTTCCTTAATAAAGGTCGCTTTAAAAACACATTCAATTTCCGTTGGAATTTCATTGATACGACTTATGGTATATTCAAATAGATTATAGTATTGATTAATCAGCTGTATACGTTTGTCTAATACAAACATCATCGCCTCTTCATAGTCTTGCGCACTCAGTAACATCTCTTCACATTCATCCACCATCTTATTGATGACATACTCAAATACAGCTGAATATAAGGAGTTTTTGTCTGGAAAATAGTAATATAAAAGTGCTTTTGAAAAAGACAAATCTTTTGCAATTTCAGACATTGTTGTCTTAGCCATTCCAAAGTGAGCGAATCGTCTAGTTGCTGCCTCTAAAATTTTTATCTTTTTTAAATCTGCGTTTGCCATCTTCTATAAATAATATGGTGCTATAAAAGGTTTTTTTATCTTTACAACAAGATTAGGTTAAAGTTAGCTTTTTTCTTTGAACTATTGAAAAAGAAAGTCAATAAATGAACATATCCATTGAAAATAACGTCTCATTAGAGCCCTACAATACTTTTCGTATTGCTGTAAAAACTGACAGTTTGGTTCGAATTTCTGATGCTGAGCAATTGTCAGAATTATTCGAACAAGATATTTTTAGAAATACATTCCTAGTTATAGGGGCGGGAAGTAATATTCTATTTACTCAAAATTTTAAGGGCTGCATTATAAAAAATGAAATTGAAGGTATTCGATATCGACATGATGGAGACTCCGTTTTTGTAACAGCAGGGGGCGGCGTGGTATGGAATACATTTGTTTGGTATTGCATAGAAAATGGTTTTGCAGGCATTGAAAATATGGCCTTAATCCCTGGAACAGTAGGTGCCTCTCCAGTACAAAATATTGGAGCTTATGGAACAGAACTGATGGATATCTTTGAACAGTGTATAGCATTTGATACGACAACTGGACAATTTAAGACATTTAATAAAATGGACTGTGCATTCTCCTATAGAGACAGTATTTTTAAATCTAAATATAAAGGCAGGTACATTATTACTGAAGTGACTTACAAACTATCTTCAAAAGCTCAAATTAATACTTCCTATGGAGCTATCTCTCAAGAGCTCCAAGCTCAGGGAATTGAAAATCCTACAATAAAAGATGTGGCTGAAGTAGTCTCTAAAATCAGAGTAACCAAATTGCCCGATCCAAGTACGATTGGGAATGCTGGAAGTTTCTTTAAGAATCCGATTATCTCGGCTGCACATTTTGAAAATCTGCTCCAAGAATTTCCGCAGATTATACACTATCCCCTTGCCGATGGACAGCAAAAAATTGCTGCCGGATGGCTCATAGAATACTGTGGATGGAAAGGTAAATCCTTAGGTCCAGCAGCTGTATGGCCACTTCAAGCCTTGGTTTTAGTCAATCAAAACCAGGCGGAAGGAAAAGATATTTTTGCATTATCAGCACGTATTATTGCCGATGTATATGCTCAATTTAAGATCAATTTAGAACGCGAAGTTAATATCTTCTAAAACCGACGATACCGTCTAAATATTAGTACAGTCAAAAACACAAACTCGAAAATTCTAAGAAAAAAATTTTCGAGTTTTTTTTTGTCAAAAAATAGGGGTTCAGAACGGTTATAGGCAAGATTCTGTAGCTTTAAAACTACAATTATCTGAAAATCAAACTGTGACAGACGTCACTTTTTATTTCTCGCACATCTTTTGTAGTATAAGTCATAACAAACCGTAGTTAATTAATTGAATTTATTGCTAAAAGAATTCTAGTTAATAAGTTCTTTATTATTTAATCATTACACTTTGTGTAATTCTAAAACCCAATTTTATGACAAAGATGGAATTTGATACCCTAGTAATTGCACATTCTGATTCGTTAAAAGTTTATGCCAAAAACTTTACCAAAGATCATGATGATGCGAATGATTTAGTACAAGAAACTTTATTAAAAGCGGTAACGTATTTTAACAACTTTAAAGAAGGTACAAATCTGAAAGGTTGGCTCTATACGATTATGAAAAATACGTTTATAAATAATTATAGACGTGTAGTTAAAACCAATACCTTCATTCAGAAAGACGATGAGATTTCTAGCGCCAACTTATTTGTTTCCGCGACAAAAAATCAAGGCGAGAATAAATTTATTATGGAGGATATTAACGAAGCTTTAGCAAGCTTATCTGAAGAGTATTATGTTCCTTTTTCTATGTATTTTGAAGGATACAAATACCATGAAATTTCAGAACATCTAGAAATCCCTATTGGCACGGTAAAAACTAGAATTCACGTGGCACGTAAAGTGATGAAAAAGCACTTAAACGTATACCAACTTGAATATTAAAATAGGTATATGTAATTTTACTGCATGACAGTAGACCCTTCATTACCCTATTACAGTAAATCTAAGCTAGCCCTTTATAACGGTCAGGATAAATCCCAAATTTGGGTGGCATTTAAAGGGGTAATATACGATGTGACGAATAGCAGACTTTGGAAAAATGGAAAGCATTATGAACATTGGGCGGGACAGGATTTAACAGAGGAGCTTATCGATGCTCCACATTCTGATTCCGTATTTAAGAAATTTCCCATTGTGGGCTATATAAGCGGCTAATGATACATTAGCCGCTTTTTTTATAGCTGTATTTTTATCGATTTATATACGCTGTAGTTTTCCTTTCAGATATACATGAAATAAATTCCTTCAGATATACATGAAATAAATTCTTTCAGATATATGAAATATATTCTTTCAGATATACTAAATAGATGCATTTAAACTAAAGGAAGACAATGCTACAAAAGCTTTCAATCGAGCTTGAATATCTTCTTTATTTAATTCCTGCAGACGTTCTGTACCAAATTTCTCTACACAGAATGATGCTAAAGCAGAACCATAGATAATGGCATTTTTGATATTATTAAAATTCACCGATTTTACAGCAGCAAGATATCCAATAAATCCACCTGCAAAAGAATCTCCGGCTCCAGTAGGATCGAATACTTCTGCTAAAGGTAATGCGGGAGCAGAAAAAATCTGTCCTTCACCAAATAATAAAGCTCCATGTTCTCCTTTTTTTATAATAAGATATTTGGGGCCCATCTGCAGAATTTTTTCCGCAGCTTTAACTAAAGAATATTCACCAGAAAGTTGGCGTGCTTCAGAATCATTTATAGTAAGCACATCAATACGTTTGAGGACCTCCTTTAAATCATCCATAGCCACATCCATCCAGAAGTTCATCGTATCTAAAACCACCAATTTAGGTTTGTTTTTAAAACGCTCTAATGTCTTTAACTGAATTTGAGGAGTCAGATTGCCTAATAATAAGTATTCACAATCCTGATAAGATTCAGGAATAATGGGATCGAAATCGGCTAATACATTTAATTCTGTAGCTAAGGTATCTCGCGAGTTCATATCATTATGATATTTCCCTGCCCAAGAAAAGGTCTTCTCACCTTTTTTAATCTGAATACCTTCCGTTTTAATTCCTCGTTGCTGAATTAAGTTTAAGTTCTCCTCACCAAAATCCTCTCCTACTACCGCGACAACTTTTACATTATCATTCAAATATGAAGCAGCTATACCTGCAAAAGTTGCAGCTCCACCCACAATTTTATCTGTCTTTCCGAAGGGAGTTTCTATGGCATCAAATGCTACGGTACCAATAATAACTAAACTCATAGTGCCAAAATATTAGATAACAAAAAAAAACCGGCATGAAGCCGGTTTCTAATATACTTAATGCTCCTGAAGCTGGGCTCGAACCAGCGACCCTCTGAT
>DAIQRP010000080.1:0-11144 GCA_036786125.1 Sphingobacterium sp.
ACGGTAATAGATACGCATATTATCCTTCGGATCATCGTACATATAGTCTAGCTCCATTTGAGTATATAAATCATTTGCCTTACGGTTGATTTCATACAATTCAGAGCTGAGTTTATCAGAGCCAATAACATGCAGGTAGTTATGATTTCCATGGAGATGCTTATTGTCTATACGGCCTATCATATCTAAATTTAGACAGGTCACCGTTTGAGCTAACGGAAAGATAGGGTTTTCGGAATAGAACTGGGAACCTAATAGACCTTTTTCTTCTGCTGCAAAGGCAATAAATAGGATTGATCTTCTGGGGCCATGTCCTTCTTTTTTCGCTTGAGTAAATGCACGAGCCAGTTCTAATACACCGGTAGTACCGGAGCCATTATCATCTGCACCATAGAAGATTTCTCCTTTACTATTTATACCATCGTGATCATAGTGTCCAGATACAATAACAATTTCATCTTTTAAATCGGAACCTTCTAAGAGGCCTAAGACGTTGGGATCCGTTAATTTTTCTTTTACTTCTCCAAATTGAGCTTTGATATCTGCTCGAATCGTTTTAGATTGAGGTTTTAAGCTTTGATTAGCTTTTGCTATAAAATCGGCTACAGATGTCTTTTGTAGAGCAAGAATACGGTTTGCTGTAGGAATATCAATATGAGCCACTGCAGCAATGTTTTCTGTTTGCGGAGCTTCGTTATTTTTTTCTAGGCTGATTCTTCCTTGAGTCAGTCGATCACCCATACGCTCTAGGAGCACAGGCACCTGGCTAGATACCGCTAGAATTAATTTAGGTTGAAGTTTCAACAGCTCTTGTAATCTATAATTTCTTTTGCTGACATAATCAGAAGGATCTTTAGTGCCTGTCAGTAGGTTATTGCCGTCTTTGCTTTGAGGTTCACCTTCATTTAAAACCAGAATAACTTTATCCTTTAGGTTTAGACCTTTTAATTCATTGAATTTAGCATCTGAAATACCATATCCTACGAAAACAACTTCAGAACTCTGGAGCTGATCGGCTTGGCTACCGGTAATATAGAAGTCTTTTCCATGTTGCAGATCCTGACCAGCCACTTGAAACTGACTGACCTGAAAACTCACTTTTTGTAAAGCTAGGGCTTGGAAATTAGAGCCTTTTACTGGAGCGATTAGGCCATACTTCTGGAATTCGGAAGCAATGTATTCTGCGGCCATTTTCCCTCCAATTTGACCAGTTCCACGACCTTGAAACTCTGGTCCTGCAAGCTTAGAAAGCTGCTTATACGAAGTTTCCTTAGTAATTAAGTCCGCATATTTCAGCGCGGTAGGATCCTGTCCTAGGGCGCATGAAATCAATCCGGGAATAACGAATAAAAGAGATAGGATTTTTTTCATATGGGTTTAATAAAAAAATCCCCATCCTATAGAAATAGAATGGGGTAGGTTGAATAATATCGGATTAACAGCTGCAGGCAATCTTATTCACGCGGGTTGCATGACGACCACCTTCAAATTCTGTCGATAAGTATATTTTTACAATTTCTTTAGCTTCTTCTAAACTAATAAAACGAGCAGGGATACATAATACATTCGCATTATTATGTTGCTTGGCTAGAGCTGCAATTTCAGGTAACCACGCAATTGCGGCACGTACAGTCTGATGTTTGTTCGCTGTAATGGCTACGCCATTAGCCGATCCACAGATTAAGATACCTTGTAAGGCTTCTTGATTCTCTACAGCTGTTGCTACAGGGTGAGCAAAGTCTGGATAATCTACTGAATCTGCATTAAATGGACCTAAGTCATTAACGGTATAACCTAATTCTTCCAAAAGGCCTACTAAAGCCGTTTTGTATTCAAATCCTGCATGGTCAGAACCGATAGCAATTGTTTTTGCCGAACTCATAGTTTTAATATTATTTGTTATAAAATTTCTTTTCATTAGCCAATTTTCCTTTTTTAACATTTGAAGAAACCATAATGGAAATTTCATATAAAAGGAACATTGGAGAAGCTACGGTTAACATCGTAATAATATCTGCTGTAGGTGTAATTACGGCAGCAATAATTAAGATGATAATAATCGCATAACGTCTACTTGCGCGCATAAATTCAGGAGTCATAATTCCTAATTTAGAAAGCACAAAGATTAATATAGGTAATAAGAATACGATACCACAACCTAAAGATAAGGTCGCAATAGTCGATAGATAGGAATCTATTGTAATTTGATTTGTAATTTCATCCGAGAGCGAAACATTCGCTAAGAAGTTTACCGAAAGCGGAACGACGATATAATAACCAAATAATACCCCGAGTATAAATAACATGGTCGCATAGAAGATAAAACCTTGTGCGGATTTTCTTTCTATATCAGTTAGTGCAGGTTTGATAAATAACCAAACTTCAAATAATAAATAAGGGAAGCCCAAACAGATAGCAATAATCAAACAGGAATTAATCTGGAGCATAAACTGTCCTGCCAATTCAGTATTGATAATATTAAACGGAATCTTCTCGACACAAAAGCCATCTAGGTTTAAGGCGGCTCCAGCTTTACACATCATGCGATAGGTCCAAAAATCTAAATTTTTAGGGCCCATTATGATATTATTAAATACGAAATCGTAGAATGAAAAGGCTATAATCGCAAAGATAATAATCGCGATTACTGAACGGACAAAATGCCATCTAAGTACCTCTAGATGATCAAAGAAGGACATTTCAGCTTCTAAATTCTTGCCTTTATTTTTTATTGAATTGAATAGGCTTTTGCGGTCTGTAGTACTCATAAAATTTGATTGTAAACAAAAATACCATTCTTTATGAAAAGAATGGTATTTTTTGGTTATGTAATGAGAATATTATTCTCCAGCGTCTTCTGAAAGGTCAAAAGTCTCCATAAATTTCGTTGTGAAATTACCCGCTCTAAAGTTAGGGTCTTTCATTAAACGTAAATGTAATGGGATGGTCGTTTTAATTCCTTCAATTACAAACTCACTTAAAGCGCGCTCCATTGTGCTTATAGCTTCCTCACGTGTCTGTGCCACGGTGATTAACTTCGCAATCATGGAATCGTAATTTGGAGGTATCGTATAACCAGAGTATACGTGAGTATCTACGCGGACACCGTGACCACCTGGGGAATGAAAATTCGTGATTTTCCCTGGGGAAGGACGGAAGTTATTAAATGGATCCTCAGCATTGATACGACATTCGATAGCATGCATCTTAGGTTCGTAGTTTTTGCCTGAAATAGGAATACCTGCAGCAACTTTAATTTGTTCTTTAATTAAGTCGAAGCTAATTACTTCTTCCGTAACAGGGTGTTCTACTTGAATACGCGTATTCATCTCCATAAAGTAGAAATCACGATTCTTATCCACTAAGAACTCAATAGTTCCTGCACCTTCATAATTCACGGCTTGAGCACCTTTAATTGCTGCTTCACCCATTTTTTGACGTAATTCAGGTGTAATAAATGGAGAAGGAGCTTCTTCCACAAGTTTTTGATGTCTACGTTGAATAGAACAATCGCGCTCGGAAAGGTGACATACCGTTCCATATTGGTCACCAATCACTTGGATTTCAATATGACGAGGTTCCTCTACGTATTTCTCTAAATATAAGCCATCATTTCCAAAGGCTGCAGCAGACTCCTGACGTGCAGAATCCCAAGCTGGTTCAAACTCTTCATCCGACCAAATGATACGCATACCACGACCACCACCACCGGCAGTAGCTTTGATAATTACGGGATAGCCCATACCATTGGCTAATTGAATACCTTCTTTTACAGAGCTCAATAAACCTTCAGAACCTGGTACCGTAGGTACTCCAGCTTCTTTCATTGTTGATTTCGCATGAGCTTTATCACCCATCTTTTCAATTTGATCTGATGTAGCACCGATAAATTTAATACCGTATTCTGCACAGATTGCTGAAAAGCGCGCATTCTCAGATAAGAATCCATATCCAGGGTGAATGGCATCCGCATTAGTTAATTCTGCTGCGGAAATAATATTTGGGATGTTTAAGTAAGAATCTTTACTTGGAGGGGGACCAATACATACGGCCTCATCCGCAAAGCGAACGTGTAAGCTATCTTTATCGGCAGTAGAATATACAGCGACAGATTTAATGCCCATTTCACGACATGTACGGATGATGCGTAATGCAATTTCTCCTCTATTTGCAATTAATATTTTTTTAAACATGGTTTTACTAATGATGTTTCCAGTATGACGACCAGCGTCAGTTAATATGTTGTTATTAGAAAATAACAGGCCACTATCTTGGGTCTACCAAGAATAAAGGTTGGTCATATTCCACTGGTTGTGCATCTTCAACCAAGATTTTAACGATTTTACCTGAAACTTCAGATTCAATTTCGTTAAATAATTTCATCGCTTCTACAATACATAATGTATTACCTGTGCTGATTTCATCGCCCACGTTAGCAAAATTTGGTTTACCTGGACCTGCAGCACGGTAGAATGTTCCAATCATTGGAGATTTTACAGTAATCAAATGTGCTGATTCATCAACCTCTTGCGCTGCTGGAGCTGCAGGAGCTGCCACTTGAGCAACCGGTGCTGCTGCATTAACCACTGGTGTAGCTGCAACTGTCTGCACAGGAGCTGTAATAATGGTAGGCTCTTGATTTGTTTTTATTGTAATTTTAAAATCTTTTTCTTCAATAGCCACCTCATTCACGCCTGATTTTGAAACGAATTTAATCAAGTCTTGAATTTGTTTAATATCCATACCCATAGTTTAGTAGGTTTTAATGTTAAAATTGTAAATAATGAAAATCGACGCCTAATCTACAAAGAATACTTTGTAACTAGTATGCCCATTTTAAATAAACTGATCCCCAAGTAAAGCCACCACCAAAAGCAGCTAAAATTAAGTTATCACCTTTTTTCAACTTGCTCTCCCATTCCCATAGACACAATGGGATAGTTCCAGAAGTTGTATTTCCGTATTTTTGAATATTGATCATTACCTTCTCTTCCGGTAATCCAGCACGTTCTGCTGTCGCATCAATAATACGTTTGTTCGCTTGATGAGGAACTAACCAATCTACATTTTCAGCAGTTAAGTTATTTCGCTCCATCACTTCAGCAGCTACATTAGCCATATTGGTAACAGCAAATTTAAATACTGTACGGCCTTCTTGGTAAGCATAGTGTAAACCTGCATCTACCGTAGCTTAAGAAGCTGGATTTAATGAACCACCACCTTTAATATTTAGGTAAGGGCCACCTGAGCCATCCGATTTTAAAAGACTGTCTTGAAGACCATATCCTTCTGCATTAGGTTCTAATAATACAGCACCACATCCATCTCCAAAAAGAATACATGTGTTACGGTCTTTATAGTTCACCACAGAAGACATTTTGTCTGCTCCTACGACTAATACTTTTTTATGTTTGCCGGATTCGATAAACTGGGCACCTGTGGTTAATCCAAAAAGGAATCCCGAACAAGCGGCTTGTAGATCGTAACCATATGCATTGACAGCGCCTATCTTATCGGCTAAGATATTGGCTGTTGCTGGAAACAGCATATCTGGAGTACTTGTACAGAAAATAATTAATTCAATTTCCGAAGCATCGATGCCTCTTTTTTGTAACAATCCTTGTACTGCAGGAACAGCTAAATCCGAAGTTGCTGTACCTTCACCCTTTAATATTCTTCTTTCTCTGATACCCGTGCGAGAGACAATCCACTCGTCATTCGTATCCACCATGGTTTCTAATTCTTGGTTTGTTAAGATATAATCGGGAACATAACCATGAACTGCCGTAATTGCGGCGTGAATCTTTGACATAATATTTAATTGAAAGCAGATTTGATTTTGTCAATTACACCTGACTCCACCATATCTTTTGATAGTAATACCATATTTTTGATAGCCTCAGGAGTTGAAATACCGTGTCCAATAATTACGGGAGCATTAACTCCTAAGATTGGGCTTCCACCGTATCTTTCATAGTTGAATCTATCAAAGAAATCATCCTTAAATCCCTTCTTTAATGTAACAACATAAAAGGACTCCGCAAGTTTTAATACTACGTTTCCAGTATAGCCATCACAAACGTAAACGTCTGCTTGATCTGAAAAGAGATCACGGCCTTCTGAATTACCAATAAAATTAATCTTACTGTTCTGCTTAAGCAGGGGGTAGGTTGATGTTGTTAGCATATTTCCTTTTTCTTCCTCTTCACCGATATTTAATAAACCTACTTTTGGGTTTTTAATACCGTGAACATATTCCGTAAAAAGGCTTCCTAAAATAGCAAATTGATTCAGCATTTCTGGTTTACAATCGGCATTCGCACCGACATCCAGTAGTATACCTGTACCAGCTTTTAATTTAGGAACATTAGTTGCGATTGCAGGACGCAATACACCAGGGATGGTTTTGACACTAAACATGGAGCCTACTAACATGGCACCAGTATTTCCCGCAGACGCAAACGAATCTACCTCCTTATTTTTTAAGGCTTCAAAGCCTTTAGAAATAGAGGAGTTTGGCTTTTGAGTGATTGCTTTTGTAGGATGCTCACCCATGCCAATATTATCTGGGGCATGTACATAATCGAACAAAGAAGGGTCAGATCCCGCTTCTTTGATTAATCTTTTAGTCTCTTCTTCATTACCAAAAAGAACAATACGTTGGTCTTCTGATAACTCTTTTTGTGCAGCTATTGCACCTAATATTGTTGAATTGGGCGCGTAATCGCCACCCAAAATATCTAAACCAATCTTCATTCGTGATTATTTTTCGAGTCAATAATACGCAAAAAACATCCCAAAATAAAGTATAATTTAAAAATTATACTCTTTTGGGATGTTTAATGTTTTGAAAGATCTACGTTAGACAACAGCTGTATTTTCAATGATTAATTTACCGTTGTAGTACAAATTGCCATCTACAGTGTACGCACGGTGAGGTAAATGAACCGCACCAGTTTCTTTACAAATTGTTAAGCTAGGTTTCTCAGCTTTATAATGTGTTCTTCTTTTGTCTCTTCTTGATTTAGAAGTTTTACGCTTTGGATGTGCCATCTCGTATTTCTGTTTTAGTTATTTTTAATATTTCTTAATGCTTCCCAACGTGGGTCTATTGTTGTCTCTTCAGTTTCCTCGGTCTCTTCAGCTGTCGTTAGACGGCTCAGCATTTCCGGATCACATTGAAGATTCTTTCCTTGCTCTTTACATTTGGCGAAAAATGGAACTGCTAAGTTAATATATTCATATAACAAATTCGCGATATCTAACTCATGATCACTTTTTGTCAGAACGATTACTTCTTCAGTTTCTTCTTGCCAGTCCTCTTCTGTAAACTTGACGATGACACGTTCCTTAATTTCTGTAGGTGCATCAAAATCCGATAGACAGACATCGCAGGTTAATTGAATGTCCCCTTTGATATCGAAGTTTACAATCAGCATGTTTTCAAATTTGTGTTTCCCTGCATTCAATCCCGAAAAGGGAATTCTGTATTGTTTTAGTTGTTTCACAATCTTGCATTTGAGCCTGCAAAGGTATGTATAAATCTGATAGGATTGAAATATTTTTTTAAATATTATCTTTTAAAGTTATCCACAGGAATATCAACACCTTATAATAGGCTATTCATAATAATTTTTACCGAGTTCAATACGTTCTCTACCTACTGAAACTCGCCATTTGTTGGTATCTCGAAGGGAATAAGCACAACCGCAGTATTCCTGCATATAAAACTTTTCTCTTTTTGATATTTCCAACATCCGAGAGGAACCACCTTTTTTACGCCAGTTGAACGTCCAGTAGTCCATATGCTCATATCGTGATGCCGCACGTACCCCACAATCATTAATCTGATCCATATTTTTCCAACGGGAGATACCCAAAGAACTGGAGATCACATCAAAGCCATGTGCAGCAGCATAGGCCGCAGTCTTTTCAAAACGCATATCAAAACACATCGTACAACGAATCCCTTTTTCAGGTTCATGTTCCATACCTTTTGCTAAGGCAAACCATTCATCTACATCATAATCAGCATCGATAAATGGAATATTGTGTTTTTCTGCAAATCGAATATTCTCTTCTTTTCTTAAGTCGTATTCTTTACGTGGATGGATATTTGGATTATAGAAATAAATGGTAAATTCAATATTCGAATGTACTAGAGCTTCCATTACCTCCCCAGCACAAGGTGCACAACAGGAGTGAAGTAATAATTTTTTGCCTTCTTGAGGTAAGCTGAGTGTCTCTCTTTTAAATTCTGTATTTTCCATTTATCCCTTGCTATACTGACGCAATTTTAATCAAAATGCACAATAAATACAAATGTTTGGACGTATCCTTTTTGAATGAGCCGAGGAATTCTTTGTATTCTTCCTGGACAAACCTGTATATTTACTTGTAATATTTCTTATTTTTGTCGTATTATTTTGATTATAAAGATGAAATTCACATCCCTTAGTAAGTTATTATTACTGCTGATTTGCAGTTCTATAATATGTATCTCGTGCAAACGAAATGATGATGAGCCTGTTAGAGAATTAGCCGGAATATCCAGACTCTATGTGTCTTATTCCGACTACGAGGTTAATACCACTCGGGAACCTTATCCTTCTTTAGCCATTTATTCTACAGCAGATTCTTCTACTTTAGCTACACCTTTATTTTATAGATCTGGGGCGCAGGGAGGAGCGGCGATATACTTTACTCCAGCTTATGGTCAGCTTATGCAAAGTTCGGTGAATAATCCTTCTTATGTCGATACTGCCTTACAGGTACTGACTATTTCTAGAGAGGGAAGCCCGGCTTCAGGCTTTTTCTTCTCCAATGGTATTTTGGCTAATATACGAGGTATAGCAATGGATGTTAGAGAAGGTAGAAGACATTTATATCTATCTAATAATGCCAGCCCATCCCGTATTTATATGTATAATAACCCTGCGGCAGTACGTGGGTTTAGAAGACCTACACAAACGATTTTATTAGGGGAGAATATTAGACCTTGGACGATACAAATGCATAATACCGATCTATTAGCTACTTTGACTGGGGATAATAGTCAATTTGCAGTATTTGGAAATCTGGCTGCAAAAAATACTGTTGACAGTACTTTTACAGCAGATGCACCTAAAATATTCACCATTAATGGAGCGAATAACCTGCAAGGATTTCATTATTCTGAAAGCTTGAATCTCTTAGCTATGACCGATTGGTCAGATGCTAATGAAGGAAAGATATATATATTCGAAAATGCCAATAACCTGCTGAATGGAGCTTCCACGGTACTGGTGCCTACGCGCGTTATTACAGGTCCTGAAACCGGATTAATTAATCCGGTAGATGTGAAGTTGGATGGTCGGGCGAATACCGACTTTCTATATGTTGCAGATAGAGGAGCGAGAAAAATATTTAGATTTAAATGGTCGGATAATGGAAATGTAGCCCCTCAAATTGCCAAAGAAGAAAGATCTATAGGACGTGTGTTAACTCCTGTAGGAATTTCCTTAGATGCACGTGGAACATTTAAATAATTACTCCATATAGCTGAGTAATTCTTCCATCTGTTCTTTTTTAAGAAGATGCTCTTGCTCGGCATAAGCAGAAATTAAATTTCTAATGATGCGGTTGACAATAACTAAATTCGGGCAAGGTAATGTGTAACGAGCTTCTTCCGGCAGATTCATCTGTTTTAAGAACGAATAGATTTCTTCCTTTTTCATCAATTGTCCTTTATTAAAGCCGTTGATATAAAAAAGAACTTCCTGCGCTATCGGATTTTCCTCATCGATATAGGCGAGCATAAAATGTTTAGGAAGATTAATACCATAGATAGGGATATCCAATTGTTGGGCAATGATCGAATAGACACAGGCTAATGACAATGGGTTTCCCTTTTTATTTTCTAAAACCTTTCCAATAAATGAATTATTCGGATCATAGAAATTGAGGTTGTTTCCGCGGAACTTATATTTATCATATAGAATATGATTGATTAAACGCACCTTTTCTACCGGACTCATATCGTAGATGAGTTTAATCCAAATTTCTTGCCTGATTTCCGCAAGCTGCTGAAAGACCAGGTTTTCATTAAAATCCGGATATTCATACTGATTGATAATCAATAGGGCACGCAGGAGATTATTGGAATTATTTTCCTTCCAATAGATTAAATCTTGCTTGAGTTGCTGAAATTGAATATCAGATAAGAGATTTTCTATACGACTTACCGTTAAAGGATCGGGGGCAAGGGGACGCTGCTCGATTAAAATAGGGCTTATCTCCGCTCCGATACTGAGAATTTTCTTTTTAACTTCTTGATAAATCTCTAAATCTGGATCTTCTAATAAAGTGACGAGGGCTTTTAATTCATTTGGATGCATAGGATATTAAATATGTATGGTAAGATAGTTTCATTATCGTAATTTTGCAATATGAATACATTAAAATATTACTTTAAAGCCTTGATGCATTATATGCTTTCCCATAGTAGACATGGAACACATTCTCCTTTTGTTTATAAATTGGCCGATGAAGTAATATATAAATCTGATCCAGCTCTACTATCTAATACAGTTGTTTCAGACAAAAAGTTTTTAATGCTGTCTCGGATATTAACTTTCTATGCCGATTATCAGGTAATTTGTATCGCTTGTGAACCGAAATTATACGATTATCTGCGCCTGCAAAGATCATCCCCCATGCCACAGATAGCTATAGCAGATGTGGAGCAGCTTCCGTCATTAGATGAATCTACTTTTTATCTGCTGGATGAAATTTATAAAGATCCAGCCAAAGAGCAATTTTGGAATAAGCTAAAAGCTAATCCGGAGGTGACGGTCACTATTGATTTATTTCACTTTGGACTCGCATTCCGTAGAAAGCAACAACGTAAAGAAAATTTTAAACTGAGATTTTAATTTCTTTAGCGCTATTCGTTCCTATATATATAGGAGTTAAAAAAAAGACGAGCAGGACTTGGTAGTCTTGCTCGTGGAATTAAAGCAGAGTCAGCGCTCCTTATTAAAATGCTTCGGAAAGACTTAAGTAAAATCCCGACTGCCGTTGTTCACCGGCTCTTTTTTCACCATAGGCATAATCGAAACGAATACTACTATTATGTTCTAAGCTGAAGAAATACCGAAGACCTG
>DAIQRP010000080.1:11154-12570 GCA_036786125.1 Sphingobacterium sp.
CCCCATAGGAGGGAAGAAGGCGAAAGGAATGTTCCTTAGCATATACAGATCCGGCAGCTCCAAATGCAGTTAGACCGATTCTGGGATGTACTCGAAATCGGAGCTCGGCCTGTGCCGCGGAGTAATTTTTATCTCTATATCTACCCGTATAATAACCACGCATCATCATATCTCCACCCAGTTCTCTATAACTATAAAAAGGAGTGCTTGCTCCAAAGGTGCTTCGATGTATCGCTTGAATACCTATAGCTAAGGTTGGACTGATAGGTTTAAAGGTCCGAAGATCGACATCCAACTGAGATCCTTCGAAATTCTCAGCTTTCCAGAATTTAGGCGCATAAGCATATTTCAGACGCGCATAATGTCCCGCTGTGGTATAGGATACATTATTACGGGTATCATATAAGGTCGATACGCCTAAAAGGAGGTGCTGCCCGCCGGTCTTACCGCTAATGGGGTCTTGGTTAAAGATGCCATCCTCTTCCACATCTCTAAATTTAAAGTATTCATAATTACTATTCACTCCGATATAGAAATTAGGTTTAATCTTTTTCTCCACTTCTAGGCGAAAGCGGAAGAGATGCTGATCGATATAATCTTCATTTTTAACATAGGTATCCGAACCTATACCATAATAATTAAAGGGCCAATTTCTATATCTGATTTCCGAAAGGATATGATATTTATTCTCCGCAGTCCATATATCAGAGTTTAATTTAATGTTCGCTTGCTTCTCTGTAGTTAAGGTTCCCATTAAAGTTAGGGTAGAAGTGCGGATTAATGGATCCTTTTTATCGGCATAAAAATTATAGGTACTTGCAATTCCATATTCTAAACCGGTCTCTTGGGCATAGCCTAATGCGGGAAGAATCATAAAAGAAGAGGAGCGCGTACTATCTTTTTCGTTCGAGAGAAATTTATTTTTAAGTTTTTGAACGATATTTTGAGCTTGACTACTCGGTATGGAACAACAAAAAATAGAAAATATCAGGCCGTAGCGAGATGATTTTAATAAAATATGAAGGGCATTGTGCATGTTCAAATATAGAATTTTGGCATAACATTTAAAAAGTTAAATATTTCGATGAAATTTATTTGTCTATATATCAGTTATGTTGCGTTTTTAAGGCAATTTTTTTTATAAAATATTTTTGTAATGTCGGTTTTGTGTCTATCTTTGCATCAGCAAACAAGGAAATAGCGCTGCTAAAAACGAAGTTTGCTTGTTCTTTAAACGGAAAAATAAAATTCAAAAAAAACTTGCAAAAGTCAAAAATAAATTAGAGATTTGCACTCGCTAAGTTTGATAAAACAAACATAGAAAGTTCTCAAGTTAAATAAAGGATTTTAAAAATAATAAAAACGCCTCTTTAGCTCAGCTGGTAGAGCAACTGACTTGTAATCAGTAGGTCATTG
>DAIQRP010000081.1:0-2605 GCA_036786125.1 Sphingobacterium sp.
ACAGAAAGCCTTAAGAGAAATCTTAAGGCTTTTTTGCGTTTATAGCTTTTTGTAGGCTCCTCTAATCAGTCCTTGGGACGAAAGTAATCCTTCTTACATTTTGGCATGCTTCTACGTGATTTAAATTATATTTAAAGCAAATCAGTATCATTCGAATGTCATAATACTCTAACTACTTTTGATAAGAAATCAATACTATCAGTAATGCAGTTAGAGCAATTTAATTACGACAATAAGATTGTCAGGAATTTTGGAGTAGCGACCATTGTATGGGGGATAGTTGGAATGTCCATTGGCTTATTAGTGGCATTACAATTAATTTGGCCTGTATTAAATTTTGCGACCCAATACACCACCTTTGGACGTGTACGACCGGTACATACCAATGCTGTGATTTTTGCGTTTGTGGGAAATGCCATCTTTATGGGTGTTTATTATTCACTACAGCGCGTATTAAAAGCCAGAATGTTCAGTGATGTATTAAGTAAAATACATTTCTGGGGATGGCAGCTAATTATCGTCGCGTCCGCTATTACCTTACCCTTAGGATTTACCTCCAGTCATGAATATGCCGAAATGGAGTGGCCTATTGATATTGGTATTACCTTAATTTGGGTCGTATTTGGAATTAATATGTTTGGTACAATTATCAAACGTAGGGAGCGACATATGTATGTTGCCGTATGGTTTTATATAGCTACTTTTGTCACTGTAGCGGTATTACATATTGTAAATTCCATGCAGATACCTGTCAGCTTTTGGAAAAGTTACTATGGCTATGCAGGGGTACAAGATGCCTTAGTGCAATGGTGGTATGGCCATAATGCGGTGGCATTCTTTCTAACAACTCCATTTTTAGGGATGATGTATTACTTCTTACCTAAAATGGCTAACCGTCCCGTATATTCCTACAAATTGAGTATCCTTCACTTCTGGTCATTGATTTTTATTTATATCTGGGCAGGACCACATCATTTACTCTACTCTTCATTACCTTCTTGGGTACAATCGTTAGGTGTAGTATTCTCCATTATGCTTATTGCACCATCTTGGGGAGGTATGATTAATGGATTACTAACCTTACGTGGGGCTTGGGATAAAGTGCGTACAGAGCCTACCCTTAAATTTATGGTGGTGGCTTTAACAGCGTATGGTATGGCTACTTTTGAAGGTCCAATGTTATCGTTAAAACAAGTGAATGCTATTGCTCACTTTACCGATTGGATAGTAGCACACGTTCACGTTGGAGCCTTGGGATGGAATGGCTTTATGACCTTTGCAATTTTATATTGGTTAATTCCTAGAATTTATAAAACAGAATTATACTCTAAAAAATTAGCTTCTGTGCACTTTTGGATTGGAACCTTAGGGATCTTATTCTATGCCATCCCAATGTATTGGGCGGCAGTGGTACAAGGCTTGATGTGGAAAGAATTTACTCCAGAAGGAGTTTTAAAATATCCAAATTTCCTAACGACAACTTTAGAAATCCTACCTATGCATATGATGCGTGCCGTAGGAGGAGCTTTATATCTGACGGGAGCGATTATCATGAGTTACAACTTAGTGAAAACTATGAAAAAAGGTAACTTATTAGCCGATGAGCCTGCTGAAGCTCCAGCTTTAGAACCGCTATTGGTAAATGAGCCATCTACGCACCGTCGCTTAGAACGTAAACCTATTCTATTTATGGTATTGGCATTAATAGCCATCCTAATTGGAGGGATCGTAGAGATGGTACCTACATTTACCATATCCTCGAATATTCCTACTATTAGTTCTGTACAGCCATATACAGCTTTAGAATTACAAGGTAGAGATCTATATATCCGCGAAGGATGTGTCAACTGCCATAGTCAGACGATTCGTCCATTCCGTTCTGAAACAGCCCGCTATGGAGAATACTCCAAAGCTGGAGAATTTGTATACGACAGACCTTTCTTATGGGGATCTAAACGTACGGGTCCAGATTTACATCGTATAGGTGGTAAATATCCGAATAAATGGCATTTCGACCATCTATTAGATCCGACCATTACTTCTCCAGGTTCAATTATGCCTCAATATCCATGGTTAATCGATCAGGAACTTGATAATTCTTTAATTAAAGAAAAGCTAAATGCCATGCGTCTTTTAGGTGTTCCATATACAAATGAACAAGTAGACCATGTGGAAAGAGATATGGAGAAGCAAGCTCAAGCGATTGTAGCAGACTTAAAAGCGAATCAGGTACATGTAGCTTCTAACCGAGAAATTATCGCCATGATCGCCTATTTACAACGATTGGGTACGGATATTAAAGCTCAAGACCAACTTGTAGAAAATAATATAGAAGATAACCTGTAATCTAGGAAAGATGTTTAAGCAAATAACAAATTTAAATGGAAGCGAGATGTACCTTATCGTCTCACTTTGGATCTTTATCATATTCTTCGTGATCGTCGCTATTATGCTCATTCGGATGAATAAAGATCATATTAGCTATATGAAGGATATTCCTTTTGAAAAGGATGAAAATCCTCAAAGTCAAACCGATAGAAAAGAATAAGCCATGAATATGTTTTTTATAATGGCTGCAGATATAGCGGCCAGCACCTCAGAATGG